>NZ_QTNE01000001.1:0-396691 GCF_003603495.1 Bacteroides sp. AM41-16 | reverse complement strand
CTTATGAAGATTATCGTGGGCGAATGAGTTGATAATCAAAAGTCTGCTTGTATGCCTGGCGAAAATGTACACTTTTCTGTGTGAAAAAAGTCTGCGGAATGTTTGCAGGTTTAAGGAAAATATCTACCTTTGCATCCGCAATCGCGGAAATAGCTCAGTTGGTAGAGCATAACCTTGCCAAGGTTAGGGTCGCGAGTTCGAGTCTCGTTTTCCGCTCAACGCAGTTTAGATTGCAATTACCTATGCCCAGGTGGCGGAATTGGTAGACGCGCACGTTTCAGGTGCGTGTGTCGAGAGGCATGCAGGTTCGAGTCCTGTTCTGGGCACCAAGGTAAAGCAGTCGGTTCTTTGAATTGTTGAAAGTAAGTTGGAGAGGTGGCGGAATTGGTAGACGCGCTACTTTGAGGGGGTAGTGACAATTATGTCGTGGGAGTTCGAGTCTCCTTCTCTTCACGCTTTTATACATTGCGGAAATAGCTCAGTTGGTAGAGCATAACCTTGCCAAGGTTAGGGTCGCGAGTTCGAGTCTCGTTTTCCGCTCTTTCAGATGTATTGAAGATGACTTATGCCCAGGTGGCGGAATTGGTAGACGCGCACGTTTCAGGTGCGTGTGTCGAGAGGCATGCAGGTTCGAGTCCTGTTCTGGGCACTTTACTCCTCAAAAAAGGAGAGTCATCCCATGCGGAAATAGCTCAGTTGGTAGAGCATAACCTTGCCAAGGTTAGGGTCGCGAGTTCGAGTCTCGTTTTCCGCTCTTTTCAGATAAAAAAATCCCGCAAGCATTGTTCGGTGCTTGCGGGATTTTTTTGTTGTATGGAAGTTGTTGTTACAGTTTCTGTAATGAGAATCCGAGCATCATTCCGTCGTAGCTGTTGGCCAGCGAGCCGATACTCTTCAGAGTGGAGTTGCTGCTTTTGCTGGAGAGGAAGGTTATCAGTTTCAGTAGCTTGTCCGATTCGAACAGCAGGTCCATAGTTGTGGAGGTAGCGTTGACCTTGGCATTCATACCTATCAGCTTGGCGAATTTCAAGTTGACCTTTTGGGTGGATGCATCGTAGGAGTAGCTTCCCTTCATGCTCTTTTGCCCTACTTTGGCGCTGAATGTGCTGTCGGCGTTGAATGTGAATGACATTTGCCCGGCTTTGATGCCTACTTTGGCAAGCTGTTCGTCCAGTTTCTTTTCTGCGGCTGTGGCGGCAACGGCACCGCCGGCTTTCTGCAGCAGGTTGTCCGATTCGAATTCAATGGCGGAGCCGGTATACGACCAAGTGCCGGTCATATCCGCTGTTGACTTGCCGGTCACGGCATTTACCGCCTTCTCTATATTTTCTTTGTTGAACAAATCCTTGATGGATTGTGCGTGACTATTGCCGGTCAGCAGTAGTGCGGCAACAAACAGTTGCCAAAAAACTAATCTTTTCATTTTACTTATGTCTATTGTTTGCTATTCAGGCTTTTGTTGATACTTTCGATATAGTCCAGCAGCTCTTTCCGTCCCATGCGGTTTTCAGAAGAGGTGATGAAGTAGGGGGGCAGCTCTTCCCATTGTTCCTTCAACTGTTCCAGGTATTCGTTGATGTGGGTGTTCAGTCTGCCGCCTTTCAGTTTGTCGGCCTTTGTGAAGACGATGGCAAAGGGTACACCGTTCTCGCCCAGCCATTCCGTAAACTCGAGGTCGATGGCTTGGGGAGCCAGCCGGCTATCTATAAGAACAAACAGACAAGTCATCTGTTCGCGTTGCAGTATATAACTTTCTATAATACGTTTGATTTGTTCCTGCCCTTTCTGTCCCCGTTTGGCGTAGCCGTATCCCGGAAGGTCTACAATGTACCAACTCTTGTTGATGAGGAAATGGTTGATGAGCATGGTCTTTCCCGGTGTGGCAGAGGTCATGGCAAGCCCTTTTCTCCCGGTCAGCATATTGATGAGACTGGATTTTCCTACGTTGGAGCGTCCGATGAAAGCATATTCGGGAAATGTACCGGCGGGGCATTTCCGCACGTCTGTGTTACTGATGACGAATTCAGCGTTTGTAATATCCATTTTGTTGCCTTTTTGGGGTTTTACGTGTGGCAAAGGTAGCACTAATTTCATAAGTTTGCACTATCTTTGTCCAGAAAGCGAAGATAGGCTGCACCTCAGCATAAAAAATGAACGAGTTCATTTTATTCTGCATTCGGTTTGCACTATCTTTGTGGTCAATAGGAGAATTTTAAGTATGAATGGACAGTTTCCCTCTACATTATTGGAGAAGGCGGTAAATGAGTTTGCCAAGTTGCCCGGAGTGGGACGCAAGACGGCTATGAGGCTGGTTCTTCACCTGCTCCGCCAGGATACGGCAGTGGTGGAAGCGTTCGGCAATGCCATCGTGACGCTGAAGCATGAAGTGAAATATTGCAAGGTATGCCATAATATATCAGATACGGAGACGTGCTGCATCTGTTCCAGTCCGCAACGGGACGCCTCTGTGGTTTGTGTGGTAGAGAACATCCGCGATGTGATGGCTGTGGAAGCCACACAACAGTTCCGTGGTTTGTATCACGTGCTGGGAGGTGTCATCTCGCCGATGGATGGCATTGGCCCCGGAGACTTGCAGATAGAAAGCCTTGTGCAGCGGGTAGCCGCCGGCGGCATCAATGAAGTGATTCTTGCGCTGAGCACGACGATGGAGGGAGATACCACCAACTTTTATATCTACCGCAAGCTGGAAAAACTGGGCGTGAAGCTCTCTGTCATAGCCCGTGGCATTTCCATCGGTGACGAATTGGAGTATACGGATGAAGTGACTCTGGGACGCAGTATTGTGAACCGCACTCCATTTTCCGGAACTGCCTGATTGTTTGGGCCATTATCAATTATTCATTATCCACTATCAATTTACTAAATGGAAGAACAAATAAAGAAGACCGCAGCGCGTGTCCGAACAACTTTTGCCTATTTCTGGATGCTTCCCATCCTGCTCGTTCTACTTGGAGAAACCGGAGGCGGATGGGTAGGTATGTATGCCGGAGATGTACGTGCCACCTATATGGCTGAGACGGTAACCATTCTGCTGGCTGCCTCTTGCGTACCCATAGCCTTGAAACTCTTTTCATGGGTATTAATCCGGAAAATAGATGTAGTGACGCTTCCCGAAGCCCTCCGCCTCTATGCGCTGTGGAGTGGCGTGCGGCTGGCATTGCTTGCCATACCGGTGCTTGCAGGCTTTTTCACCTATTATATCATGTTGAGCAGTACGGGTGCACTGTGTGCACTGATAGGACTGACGGCTTCTCTGTTCTGCCTACCGGGTGAGGGACGCCTGCGTAAAGAACTGCATATCAATAAAGAAGAAGAAATGTAACCGACTGGAAGATATGAATAAATCTTATTTCTGCAGTGAAAGGGTGCGTCTCCGTGCTATGGAGCCGGAAGACCTGGAAGTGATGTATGCTATGGAGAATGATTCCCAGACTTGGGATGTGACGAACTTCACCGTACCCTATTCCAGATTTGTCTTGAAACAATATATTGAGAATTCCGAATGCGATATGTTTGCCGACCGCCAGCTGCGTATGATGATTATACGTGTAGAGGATGATGCGGTGATAGGCACTATCGATATTACAGAGTTTTCTCCCATGCATGCCCGGGGAGAGGTGGGTATTGCCATACGGAAGGAGTATCAGGGCAATGGTTATGCCAAGGAAGCGCTGCGTTTGCTGTGCGACTATGTTTTCAGTTTCTTGTATCTGAAACAGTTGATAGTCCATATCTCGGTGGATAATGAGGCAAGTATCCGCCTTTTTGAATCCTGCGGTTTTGTGCGTTGTGGGCTTTTGAGGGAGTGGTGGCGCGTAGGAGGGTGCTATAAGGATGTCGTACTGTTGCAACTTCTCCGCAGCACTAATTGAACGTTGGAATCTGGGGGAAGCGCGACCATATTTCATATTTTGCTCCCAGCTTGCACAATGCCTTCTTCCAGAGTGTGCCGCTGGCCGCCTCGTCCATTAGCGAACTGATGTTTTCTTTGCCTACCAGCCAGGTGTTTTCTTCAATTTCCCGGCCCAGCTGTTCGTACTCCCAGCCGGAGTACCCCAAAAAAAATCTGATTCTGCCTTTAACGGGATTTCCCTGCATGATGTAGTCTTTAATGGCTTCAAAATCACCGTTCAGGTAGAAGCCTTTGCCGATGGGCAATGCTCTGGTAATGCCCTTGAGCGTGTGTAGATAGAACAACGTATCTGTGCTGAGCGGTCCTCCTTTATAGATAGGTATGTTTTCCGGGCAGTCGAAGTCTTTCAGCACATCATTCAAGAATAGGGGGAGCGGTTTGTTCAGAACCAGTCCCATTGTGCCGTCATGTGTATGGTCCACCAGTAGAATGACGGATCGCCCAAACATATGGTCACACAAAAAGGGTTCGGAAATCAAGACCTTTCCCCGGGCAGGAACCACATGGTTTGTTTCTATCTTGAATAGATCTATATTGCTATACATGCCCCTAATATACATAATATTCCACAATAAACAAAAGTTCTTCGCTGTTTTTCATTTTAAAAGTTTCTTTTCTCAGATTTTATGGCTTTTTTTATTCGGAGAAAATACTTAAGTTTGCAAGTAATTGGCAATTTAATGCAATGAAATATACTACATTATATACGTTAATTTTAGGGCTGTTTTCTATAGGATGGACGGATTGCCCGGAGGATTTTATGGAGCGTATGCAGCGTCCGGGACATTCTGAAATACAGCTTTCTAAAGTGACGATAAGTGGCCGTGTGCTGGATGAAAGCGGGTTTCCGCTGGCCGGTGCCACTATTCAAGAGAAAGAAACTGCCAATGGTGCGATAGCGGATTCGGAAGGAAAATTCACTCTGGTGGTTGCCGATAATGCAGTGCTTCGTGTTTCGTTTATCGGCTACATTTCCCAGGATATTGAGGTGGAAGGACGTTCGACCTTTCATATCACGCTAAGAGAAGATATGATAGAGCTGGATAACGTTATTGTTACCGCTTTGGGTATCGAAAAGAAAGAAAATTCTCTTTCTTACGCCACAGATTTAATAAAAAACGAGGAGTTGACGCGAGTAAAAATGCCCAACTTAATTACTTCGTTGACCGGCAAGTCGGCAGGTGTGCGTGTTAATCAGGTTTCTTCCGGTCTGGGAGCCTCAGCCAAAGTCAGTATCCGTGGAATCCGCTCGGTGGCGAGTGACAACCAACCGCTGTATGTGATAGACGGTGTTCCCATTCTGAACTCCACTTCCGAGCAAGCATACTCTGCCATAGGTGGAACGGCCAATGCCGGCAACCGTGACGGAGGAGATGGCATTTCCAATCTGAATCCTGAGGATATAGAGAGTATCAGTATCCTGAAAGGAGCTCCAGCGGCAGCTTTGTATGGTAGTCAGGCCGCCAATGGGGTGATACTGATTACTACAAAGAAGGGGCAGTCGCACGGGCAGCGCAGTGTTTCTTTCTCGACGAGCCTAATGTTCGACAATGCTTTTGCGCTACCCAAGATGCAGAACCGCTATGGAGTAAGTGACGGTGTGGACAGTTGGGGAGAACGGGCAAACCTTCCCGAATACGATAATCTGAGAGACTTCTTCTCTACTGGTGTCACCTCCATAACTTCCATCTCCTTGAGTCACGGCAATGAGAAGTTGCAGAACTATTTCTCCTATGCTAATACTACGGGGCATGGCATCATTGGGAAACATAACCTTTCGAAGCACAACCTCACTTTCAGAGAGACTTCCGTTCTGTTGAATTCCCGTCTGAAGTTAGATGGCAGTATGAACTTGATGCGCCAGGTGGTGAAGAACAAGCCTACCGTGGGTGGTTTCTACATGAATCCTTTGGTGGGGCTCTACCGTTTTCCACGGGGTGAGGATATTTCTTATTATAAGGAGAACTTCGAGGTTTATGATGAGGGTAGAAACCTGAACATACAGAATTGGCATACCTCCTACGAGGATTTTGAGCAGAATCCCTACTGGATTACCAATCGCATATTGAGCAAGGAGAACCGTATGCATGTCATAGTCTCCTTATCTGCCAATCTGAAGATAAACGATTGGTTAAGCCTGCAGGCCCGTGGCAATGTAGACTATATTAACGACAAGGTGCGCCAGCAGTTCTATGCCTCTACCGCTCCGGCGTTAGCGGGAGCCAATGGGCGTTATATCGAGATGGACTATCAGGAAACCCAATATTACGGAGACGCCATACTGATGATGAAAAAGCAGTGGGATGCATTCTCTCTCAACGCGGCGCTCGGTGCCAGTATCAATGACAAGACAGTGAACTCCACCCGCTATGACTCTAAAACAGCTTCGCTGAAATATGCCAATGTGTTCAATCTGGCCAATATCATCATGAATGGTTCCGCTGGGCTGGACCAGAAGATTGATGCGCGGCGCCAATTGCAGTCCTTGTTTGCGACGGCACAACTGGGCTACAACGAGTTTGTCTATCTTGATTTGTCGGCCCGTAATGACTGGTCTTCCACGCTGGCTTATACATCTCATGAGAAAAGCGGGTTCTTCTATCCCTCCGTGGGATTTTCGCTGATATTCAATAAGCTGATGACTTTACCCCGATGGGTGTCACTGGCAAAGATAAGGGGGGCATACAGCATGGTGGGCAATGATATTCCCATGTTCATCACAAATCCTTCCTCGCATATCACGGCGGGTGGAGAGTTCCTGGCAAGTGATGCCGCGCCGTTCAAGGATATGGAACCGGAGATGACGCATTCCTTTGAGGCGGGTATAGAAGCGCGTTTTTTAAAGAACCGCATTGGTTTGAATGCCACTTTCTATAAGACGAATACCCGGAACCAGTTCTTCAAGCTTCCCACTCTGTCGGGCGATAAATATGCCTACCGTTATGTCAATGCGGGTAATATACAGAATGTGGGGTGGGAGGTTTCATTGGATGCCGTTCCTTTGCTGACAAACCATTTCAAGTGGAAAACAGAGGTAAACTTCTCCACCAACCGCAACAAGATAATTTCACTGCACGAAGCGCTGAAGGAGTTTCTTTACGGTCCTACCAGCTTCTCGTCCAGTTATGCCATGAAATTGGTGAAAGGGGGCTCTATCGGTGACATCTACGGAAAAGCTTTTGTACGTGACGATGTGGGCAATATCGTTTACGGCACGGAAGGAGACAATACCGGCATGCCTTTGGTGGAAGGTGATGGCAATACGGTGAAAGTGGGCAATGCCAATCCAAAACTGATGCTGGGCTGGAATCATATGCTGTCTTACAAGAATTTTTCTTTCTATTTTCTGGTGGATTGTCGCTTTGGAGGCGATATTTTGTCCCAGACGCAGGCGGATATGGATATGTATGGCGTTTCTGAAGTCACGGCCCGGGCCAGAGACAAAGGTTATGTAATGCTTGAAGGTAACCGGATAGATAATGTGAAAGGATTTTATAAGAATGTTGTAGGCGGACGGGCCGGGGTGACGGAATATTATATGTATGATGCCACGAACATCAGGCTGCGTGAGCTGTCCGTGGGCTACCAACTGCCTGCAGCCTGGATGGAAAAGACCAAAGTCCTCAAGCGGGCACAACTGTCCTTTTCTGGACGCAACTTGTTCTTCTTCTACAAAAAGGCGCCTTTCGACCCTGACCTGGTACTCTCTACGGGCAACGATAACCAGGGAATTGAAGTCTACGGTATGCCTACCACGCGTAGTTGGGGATTTTCTTTGAAGTGTGAATTTTAAGAGGGGGAGGGAGACTTGATATGAAGAGGATTATAGTACTGATTGGCATGGTTTTCGTGTTTCTGGCTTGTACGGGAGACTTTAAGGAAATCAATACGGACAAGTCCGGCGTGACGGACGAGGACTTGCAGGCCGACTATAACGAACATGGCATCCGTCTTGGAATCATCCAGCAAGGCATCTATTTCAATTACGACTACGGAAAGGGGAAGAACTGGCCTTTTCAATTGACCCAGAATTTGAATGCCGACATGTTCAGCGGTTACATGCACGATGCCAAGCCTCTGAATGGAGGTTCGCACAATTCGGACTACAACTTGCAGGATGGATGGAACAGCGCCATGTGGGGACATACCTATGAGTATGTTTTCCCGCAGATATATCAGTCGGAGAATGCCACACGTGACCGTATGCCTGCCTTTTTCGGCATTACCAAGATACTGAAGGTGGAAGTGATGCACCGTGTCACGGACTATTACGGCCCTATTGTGTATAGTCATTTTGCCGATCCCGAAGCCCGTTATATGCCCGACACGCAGAAAGAGGTCTATAATGCATTTTTCTGTGAACTCGATACGGCTGTAGCTGTACTTTCCGATTATATTGTCGAGCATCCGGGAGCTTCGGAGTTTGCGCGTTTCGATATGTTGTTGGACGGTGATTATGACTCTTGGATAAAGTTTGCCAACTCGTTGAGGATGCGGCTTGCCATGCGCATTGCGGTAGCCAGTCCGGAGAAGGCAAAAACGGAATTCCGTAAAGCGATGGATAATGAATACGGAGTCATTCGGGAGGCGGACGAGTCGGTGGCGGTTTCCACGGCGAGTGGATATACCAATCCGTTGGGCGAGATAAACCTTGTTTGGAATGAAGCTTATATGGGAGCGCCGATGGAGTCCATACTGAACGGATATGAAGATCCCCGTCGTGAAATCTATTTTGCCACTTGCCAGGATGAACAGTTTGCAGGCGAGTATCGCGGCATTCGTCAGGGTACATGCTTTGCACATAACTATTATAATACACTCTCAAAATTGAAAGTCACCCAGCAGACTGATGCAGTGTTGATGCCGGCAGCAGAAGTCTGGTTCCTGCGTGCCGAGGCTGCCCTACGGGGATGGACCGATGAGTCGGCGAAAACCTGCTATGAAGAAGGGGTAATGGCTTCTTTCCGTCAGTATGGCATCTTGCAGTCCGACGCTTATCTGGAGAGCGACTTGTTGCCTGCCGATTTTGTGGATACCTACGATATGGAGAATGATATTACCGCCCGTTGCCAAGTTTCGCCACGCTGGCTGGAGTCAGCGGATAGGGATACGAAACTGGAGAAGATTATTACCCAAAAATGGATTGCCATGTTTCCTGAAGGGTGTGAAGCTTGGGCGGAACAGCGCCGGACGGGGTATCCCCGGCTATTCCCCGTGCGCTTTAATCACAGTAAAGACGGGTGTATAGATACTGAGACAATGATTCGCCGTCTGAACTTTCCCGGCGGACTGAAGACGGAGAATGCCGAGCAGTATGCCGCTTTGGTAGAGGCACTGGGTGGAGATGACAATGCCGGTACCCGATTGTGGTGGGATACCGGCATCAACTGGTAGAGATACCTTATTATTATATAGGGATATTTTTTATTGGATGGGGTGATTCTCGGCAAAAATTGCCATACGTTCGTCCAACTGGTCGTACTGATGGTCTTGGATAAAGGAAGTGCAGGCACGTAATCCTTCCTGATGGCTTCCGGTGGTCACCAGTGAAATGGCGCTTACACCGTAGTACATTAGTTCCCGCGCAAGTTCTCCGCTACTCATGCCCGGGTAACCGATGGTGAAATAGAAACCGTCGGCAACGGGATCACCCAAATCATTGTCGTATACCAAGTGGAAACCGTGGCGCAAGAAGATTTCTTTCAGGCGGCGGGCACGTTCACCGTATACTTTCACTTCATCAAGAAAGTTGTATTGATCTTCATTAGCTGCTTTAAGCATGGCGGCAAGAGCATACTGAGCAGAGTGGCTGGTGCCGGAGGAGAGTGCATAGAGTACGCGGTGGATGAATACTGTGCCGAAGGTGCCGCCGCCGTAGCGTTGTGTCAGCCCGGGATAGGCCCGGTGATACAGTTTGTCCGAAATGCAGCTGACACCGATACGTTGACCGGCATAGCTGAAAGCTTTGGAACCGGAAATGAGCAGCACGTAATAGTCCGTATAGTGTGCCACAGAAGGTTGGTAAGGCGCTTGGAACGGTTTGCTCAAGTCTTGGCGGAAGTCCATGGCAAAGTAGGCGAGGTCTTCCAACACAATGACGTCATATTGGGTTGCCAGTTCGCCGATGATGCGCAACTCTTCTTCTTTCAGGCAAATCCAGCTGGGGTTGTTGGGATTGGAATAGACGATGGCGGAGATATTGCCTTTGCTGAGGTAACTTTCCAGCTTCGCTTTCAACTTGTCGCCACGGTAGTCATATACGTCAAAGGTTTCATATTTCTGTCCCATCACGACCAACTGCTGCTTCTGTACCGGGAAACCGGGATCGATGAAGAGAATGGTATCCTTTTTCTCATCGCACTGGCTACATGTGAGGAATGAAGCGAAAGTTCCTTGCATGGAGCCGGTAACTGGTACACAACCTTCGGGGGCTACATCTACATTGATAAAGGCTTTGATAAAACGTGCTGCTTCCTCTTTCAAGGCGGGAAGTCCGTTAATGTCCGGGTAGAGGCTGGCAATACCATTCTGCAATGCCTCCACCTCGGCCTTTACGCCGACGGCTGAGGGGGGGAGTCCGGGTACACCCATTTCCATTTTTATGAATTCCACACCCGATGCCGCTTCGGCATTGGCTGCAATGGCTTTTACTTCACGGATGGTTGCTTTGGCAAAGTCTGTGATATGAAAATCTGCGATAGTTTCATCTATCAACTTACGTTCAATAGGAGTATTTCTCATGATTTCAATATTAATTTAGTTTTGCAAAGGTAACATAAATCTCTTATAATCAAGCTATGTTAAAAAAAAGATGATTTTTTTTCTTTCAAGCTATTGCAGATATAAGAATTTTGTCTACCTTTGCAACCGCAATCGAGAGAGATAGCAACGAAAGAATGAAATAATGGTGCGTTAGTTCAGTTGGTTAGAATACATGCCTGTCACGCATGGGGTCACGGGTTCGAGTCCCGTACGCACCGCGAAAGTAAATAATAAATTAAAGCAAAGCTCTGAAATTCAAGGATTTCAGAGCTTTTTTTGTTTTCTGTATCGGCAAGAATAACGATTAAAAAAAAATCATGCGTGGGATTATTCGTGGGATTTCTGCCAGTCTTACTATACTCATCTGATGAACTTGAACTTTCTTGCGGTATAATCGGGAATTCGGGTACAAATATCCGTAAATCATATACACCTTCGCTTGTGCTATCGCGGTACCTTTGTCATCAGAAGTTTAACAAGAAAAATAGAGTAATATAGCGTATGGCAAAAACAATTTTAGGAGTTCTGTCACTGCTTGTCATAATGTCGTGCAGTATTCCCGTAAAGGAGAACACCGTTCAACCCAATATAATGGAAACGAACAAGAAAAATCTCGGAAATCTGTTGGCGCTCTATCCCAAGCCGATGACGGTTGTTGGGGCGGAGGTTGAAGGGAAAGTAAACTGGCTAGTGGTAGGGCATACGGGTGTTATTGGACATGAGCGGATACTCATCAGCATGAGTAAAAGCCATTACACTAATCAAGGGATAAAGGACTCAAAACGACTTTCCGTCAATCTAGTGAGTCGTGAAATATTGCCGAAAGCTGACTATGTGGGAAGTGTAAGCGGTGCGACGGTCGATAAGTCGGAGGTGTTTGCCTACCATATTGGCGAAAACGGTACCCCCGTTATAGACGCATCACCCCTCACCATGGAGTGTGAGGTGGTAGACATCTATGAAACTGAAGGTTTCGACAATTTCATTTGTGCGATAGTCAATACATACGCTGCTCCTGAAGTGCTTGATAATAACGGGAAACTTGACTATACGAAGCTGAAACCCGTATTGTTTGAATTTCCGACCTATTCCTACCTTGCCACGGGAGAGATTATCGGCAAATGCCTGAATCTGGATAAGCAGCCGGGTATGTGCGCCAAAGAGCCGATGAGTGCTGACGGTATCGTGCGGTTGTCGAAAATCGAGGTTTATCCGCAGTATCTCGACGAGTATATGAAATACGCAACCGAAGTAGGCGAAATCTCTCTGCGTACCGAATCGGGCGTACTGACTATGTATGCGGTCGGCGAGAAGGAGAATCCCTGTAAGGTGACTATTCTCGAAACCTATGCGAGCCATGCGGCTTATGAAAAACATATTGCATCAGAACACTTTCAGAAATACAAGCAAGGAACGTTGCACATGGTCAAATCATTGGTCTTGTCTGACCAGACGCCACTTAATCCGGCTAACAAGCTCAATAACTTCATGCAATAAATAGAACGACTATGAACAAGATTTTTTTAATTTCAGTATTCAGCATTTTAACACTCAATGTTATGGCACAAGAAAAGATAGTACAGACAGCAGGACGCACCCAGTTGGGTGAGTTTGCTCCTAAATTTGCGGAACTAAACGACGATGTCCTCTTTGGCGAGGTCTGGAGCCGCACCGACAAACTCGGTCTGCGTGACCGTAGTTTGGTAACTATAACTTCTCTTATCAGTCAAGGAATCACGGATAATTCGCTCGTGTTCCACCTTCAGTCGGCAAAAAAGAACGGCATCACCCGTACGGAGATTGCTGAAATCATCACCCATATCGGATTCTATGCCGGTTGGTCCAAAGCGTGGGCAGCGTTTAATCTGGCCAAAGGCGTATGGGCAGAGGACACCGCCGGTGAAGATACCAAAGCCGCGTTCCAGCGTGAAATGATTTTCCCCATTGGAGAACCGAACACAGCATACGCACAGTACTTCATAGGTAACAGCTATCTTGCTCCCGTTTCACGTGAGCAGGTTTCCGTCTCTAACGTCACTTTCGAGCCTCGTTGCCGCAATAACTGGCACATACACCGTGCTACTAAAGGCGGTGGACAGATGCTTATCGGTGTTGCCGGTCGTGGGTGGTATCAAGAAGAAGGCAAGCCGGCAGTAGAGATTCTACCCGGTACGGTTATCCATATCCCTGCAAATGTGAAGCATTGGCACGGTGCTGCTTCTGATGGTTGGTTTGCCCATCTTGCTTTCGAAGTTCCCGGTGAGGATACTTCTAATGAATGGCTAGAGCCGGTGACGGATGAAGAATACGATAAACTTAAATAACACCACCCACACTCCCGTAATTCAAGCGATTACGGGAGTTTTTGTTTTATGGAGCTATGATTTAGTAGCTGGAGGGGACAGCATAATCCGTAATTTGGGTATAGATACCGGGGATTTATCTACACGGCATATGACGGATACCGCCTATTTTTGCATTATCATTAATTTGGTAATAAAAATTAAATAGGAGAAATTATGACTACGAACGAATTTAAAGAATATGTAAAGACGCGTCAAGCGCTTAATACGGAGGAGATACACCGTTTTATGGACGAAATGAGCAGTGAAGCCAGGCGTATCACTTTCCGGCTGAACACCGCATACTATACGCCGGACGAAGTACGTGAGTTGCTATCCGAATTGTTCGGTTATCAAGTTCCGTCATCGTTCCGGGTATTTCCGCCGTTTTATGCCGATTTCGGGAAGAATATAACAGTGGGCGAAGGCGTATTTATTAATGCCTGCTGTCATTTTCAAGACCATGGTGGTGTGATAATCGGCGACGGATGCCAAATTGGGCATAATGTAGTCTTTGCAACGCTCAATCATGGTTTGCCTCCGGCTGAACGCCAAACTACCTATCCGGCACCAATTGTACTAGGCAAGAATGTCTGGGTAGGTTCTAATTCAACGATTCTTCAAGGAGTGACAATTGGTGACAATGCTGTGGTGGGAGCTGGAGCGGTCGTGACGAAAGATGTGGAAGCAAATACAATAGTAGGTGGTGTCCCCGCAAAATTGATAAAGAGAATAGAATAATAAAATTGAAAACAAGATGAAAATAATATCAAATACAGCATTTGGCGGAGAAAGACCTTTGTTCGAATCGCATGACTTACGTATGGAGAATGTAGTTATCCGTGCTGGAGAATCAGCCATCAAGGAATGCAGCAACATCGAAGCTGTTGATTGTCGGTTCGAAGGAAATTATCCCTTCTGGCATGTTCACGGATTTGTTATCGACCGTTGTTTTTTCGATGTCGGCGGGCGTTCGGCACTGTGGTATTCCGACCATCTGAAAATGACTGATACGCGTATCGATGCACCCAAAATGTTTCGCGAGATGCATGACATCGAAATAGAGAATGTAGAGATAAACGATGCCAATGAGGTGTTCTGGCGTTGTAAAAATCTGAATATCAAAAATCTGAAACTGCATGGAGGAACTTATCCGTTCATGTTCAGCAGCGACATCCGCATAGACGGATTGGAAAGCGACAGCAAGTACGTTTTCCAGTATGTGAAGAATGTGGAGTTGCGCAATGCCAAAATCACTACGAAGGATGCCTTCTGGGAGGTGGAGAATGTGACAATCTACGATTCTGAACTCAACGGCGAATATCTCGGCTGGCATTCGCACAATCTCCGGTTGGTGAATTGCCATATAACCGGTGAGCAACCGCTCTGCTATGCCCACGACCTCGTACTGGAGAATTGCACCTTTGGTCCCGACTGCGACCGGGCTTTTGAATATAGTTCGGTGCAGGCAACCATCAAAGGAACAATAGGCGGGGTGAAGAATCCACGGACAGGCTGTATCACTGCCGAAAGCTATGGGGAAATCATTCTCGACGAAAATATAAAGGCGCCTGCCGATTGTGAGTTGAGGCTTTGGGATGGTAACTGGATTTATAAATTATGAAATACGATTTCGATACAATCATCTCGCGTCGCGGGACGAATTCTTATAAATGGGATACTCCCGAAGAGGAGAATGTACTGCCCATGTGGGTGGCGGATATGGATTTTCGTACAGCACCCGCTATTATCGATGCCTTACAAAAGCGGGTGGCGCACGGTATTTTCGGTTATACAAAAGTACCCGAAGCCTATTATGATGCGGTTGTCCGGTGGTTCGATGACCGGCATCGCTGGCAGGTTGATTCCCGGTGGATTATCTATACGAGTGGTGTCGTGCCGGCTCTGTCAGCCATTATCAAAGCCTTGGCCATGCCGGGTGATAAAGTCATCGTTCAGACTCCTGCCTATAATTGTTTCTACTCATCTATCCGTAATGACGGATGCGAGTTGTTTGCCAATAATCTCGTTTATCAGGATGGCCGCTACGTAATCGACTTTGCCGATCTTGAAAGGAAAGCTTCCGATCCGAAAGCAAAAATCCTGCTGCTGTGCAATCCTCACAATCCGGTCGGACGGGTCTGGACTCCGGAAGAACTGCAGCATATAGGTGATATTTGTTTACGGAATGAGGTGTTTGTCGTGGCGGATGAGATTCATTGTGAACTGACTTACGAAGGATATGACTACACACCCTTTGCCTCCTTGTCCGAACGCTTTTTGCAAAATTCCGTCACTTGCGTTTCGCTGAGTAAGGCGTTCAACCTTGCCGGGTTGCAAATCGCCAATATCATCGCAGCCGATGAAGAGGTGCGCCGCCGTATTGACAGAGCCATTAACATCAACGAGGTATGCGACGTCAATCCGTTCGGCGTAATCGCCACAATGGCAGCTTACAACGAAGGTGGGGAATGGCTCGATGCCTTGCGGAAATATCTGCGGGGGAATTACGAATACCTCTGCTGCTTTTTCAAGGAACGGTTACCACAATATCCCGTGCTGCCACTCGAAGGAACTTATTTGGTTTGGATAGACTGCCGTGCTTCCGGTATCAGCTCAGATGTTGTCGCCTTGCGTTTGCAAGAACAACAGCATCTGATGGTCAATTCCGGTACGATGTACGGTCCCGGTGGAGAGGGCTTTATCCGGCTGAATATCGCTTGTCCCCGGGCTCTGCTTGCTGATGGACTGGAACGGATGGCCCGTTTATTCTATCGTGAAGTCTTCTGATTTAAATCCGCTGTAATACCTACCGGCGAAGGCGGTGAACTTCAGGACACAATAATCGGGATCAGTCACTCCTTCGGGGTAGTACATAGTGTCGCCTTCCTGCCATATCATTTCCTTACTGGTGCTGTCCGTCAGTATCTCCATCGTGCCGCGCAGCATTACGCCCTTGAAGAAGCGTGTGTTGCAGACGTAAAGGCATGCCCGGTTATTTTTGAGAAATTGCGAAACGCGCATCGACGAGGTGTTCGTTGATAGGTAAATGTGTTTGATCCCTTCCCTTTTGCGGGTTTGCAACATGGCCTTGATGTTGGGAAAGCCTTCGGCATCCACCGAACCGACAAAGATGGTTTTTTCCTTGTCAATCATGTTTCCTACTGTTTTTTCTGCATCTCTCATTGTTTGTTTTTTTTATGGGTTATTGTTTCAAGGGCAAAGATAGCCGGTAAGTGGAACTTTTGTACAATAAAAAAGAAGGAGGATATGTCACTTTTCACGGTTTCTCCATTTTCCGGTAGGCGAGGGGAGTATACCCTATACATTGTCGGAAACTACGTACAAAGTAGGAGACGGTTGAGAAATGGAGTTCGGAGGCTATTTCTGAAATGGGGAGGTCGGTGTAGGTGAGCAGACGCTGGGCTTCGTCTGTAACCTTGTTGAGTATGTACTGCTTGGCGTTGATGTTTATGGCCGAAGAGAGGATTTCGTTCAGATAGTTGGGAGTGATGCATAGTTTATCGGCATAGAATTGTACAGAATGCTGCTCCCGGAAGTGCTCCCCAACCAATTCGAAGAATCGGCTGAGGTGGAAGCTGCTGATATCTTTATGTGGCTCCTTACCCGTCTCCGGAGGGATAGAGGTGCGGTAGACACGGTTGAGTAGCATGAGGACCTCGTAAAGTAAGGCGCGTAATATGCCCGTATCGTGTGGGTGGAAGGAGTCGATTTCGACCTTTATGTCGTGCAGAAGTTGGAGTATTCGTGCATAGAGCCCGTTCGGCAGTTGGAGTTTGTCTACCATTTTTCCCATTCGGAAGAACGGGAGGTGCTGCACGAATAGTGGGTCTTTGAAGAAAGAGGTCAAAAAGGTATCCTCAAAAATTAGAGCATGACCGTTGCCGATACGGTCTGTGTCCCAACTGCGCACCTCACCTGGTTTGGAGAAGAATACATCACCGGGAGCTGCCAAGTGTGTCCGGTTACCGATAGTGAATTCTCCTTCTCCTTCTGTGATGAAGGTGATGTCATAGTAGGTCAGAATATGTACTTTTCCCTGGGTCAAGAATTTCCGGGTATACTGCAAATCAACGACATCTATCAGAAGTTCGCTTCCGTACTTAGTTTTGTAGAAATTGTATCGTGGGATGGCATTTTTCATGGCTTAACATTGTATGATGGCAGTAAAGTTAGAGAAAAAGTTGCTCCGTACAATAGCGAATAGGAAAATGTTGGGTAAAGACCGGGAGTTTTGTTTATCTTTGCACCCGCAATTATCAATCGCCTTGCAACGATTGTCTGGAATTATCATATTATGAAACAGAAACGAATACCATTGGTGGGCGGACAATACCTTGTGCCCTTCATTTTGATTACCTCTCTTTTCTTTTTGTGGGGATTTGCCCATGCCATTCTGAATGTACTGAACAAGCACTTTCAAGAGATACTGGATATTACGAAGACACATTCGGCCTTTATACAGATGACGATGTATATGGGATACTTCATCATGGCCATTCCTGCAGGACTTTTCATCAGTCGCTTCGGATATCGCCGGGGTGTGGTATTCGGTCTGTTGCTCTACGGCATCGGTTCGCTGCTCTTTATCCCCGGGCAGCATTATCTGTCTTTTAATCTTTTCTTGTTTGCATTGTTCGTGATAGGTTGCGGACTGACGTTTCTTGAAACTGCCGCCAATCCTTATGCCACAGAATTGGGCGCAAAGGAAACTGCTGCCAGCCGACTGAATTTCGCACAATCCTTCAATGGTCTGGGATGTATCTGTGCACCGGTACTGGCTGGACTGCTACTCTTCTCGAAGGATGGGCAGACGGGCTCGGGTAATGTCGCATTGCCCTATATCTGCATGGGGGTAATTGTGTTGCTGGTAGCGCTGGTCTTTTCAAGAATCAAGTTGCCCGAGATTGAACATAGTGTGGAGGTGGACGAAGCTGGTAATAAGGTCGGATTGTGGTCACACCGGCTTTTCATTTTCGGGCTGATAGCCTTGTTTGCCTATGAGGTCGGCGAGATTTCCATCAACAGCTTCTTCATCAATTACGTGGTGGAGCAGAATTGGATGAATGCCCGCGAAGCTTCCGTAGTGCTTTCTTTCGGTGGACTGGGATTATTTATGTTAGGACGTTTTGCCGGTAGCTGGATTATGGGACGTGTGCGTGCCGAGAAGATGTTGCTGGTTTGTGCTACGGGCACTGTGATGACTACCTTGTTGGTGTTGCTGGATGTAGGAATGGTGTCGCTTGCAGCTCTGTTGTGCGGATATGCATTTGAGGCTATTATGTTTCCCACGATTTTTGCACTTTCCTTGCGCGGGCTGGGCAACCATACCAAGAGGGCTTCCTCTTTCCTGATGATGTCTCCCGTGGGAGGCGTGGTAGGTCCGCTGTTGATGGGACTGGTGGCAGACCATACGACGATGGTGTGGGCGTTCATCGTACCGCTGGTTGCCTATTGCGTGGTGTGGGCATATGCCCGCAAGATGGTATCCGTCTCTACCGCTTCTTCAATATAGAAGGAAGCCTGCGACTCCGGCAAGGATTATCAGTAAGATAGGGTGGAGGTTCCACTTCCACGTCACGCCGAAAGCGGCTGCAAAGATAAGTATGCTTTTGTAATCTATGAAATTTTCCTTGTTCATCAGCAATAGGGCAGCAGCAGCTATCAATGATACGGACATGGGCAGCAGTCCCGACATTGCCGCCTTGATGTATTTGTTGTCCTTGCATTTCACGAAGAAGTAAGAGATGAGCAATACCAGGATGAACGAGGGAAGACATACTGCAATGGTGGTCACGACAGCTCCCCACACGCTTTGAGTAACTGCATAGCCCACATAGGTGGCACTGTTGATGCCTATCGGACCAGGCGTCATCTGCGAGATGGCCACTACGTCCGTGAATTGTTGCAGGGTGAGCCAGTGATGGTGGTCCACCACCTCATATTGGATGAGGGACAACATGGCGTAACCGCCTCCGAAACCGAACATTCCGATTTTTAGATATACCAATATCAGCTGCCAATAAATCATATCTGTAATTTTCTCAGTTTATCTTTTAACCATAATGTATAGAGCATTCCTCCTGCAATTCCTGCAAGGACAATGTATACGGGGGATAGCCCGAATTGCCAGATGAGTATGGTGGCGATGGCTGGAAGCACCAGTTGCCAATACTTCAGCTTCAGTGCCCGTGCAGCCGAAATGCAGGGTATCACAATCAGTGCGACTACTGCCGGACGGATACCGTTAAAGATGCGTATCATCACCTGGTTGTCCTGAAAATGAGCGAAGAACATGGCTATCAGCATCATGATGACAAAAGAGGGGAGGATTGTGGCAAGTGCACACACCAGGCTACCTTTTACTTTATGCAGCTTGTAGCCGACGAATATGGATATATTGACAGCAAAAACACCGGGAAGTGACTGGGTCAACGCAAACATTTCCATGAAATCTTCTTTACTCATCCATCTCTTTTTTACGATTTCCCGTTCAATGAGAGGTATCATAGCGTATCCGCCACCGATAGTGAACATTCCTATCTTGGCAAAGGTCATAAAAAGCAGTAAATATTTCATTATTTCTCTTCGGGTGACTTTCTTTTGCAAAGAAACCCAAATTAATCAACATATACAAATTAGGGGGATAATATTTATTTATTAATATTTTATATTACAGGGCTATATTCTTAAATCTATTTAAAAGGAGAATATTCCGTCGTAAATAAGCTTTATCTTTAACACGTAATTACAAATAATATAAATGTAGATATGATACAGATAGTGCAATTACATGGTACGGATAAAAAGCTGTACGAGCTTGTAGCCCCTTTGGTTATGAGCCCGGAAGTGCTGAAACAGAACTACAATTACCCTTTCCGGACATCGGAAGAGTACGAGTGGTTTGTTGCTCTGGATAATAAACATGTTGTAGGTTTTGTGCCGGTGGAGCACAAGAAGTATGAATGTGTCATCAACAACTATTATATTAAGGAAAGGAATGTTGACACGCTAAAATTGCTTCTGGAAAAGGTACTTGAGAAGCAGGGCGAGGAGAGTAGTCTGACGGCTGTTAGCTTTGTTGAAGATAGGGATGTCTTCAGCGAGCTGGGCTTTTTGGAAGACAAGGTATGGACCCGTTATGTGAAAATGAAGAAAAACTGATAATTATGGCTGCACCCAAAAATGTGTATGAACTGGCGCAAGAACGTCTTGATGTGATTTTTAGGGAATTTGACACGATATGCGTCTCTTTTTCGGGAGGAAAAGATAGTGGAGTGTTGCTGAATTTGTGCATAGACTATATCCGCCGGAACCGGCTGAACCGTAAACTGTGTGTATTCCATATGGACTATGAGATACAGTACAGCATGACCATTGATTATGTGGACCGGGTATTGGAGGCGAATAAGGATATATTGGAGGTGTATCGTGTTTGTGTGCCTTTCCGTGTAACGACTTGTACGTCGATGTACCAGAGTTACTGGCGTCCGTGGCAGGAGGATTTGGAGGACATTTGGGTAAGGAAGATGCCGAAAGGCTGCCTCACTAAAGAGACGTTTCCTTTCTACACTCCCGAAATGTGGGATTATGAGTTCCAGATGCACTTTGCCAAATGGCTGCATGAGAAGAAGGATGGAGTGCGTGCCTGCTTTCTCATAGGCATCCGTACGCAAGAGAGTTTTAACCGCTGGCGCAGCATCCATCTGAACCGGAAGTATCAGATGTACCACAATTACCGCTGGACCTCGAAGATAGGCAATGACATTTTCAATGCTTATCCCATTTATGATTGGAAGACGACGGATATCTGGACGGCCAATGGCAAATTCGGCTTTGACTATAACCATTTGTATGACCTATATTATAAAGCCGGAGTCAATATCGAACGCCAGCGTGTGGCAAGCCCTTTTCTTTGTGAGGCACAAGAGAGCCTGAAGCTGTATCGTGTCATCGACCCGAATACTTGGGGAAGAATGATAGGGCGGGTCAACGGGGTGAACTTTACCGGTATTTACGGAGGGACGCGTGCTATGGGGTGGCAGACGGTCCGACTGCCCGAAGGGTATACGTGGAAAGGCTTTATGCAGTTCCTGCTTTCCACCTTGCCGGAAGAGACCCGGAGGAACTACTTGAAAAAGCTTACCGTCAGCATTGAATTCTGGCGTACAAAAGGGGGCTGTCTGGCTGACGAGACCATCCAGAAGCTGAGGGATGCAGGAGTGTCCATTGAAGTGATAAATACCACGAATTACAAGACAAACAAGAAGCCGGTGCGCATGGATTATCTGGATGATATTGACATCGCGGAATTCCGGGAAATTCCCACTTATAAGCGGATGTGCATATGCATCCTGAAGAATGACCATGCCTGCAAGTACATGGGTTTTGCCTTGAACAAGGAAGAGGCATACAAAAGAGACAAGATAATGGAACAATTCAAAAATATGATGTTATGAGCGTAGATAAAAGTCCGGTATATAATGTAAAGGCAATTCCAATAGAGAAAATACAAGCAAACGATTACAATCCGAATGTAGTGGCACCGCCCGAAATGAAGCTTCTGGAGCTTTCCATCTGGGAAGATGGTTTCACCATGCCTTGTGTCTGTTACTATGATGAGGAAGAGGATAACTACATCCTGGTGGACGGTTACCACCGTTATCAGGTGTTGAAGACATCCAAAAGAATTTATCAGCGCGAAAACGGGTTGCTTCCCGTGGTCGTGATTGACAAGGAACTTTCCAACCGTATGGCGTCCACTATCCGTCATAATCGTGCCCGTGGTACGCATAATATCGAGTTGATGTGCCATATTGTTGCGGAATTGGACAGAGCCGGTATGTCTGATGAATGGATAATGAAGAATATCGGAATGGATCGCGACGAAGTGTTGCGTTTAAAGCAAATTTCGGGTCTGGCAGACTTGTTTGCGAACAAGAACTTCAGCATTCCGGATAAGAAAGAAGAGTATGTGGCGGATAAATAAATGAATATTTCAGGGGTGGATTTTTTAATCTGCCTCTTTATATTCATTAACAAGTGAAATATTTCGTTGCAAACTTGCATAATTTAGTCAAATCGCCTACATTTGTCAGCATCAAAACAAACAGAATAGGTCCTATGTGCTTTAAGGCACTATAAAAAACATTACATGAAGAAAATTTTGGTTAGTGGCGGTGCTGGTTTTATAGGTTCTCATCTTTGTACCCGATTGATAAACGACGGGCATCAGGTGATTTGTCTGGATAATCTTTTCACCGGTTCGGAAGGAAATATCACTCATCTGAAGAGCAATCCCCGCTTTGAATTTGTACTGCATGATGTGGAAACCCCTTATGAGGCAGATGTGGACGAAATCTATAATCTGGCTTGTCCTGCTTCTCCCATCCACTACCAATATGATGCCATTAAAACCATCAAGACTTCTGTATTGGGCGCCATCAATATGCTGGGACTGGCCAAAAAGACGAATGCCAAGATATTGCAGGCTTCTACCAGCGAAGTGTACGGTGACCCCGTTATTCATCCCCAAGTGGAAAGTTATTGGGGAAATGTAAATCCAATTGGCCTCCGTTCTTGTTATGATGAAGGGAAGCGTTGTGCCGAGACATTGTTTATGGATTATCACCGCCAGAATGGAGTGCGGATCAAGATTATCCGTATATTCAATACGTACGGTCCTCGGATGTTGCCGAATGACGGACGGGTGGTTTCCAATTTCGTGGTTCAAGCATTGCAGAACCAGGATATTACGATATACGGTTCGGGTAATCAGACGCGAAGTTTCCAATATGTAGATGACTGTATAGAAGGTATGGTGCGGATGATGAACACGGAGGACGATTTTATCGGTCCGGTAAACTTGGGAAATCCGAATGAATTCTCCATATTGGAACTGGCAGAAAAGGTCATTAGGCTGACGAATTCCAAGTCGAAACTGATTTTCAAGCCACTGCCTCATGACGATCCCAAACAGCGTCAGCCGGACATCACTCTGGCAAAGGAAAAGTTGGGCTGGGAACCGACTATAGAGCTGGAAGAGGGTTTACAGTATATAATAGAGTATTTTAAGGAATATCGTTCCTAACTAAATAGTAATTTTGATAACGGGAAAAACAATATAGAAAGATGAACATGGAAATAAATCCTTCCGAGTACAAGATCCTCATCGTTGACGATGTGATGTCAAACGTTTTATTGTTGAAAGTGCTTTTGACAAACGAGAAATTCGCAATTGCTACTGCGAGTAACGGGCGGCAGGCGTTGGAGCAGGTGGAAAAGGAAAATCCTGACTTGGTTTTGCTTGATGTAATGATGCCGGACATGAGTGGTTTTGAAGTAGCTCAACATTTAAAGTCAAATCCGCAGACTGCTGAGATTCCGATCATCTTTCTGACTGCACTGAATAGTACGGCAGATATTGTGAAAGGTTTTCAAGTAGGAGCGAATGATTTCATCTCCAAGCCTTTCAATAAGGAGGAACTGATTATCCGGGTTACCCACCAAATATCTTTGGTAGCTGCCAAGCGGCTGATTTTGAGTAAAACGGAAGAACTGCAACGTACCATTGCCGGGCGTGACAAGCTTTATTCGGTGATTGCCCATGACCTGCGCTCTCCTATGGGTTCCATAAAGATGGTGCTGAACATGCTGATACTGAACTTACCGGCTGAGAAAATAGGTATCGAAATGTACGAGCTTCTGACGATGGCCAATCAGACAACAGAGGATGTGTTCTCGTTGCTGGATAACCTGCTGAAATGGACAAAGAGTCAAATCGGTAAGTTGAACGTGGTTTATCAGGATGTGGACCTCGTCGAAGTGACAGACGGTGTCATTGAGATTTTCAGTATGGTGGCAAGCCTGAAGAAGATAAGAATCCACGAGATGAAACCGGAAAAAATGATGGTCAACGCTGATATTGACATGCTGAAGACAGTGGTCCGTAACTTGTTGAGTAATGCCATTAAGTTCAGTAAGGAGAACTCAGAGGTACTGGTGAAGATGGAGGAAGTAGATGGTATGGCAGTTGTCAGCGTCCAGGATTATGGCTGTGGCATCAGCGAGGAGGGGCAGAAGAAGTTGTTGCATACTGATACGCATTTCAGCACGTTCGGCACGAACAACGAAGAAGGCTCGGGACTGGGCTTGTTGCTATGCAAGGATTTTGTCGTGAAGAATGGCGGTAAACTGTGGTTTACTTCCAAGGAAGGCGAAGGCTCCATATTCAGCTTCTCTATTCCGGTGAAGAAGTGATAACGAAGAAAATAGAACGGATGGTCCGTTGAAGTAAAACAGACCATCCGTCAGACTCAAATAGACCGTCTGTTACGGTCGTGCAGACCATCTGTTTCTTATGAACGGATGGTCTGTTTTTTTATCTCTTACACAGACTGCGGAAATCGCAATATTCACATTTCCGGGTATCCTCTGTTTGGCTGAATGTTTCTTCTTGGCTGAATATCTCCTGCAGGAGTCCGTGCAGCCGTTCGCGAAACTCGTCTTCGAAGAAAGCGAAGTTGTTGACCGGTACCTTGGGTTGTCGCGGCGCTCCCATTTCGATGACCGGGGAGTAGCTTTCGGAAGCTGCCCGGTGGATGTAAAGTAGGGAAGGGGCTACCTTCAGCGATTGCTTGCGGCAGAGGATGGCGGCGTACAGAAACGTCTGGAAAATATAGTTGGGACGGTTGTCGGCGGGAGTAAACAGTTGTTCTATATTTTCAGGAGTCTTGGGAGTACCGCCTGTCTTGTAGTCCACGATACGTAGCGTGTCTCCTTTGCTGTCCAGGCGGTCGATGGTACCGCCTATCTGTAAGGCAAGCTTTCCTTGCGGAGTATCTAT
This sequence comes from Bacteroides sp. AM41-16, assembly GCF_003603495.1. Taxonomy (NCBI): domain Bacteria; kingdom Pseudomonadati; phylum Bacteroidota; class Bacteroidia; order Bacteroidales; family Bacteroidaceae; genus Bacteroides; species Bacteroides sp. AM41-16. The sequence continues at coordinate 371,787 of NZ_QTNE01000001.1, read as the reverse complement.
TTCCATCATTTCTCTGACGTCCTGTTCCATACCCTCCATACGGAACGGGGCATATTGCAGGTCATTGCGCAGAAGCTGGCGCAGGTAAGAGGCAATGACTTTGGAATGGATAAGCTGCGTACCGTTATATTCCGGTTGCTCCGTAAGGGGCACATGGAAGAACTTTTCTTTAAAAGCATTGTCCACATAGGCTTGCAGGCGGACATCGTCTTTCAGTAACTGTTCCAGGTCTTCTTTACGTATTTCCCGTCCGTTGGTTGTCAGTTCGTTGTACACCAGTTCGGCAGAACGGTGGAAGATGGTGCCGAAGAGGGCGGAGTCTATTTCGGCGCTTACTTCATCGAGAGCCTTCAGGCCGGCTACGTATCGGTAGTAGAATTTCAGCCGGCAGTCCAGATAGGCATTGAGGGCAGAGGGGGAGAAGAACGCTTTGGGACGTCGGTGGATGTCGTAGGCGTCGAACATCTGTTGCAACATCTCCGGTGTCTTGTGAATCTCAATTTCCAGGGCTTGTTGTGGAGATTGTCCGGCTTCAAGGTACTCAAGGGAGATGTTGTGCGGCGACTCTACCAGGAATTGCAGCATGAAGCGGGACATCTCCCCGCGGTTCAGTCCGTCCGAAGAGATGTTATATAATAAGGTGACGTTTTCTGCCCGTTGGATGAGGCGGTAGAAGTAGTAGGCATAGACGGCATTCTTGTGTTCTATGGTGGTCATGCCGAAGGCCTTCCTCAGGTTGTAGGGAATGAAGGAGGAGTCGCCTCCGGCTTTGGGCAATTGCCCTTCGTTGAGGGAGAGCATGATGAGGTTGCGGAAATCGAGGTTACGCGTTTCCAGCACCCCCATTACTTGCATGCCGATGGCGGGTTCTCCGTGGAAGGGAATGTTGGCAGAGGTAAGCAAGCGGTTCAGCAGTCGCTTCAGCGTGTCTGTGCGCACACCACTCAATTCGCCGGTCTCTATCAGGCTGAGCAGGCGGTTGACGAGGGTGTAGCTTTTGAACAGAGACTCGCGGTACAGCTGGTTGAAGATGTCTTCCACGTCTTTTTCCTGGCGGTAGAGGACGGCCACTTCGCGAAGCAGTTCGGTGAGGTAGCTGCATAGGGCGGCGATGCCGTTCTGTGGTGTAAAGACTTGTTCAAGGAATGCGTCCTGCTTCAGCTCCGAGGGAAGGGGATAGAAGCGGTTGTTCCGGGTAAGCTGTTTTTCCAGTGTTTCGGCATTGGGGGAAAGTTGCCGGGTGTAAGGGTGTTTCAGCAGCGTGATTACGGTTTCGTAGATGTATCGTCCGGTACCTGCATGGTAGCCGGTAGTCTGTAGCTCTACAAGGGCGTTGATAAAACTGTACACCGGAGTTTGGGCAAGGGGAAATCCCATTGTGATGTTGACGTTCTTTACCTCTGCCGGAATGGAGTGGAGGACGGGAAGCAGTAGGGATTCGTTGCAAAGGACAACGGCAGTGTCTTTGAATGAAGAAGGGGTTCTTAATTCTTCATTCCCCCTAATCCATTGCGGCAAGTAGCGGGCTTGTGCATTTTCGGTAGAAGCGGAGATAAAGCGTACGTTCTTGGGTTTCCGCAGTACATCAAAAGAAGTTTCGGGCAGTTGGTTGGGAAACAGCTTTAGGTTGCGGAGGATGAATTCGCCTGCTTCGTGGGTATAGGGCGGCTTTTGCTCAAGGGGAAGACGGGTGTAGAACACGTCGTAATCCCAATAGAACATTGCTTTCCCGGCATCCTGCAAGAGCTGGAAGAAACGGGTTTCTACTCTATTTAGCACGTTGAAGCCGACAAATACATAGCGGTCGTAGCGCAGTCGGTCGGTGTCGAGTTGCTCCATGACATTGCGGTACATCATGCCTTCGTAGGCGATGCCCAGTTCTGTAAGATTGCGGCGGTAGTGGCGGTAGATGTCGCCCAGTTTATCCCAGAGGGAGATGAATTTGGCTTTCAGCTCCGTGCGCTTTTCTATGGAAAAGTTCTGGAAGAACTGGCGGATGGCTTCTTCTTGTTCTTGGTCGAGGAAGTCGTAATTGTCCATAATGTTCTTCAGTTCTTGCAGGTTGCTGAAGAGTTTGTCGGCATCTACAAGGTTTTTGTCTACGTCATCGAAATCGCTGATGAGCAGTTCTCCCCAGAAGTAGAAGTCATCCAGAGTTTCTTCGCTGCGGGTCTCTTCGCGGAATACCTTATACAATTCGCATACCAGACGGATAGGGTCACCGGACTTCAATGGAGAGAGTTGCCGGAACAGTTCGCTGATGCTGACGTAGGCAGGCGACCACAAAGGGCGGTCCGTTTCAGTTGCCAGATATTCGTTGAAGAACAGACTGGCACGTTTGTTGGGGAAAACGATGGCGGTGCGCGAGAGGTCGTTTCCTATTTTGGCGTAAAGGTCGCGGGCGACCAGTTGGAGGAATGTTTCCATGATTTAGTTGATAATTGATAATTAATAGTGGATGGGGAGTGAGTTATACCGGTTCTATGTTGTTCTCCTCTACATACCACAAGTAACCCCGTATATTTTCTGCGACATACCCCATGCGGACCAGCAGTTGCATGTATCCCTGCACCTGCTTGTTGTACTTCTTGTTTGGCTTTCCGAACTTGAAGTCCACCACTACGATTTCTTCGCCACGCATCATCACGCGGTCCGGGCGGCGTGTCCGCAGTTCACCGTTTTCCTGCCAGATGATGTCGCATTCATTGAATAGCTGCCACGTTCCTGAATACCAGTCCTTGACTTGAGGCAGGGAGAAAGCGCGTTGGGTGAGATTGCGTATTTCTTCTTCCGTCTCACTCCGTCCAATCACACCTTCAAAGACGAGCTGGCTGATGGCATTGTCAATGTCTTTTTCCGTTTCGATGGCAGAGAATAGGGTATGCAGCAAACGTCCCCGGTTGATGAAGCGCTGGCTGGACTCTGCTTCGTCCACTCCTGCTATGAAGTCTGCCGAACGGTTGGATTGCCGGAACTCGATGTCGTGGAGCATGCTCTCCATGTGGACGGGCAGTTTGACCGGCTTTTGCGAAAGTCTGTTGACTGGTTGCTGTTCGTAAACCTCAGGTTTACGTTCGCAGTATAGAGGTTTCTGTTCGTAGTATAGAGGTTTAGCTTCGTCGTTAGCAGGGTTGTCTGCGTCATGCTGTGAGACGGGGACGGGGGAAGGGCAAATCTTGCCGTTCTCATATATGGAAGCCTCTTCGTCCCAACTGCCTGCTCCGTCTTTGGCTATGTGGGGCAGGGTGTTGGCAAGGAGTTCGGATATGGTTCCCTTCTGTTCCTTCCGGCTCCAGAGGATGAGGTTCTTGCCGGCACGGGTAAAGGCCACGTACAGCAGATTCAGATTGTCTACCCACAGCTGAAGACGTTCGTGCAGATAGTCCTGCCGATATATGGATTCCGCCATGGTGGTGGAATAGTTCACCGGTACTAAGCTGATGGCATTATAAGGCTCTTCCGGTGGGGCGCACCACACCAGCTGGTTGTTGGTTTCGTTCTCTAGCTTCCAGTCGCAGAAGGGAATCAGTACGGTATGGAATTCCAGTCCTTTGGACTTGTGGATGGAGAGGATGCGTATGCCGTCCATCTCACCGCTGGGGATGGTTTTGCTGCAAAGGGTTTCGTCCCAGTAGCGGATGAAGCTGGCCAGTTCGGAAGAATTGCTTTGCAGATACTCCGTCACAGCATCGAAGAAGGAGAAGAGGTAGGCATCCTGCTTTTCAATGCGGCTCATGCCGAAGATGCTGAACAGTTCTTCCAGTAACTCATACAAAGGCATCAAGCGCAGCGTTTCCCGTCGGGAGGTAAAGGTTTCGGGCAGGGGAGTGGCTATGATGAATCCCGACTGCTCGTCATTTGTCATTTGTAATTTGTAATTCTCCATCAGTGCAGCCTCCGCAATCTTGTTCTCCGGATTCGATAGGCAGCGCAGGGCATCCATCAGCATGCAGATGGCAAGAGAGGCATCCAGACGGAAAGCTTCGTCGGACACGACAGAAAGATGCAGTTCTTTGTCAAAATAGTCGGCTATCGGCGGGATATTCTTGTTCTTGCGGACAAGGATGGTGATATCATTCAGTGTTACGCCCTCTTCCAGCAGCCGTTGCACCTCTTCTCCTAAAGCGAGAAGGGTCTGCTCTGTATAGTTGTGTTCATCGTCCGGTTCCAGGAAGGTGGCTTTTACGTAGCCGTACTCCGTGCTCTTGGGCGATTCCTGCACTACGTCGGCATAAGCGCGTTTCAGGGGTAGGCAATCCTCTTTCAGTTCGTTCAGGTGTAATGCATTGAGGTAGTCTATGGCAGCGGTAAATACCTGGTTGTTGAAACGGATAATGTTGGTTTCGCTACGCCGGTTTGTTTTTAGGGTTTCCACACGGACGGGGAAGGAGTTTAAGTTTAATTCTTTATTTCCCAAGCTGTTCAGTATTCCCCAGTCCCCGTTCCGCCAGCGGTAGATGGACTGCTTCACATCTCCCACAATCAGACTGTCGGCTCCTTGCGAAAGTCCTTCGAGCAACAGCAGACGGAAGTTGTCCCATTGCATGCGGCTGGTGTCCTGGAATTCGTCAATCATGACGTTGCGTATGTTGGCGCCGATTTTCTCGAAGACGAACGAAGAGTCACCCTCGCGCACCAATTTGTGCAGCAGGGCGTTGGTGTCCGAAAGTAGAAAGCGGTTATGTTCTCGGTTCAGTGTACGTACCTCCTCGTCAATATGGTTGAGGAGTTGTAGTTTGTTGAGATGCTGGAGCGAGAGACGGCAACTGTTCAGGGTGCGGTTGCGTTGCGGACGCATTCTTTCGGCTTCCTGCAGTAGAGGTATCAGGCTGGTTTTTGCCAGACAGATGATGTCGTCCTTTCGTGAGGATGTTTTCGTTGCCCAGTTTTTTGCATCTGCCAGGCTGTTTTGCAGGGTGGCGTTCAGCACATCTTTGTCAGACAGTCTGCCGTCGTGCAGTTTGCGGAAGTAACTGCCGATGCCTCGGGCACCTCCTTTCAAGTCTTCGGGAGTGAGGGCATGCCCTTCCAGTTCGCCTTCAAACTGGTCGTAGAAACTTTTCATCTGTTCCAGAGCCTCGGTTTCCATATCGCGCAGCACATCCCGGTAGAGTTTCAGCGTGTTCGGAGTACGAAGGCATTGCCGTAGTTTTTCTCCGCGTTCTATGTAGCTTTCATCGAAGATGTTTCGTCCGAAACTTTTCACCTCATTCGATACGTTCCAGCGTTTGTCGTCGCGGATGCGCTCGTCGATGTAGTCCAGCAGCCATGCCAGCACGGGAGAGGTGGGGGTAAGCTTCTCGATGAGGCTGTCTACGGCATCACTCAGCACTTCACTGTTGTTCAGCTCTATGTTCAGGTTAGGACTCAGCTCTAGTTCGCGGGCAAGGTTGCGCATCACGGATTGAAAAAAGGAGTCGATGGTTTCCACGCGGAAACGGCTGTAGTCATGCAGCATGTATTGCAGTGCTATGCCGGCCCGTTGACGAATCTCTTTGTCCGTCAATCCGCCCCCGCCTTCTCCTTTAATTTTTAATTTATAATTTTTAATTCTCTCCAGATATGCTTCGGAAGAAGGTGCTCCCTTCCAGATACCGTAAAGCTGTGTCAGTATGCGCTCCTTCATCTCTGCCGTAGCCTTGTTGGTGAAGGTTACGGCAAGTATCTGCCGGTAGGCATGTGGATTGATTATCAAATGCTTGATGTATTCCACAGCCAGCGTAAAGGTCTTGCCTGAGCCGGCAGAGGCTTTGTATACTAATAATTCCATGTAATTTGCTGCATTGAGTATGTATCTGCAAACGTACACAAAAATAATGAGAAAAATAAATGCTTCCCTGCTTTCTCTTATAGAAAGAAGCGGGAAGCATCCATTATTGAGGGGCTATGTGTAGGGGCTGTGCTACATTACCGGTGTCTGGAAAAGAAATACAAATCCTTTGCTGTCTTTCAAATCCTTTATGGCATCTCCGGCATATATTTCTCCGTTTGTCAGTGAGAGTTTCTTGATTCCTGCATTCGGGCTAAAATCGATTTTCTTCAAGTCGAGCCAGAATAAGTTAGGGGTCAGTGTGGACTCAAAATAATATACTTTGTTCTTCTGGTCGGATACAGAACGCCAACGGGTGGAGGAGATATGGGGCTTGTCCGGTGTGGTGATACCGAACGGTACAGAAACATTGCGCATTACGCTCAATACACTGGGTACGGCAATCTTTGCATCCGCTGTTTGCGGAATGGCATTGATGTAGAACGATGCGCGTACAAAGCGGTCACTGGAGCGGTTGGTTCCCGGCAACATATTCAGTCCGCCTACCTCTTTCCAATAGTCGTTGATAGCCAGCTGGAGTTCATATTTGGGAGAGTTGGTCATTACTTGATACTGCTTACCTTCATGTATCTCAAGGTTTCCGTCTATGTATTCCAGGACAGCCGTGTTTCCGGTTTCATCTGTGATGGCCAGATGCAGGGTGGAAGCGGCTCCGTTGGGCAGGTCTGGTGCATCAATGCGGAAGGATTCTTTTTTCAGTTCATCCACAGCTTCGCGTACGGTTGCAAAATTGTCGAGTACGTATTGCGTCCAGATACTGATGCCCATAATCGGGCGGTTGTCTCCCGGGCGGTGGTAAACGGACTCCGGAAGGAAGAGCAGGCTGGCAACCAGACCTTTCTCGTTCATACCGTCGCAGGTACCTATGTCATAACCGGCGGCAATGACGCTACCGTACTTGGAAGTCCAGTTCACTGTATTCCCTTTGTTGTAGCCTGCCCTTTGCATGCCTCTTGGGAATACATAGATGTTACTCATAAGGTCTTCTTTCCAGTCCATCGTACGTCCTGTAATGACTGTATTGTCAGGACCGATGTAGGTGGCTCGGGTACACGCTTCTGTTTGTTGCACACTCATGGAGGCTATGGCAGCCAGTGCAACAGCTATTGTCTTTATTGGTTTATTCATCTCGCTTTTGTCTTTATGAATTAATACTCTGTTTCATAGAATAACAAAAGGAGGGGAGTATAGTTTGAGAAAAAGAGGTGAAATCCCTTACTCGTCTTTTTCTTTCAGCAATTCCTCCATCTTCAGCACCTCGTCCCGATACTGTGCGGCTTCGATAAAATCGAGTTTCTTGGCAGCCTCCTGCATAAGCTTCTTGGTACGTTCGATACTCTTTTCCAGTTGCTTGCGGCTCATGTACTGTACTATAGGGTCGGCAGCCATCGTAGATGTACTTTCTTGTTCCACATAGGGGCGGGGAGTGCTGGAAGTGAACTTCTCGCTGCTGAGGACGGCTTCGCCGGAAGCCTCGTTGGTGGCAAACACATTGAGGTTCTTGGCTTTCTTGATTTGCTGTGGTGTGATGCCGTGCTCTTCGTTGTACTTCAACTGCTTCTCGCGACGGCGGTTGGTCTCGTCGATGGTCAGTTGCATGCTGTCCGTTATTTTGTCGGCATACATGATGACCATACCGTTCACGTTACGGGCGGCACGTCCGGCAGTCTGTGTCAGTGAGCGGTGGGAACGAAGGAAACCTTCCTTGTCTGCATCGAGAATGGCAACGAGAGAGACTTCAGGCAGGTCGAGTCCTTCACGCAGCAGGTTGACACCGACAAGTACATCGTAAATGCCCTCGCGCAAGTCACCCATAATCTTCACACGTTCCAAAGTGTCTACGTCGCTGTGGATATAATTACACTTCACGTTGTTGTTCAGCAGATATTCCGTCAGTTCTTCAGCCATTCGTTTGGTGAGGGTGGTGACGAGGGTACGCTCGTTCTTCTCGATGCGTACTTGGATTTCTTCCATCAGGTCGTCTATTTGGTTGTGGCTGGGACGCACCTCAATAATGGGGTCTAACAGTCCCGTCGGGCGGATGACTTGTTCTACTACGATGCCTTCGGATTTCATCAGCTCATAGTCTGCCGGTGTGGCGCTGACGTAAATCACTTGTTTGGCCATCTCTTCGAATTCATCGAATTTCAGCGGGCGGTTGTCCATGGCAGCCGGTAGGCGGAATCCGTACTCCACTAGGTTTATCTTGCGGGCGCGGTCACCTCCGTACATGGCACGTATCTGCGGGACGCTGACGTGGCTTTCGTCAATGACTATCAGGAAATCTTCGGGGAAGAAGTCCAGCAGGCAGTAGGGGCGGGTACCGGCAGCACGCCCGTCAAAGTAGCGAGAATAATTCTCAATGCCGGAGCAATGTCCCAATTCGCGTATCATTTCCATATCATAGGTCACCCGTTCCTGCAAGCGTTTGGCCTCGAATGGGCGGCCTTCGTTTTCAAACCATTGCACCTGCTTGTGAAGGTCATCCTCTATTTCGTGTATGGCACGCAACGTGGCTTCCTTGGTGGTCATGAAGAGGTTGGCGGGATAAATCTTGTAGGCATCGAACTTGGCGACGGTAACGCCGCTCATAGGGTCCACTTCCTCAATACTGTCTACCTCGTCTCCCCAAAAGGTGACGCGCAGCAAGTTGTCGGCGTAAGCCAGATAAATGTCCACCGTATCGCCTTTCACGCGGAAATTGCCGCGGTTCAGGTCAATGTCGTTGCGTACATAAAGACTGTCCACCAAGCGTCGCAGGAAGACATTGCGACTGAAATTCTTGCCTTGCTGTACTTCGATGACGTTGTTGTAGAAGTCTGCCGGATTCCCCATGCCGTATATGCACGAAACGGAGGATACCACCACTACATCTTTCCTGCCCGAAAGCAGGGCAGAGGTGGCGGCAAGGCGCAACTTGTCTATCTCGTCGTTGATGGCGAGGTCTTTTTCTATATAGGTGTCCGATGATGGCAGGTAGGCTTCGGGCTGATAGTAGTCGTAGTAGGACACATAGTATTCTACGGCATTGTTCGGGAAGAATCCCTTGAACTCGCTGTACAACTGGGCAGCCAGCGTCTTGTTGTGGCTCAATATCAGCGTTGGCTTGTTGATGTTGGCAATGACGTTGGCTATGGTGAATGTCTTTCCGGACCCGGTGACACCGAGTAATGTTTGTGCAGGAAGTCCCTCATGCACGCCCTCGGTCAGCTGTGCGATGGCTTCCGGCTGGTCACCGGTAGGTTGGTAGGCGGATGTCAGTTCGAATTTGTTCATTTTCTCTTCTTAGAAGCGGCAATATTCGGTAAAATCTTTGAGATAAACAAAATTTTTTTGTTTACTTTGCAGCTATATTGATAACAACCATTAATAATTGTAATACAACGAAGAACATGATTTGGAATGAAAGCATCGAATGCATGGATCGCGAAAGCCTTCGTAAAATCCAGAGCATTCGTCTCAAAAAGACTGTGGAGCGTGTGTATCATGACACTCCTTTTTATCGTAAGAAAATGCAGGAACTGGGAGTTACTCCCGATGACATAAACAGTATAGATGATATTGTAAAACTGCCTTTTACTACCAAGTACGACTTGCGGGACAATTATCCCTTCGGCCTCTGTGCCGTACCTATGAGCCAGATTGTGCGTATTCATGCCTCTTCCGGCACAACCGGAAAACCCACTGTGGTAGGCTATACCCGAAAAGACCTTTCAGCATGGTCCGAATGCCTTTCACGGGCCTTTACCGCCTATGGTGCCGGTAGCTCGGATATTTTCCAGGTGTCCTACGGTTACGGACTTTTTACCGGTGGACTGGGTGCGCATGCCGGTGCCGAGAATATCGGCGCTTCCGTCATCCCGATGTCCAGCGGCAATACGGAGAAGCAGATTACACTGATGCATGATTTCGGTTCTACCGTACTTTGCTGCACGCCCTCATACGCCCTCTATCTGGCAGATGCCATCAAAGACTCCGGTCTTCCCCGTGAAGAGTTTAAGTTGAAAGTGGGAGCCTTCGGCGCCGAGCCGTGGACCGAAAGTATGCGTCGGGATATTGAAACCAAGCTGGGTATCAAGGCATTTGATATTTATGGGCTTAGTGAGATTGCCGGCCCCGGTGTAGGTTACGAATGCGAGTGCCAGCACGGTACCCACCTCAATGAAGACCATTACTTCCCCGAGATTGTAGACCCGAAGACCCTCGAACCGGTTGCCCCTGGAGAAACCGGCGAATTGGTGTTCACTCACCTTACCAAAGAGGGGATGCCGCTGTTGCGCTACCGTACCAAGGACCTCACCGCCCTGCACTACGATAAGTGCTCCTGCGGACGTACACTGGTTCGTATGGACCGCATCTTGGGACGTAGTGATGACATGCTGATTATCCGTGGTGTCAACGTGTTCCCCACGCAGATAGAGTCCGTTATCCTCGAAATGCCGGAGTTCGAGCCTCACTACCTCTTGCTGGTAGACCGCAAGAACAATACCGACACCATGGAGTTGCAGGTTGAGGTTCGTCCTGAATACTATTCCGACGAAATCAACAAGATGCTGGCTTTGAAGAAGAAGCTTGTGGCCCGCCTGCAGAGCGTACTCGGTCTCGGCGTAGATGTCCGTTTGGTAGAACCACGCAGTATTGAGCGCAGCGTAGGTAAAGCCAAGCGCGTTATCGACAACCGCAAATTGTAAATCGCCAAATTGTACATGGTAAATCGTCAAATAGTAAATAAACCTATGGTAGCAAAACAACTTTCCATTTTTCTGGAGAACAAATCCGGTCGCCTCACAGAGGTGACTGAAGTTCTTGCAAAAGAAGGTGTCAACCTTTCTGCTCTATGTATTGCAGAGAATGCCGATTTCGGTATCCTTCGTGGCATTGTTTCCGAACCGGATAAAGCATATAAGGCTTTGAAAGATAATCACTTCGCAGTGAACGTAACGGATGTAGTAGGCATCAGTTGTCCCAATATCCCCGGCTCATTGGCGAAAGTGCTCCGTTTCCTCTCCGATGAAGGCGTGTTCATCGAGTACATGTATTCCTTTGCCAATGGTGAAACGGCCAATGTCATCATCCGTCCCAACGACATGGATAACTGTATCCGTGTATTGACAGAAAAAAAGGTCGATTTGCTGGCGGCAAGCGAACTCTATAAACTGTGAAAACGAAGGATTAGGGAGGAAGGATTAGGGAGGAAGGATTAGGGATGAGGACTATGCAGTTGATAGCACAGTCACTAATCCCTAATCCTTCACCATTCATCCCTAATTCCTGCCCGTTCGTCTGGTTTTTGAAAAATTAAGGCTCGTATCGTTGCTTTATTCGATGCGAACCCCTATCTTTGCGCATTATTTGAACAAAAGTAATGAAGAAGAACATCCTAATAACTCTGCTTGCAGCATTGCTGCTCTCCTCGTGTGGAGAATACAACAAATTGCTGAAAAGCACAGATTACGAATACAAGTACGAAGCGGCAAAAAATTACTTCGCAAAAGGTCAGTATAACCGTGCTGCCACTTTGCTCAATGAATTGATTGCTATTCTCAAAGGTACTGATAAGGCAGAGGAATCCCTCTATATGCTGGGCATGAGTTACTATAACCAGAAGGATTATCAGACTGCTGCGCAGACTTTCATTCAATACTACAACGTTTATCCCCGCGGTACATTCACAGAACTGGCACGTTTCCACGCCGGTAAAGCTTTGTATCTGGATACTCCGGAGCCGCGTTTGGACCAATCCGGCACGTATAGCGCCATCCAGCAGTTGCAGATGTTTATGGAATACTTCCCGCAAAGTTCCAAGAAAGAGGAGGCGCAGAACATGATATTTGCCTTGCAGGACAAGCTGGTGATGAAGGAGTATCTGTCTGCAAAACTTTATTATAATATGGGTAATTATCTGGGTAACAACTATCAGGCTTGCGTTATCACTGCGCAGAATGCTTTGAAGGATTATCCCTATACCAACCTACGTGAAGATTTATCCATTCTTATCTTGCGTGCCAAGTATGAGTTGGCTGTGTATAGTGTGGAAGATAGAAGAGCCGAACGTTACCGTGAAGCGGTGGATGAATGTTATGCCTTTAAAAACGAATTCCCTGAAAGCAAGTATACGAAGGAAGCCGACCGAATTTTCAAGGAGTCACAGAAAATGCTGGGCGAGGGAGGCGAAGAACAAGAGTAATTAGTAATTAATAATTTGTAATTAATACTATAGATAAATTTATGGATTACAGAAAGACAAATGCTCCTACTACTACGGTGACCCGTGATATGATGGAGTTGTGTGAGGATACCGGTAATGTATACGAAAGCGTAGCGATTATCGGAAAACGTGCCAACCAGATTAGTGTGGAAATCAAGAACGACCTTTCCAAAAAGCTTGCTGAGTTTGCCTCTTACAATGACAATCTGGAAGAAGTGTTCGAAAACCGGGAACAGATTGAGATTTCCCGCTATTACGAAAAACTGCCGAAGCCGACATTGATTGCAACGCAAGAGTATGTGGAAGGTAAGATTTACTATCGCAATCCGGCTAAGGAAAAAGAAAAATTGCAGTAATGATACAGCGTATTCAATCTGTTTATTTGTTGTTGGTAACCGTCCTGCTGGTTGTGGCCATCTGCATGCCCGTAGGACAGTTCATCGGAGCGGACGGAGTGACAGCGCATGTTTTCAAACCTCTGGGAGTGGCTTTGGCCGACGGAGGATTTCAGTCTACTTGGGGCTTGTTCGGGATATTGTTGCTCAGTGCACTTGTTGCCTTCTGTACGATATTCCTTTTCCGTAACCGTATGTTGCAAATACGCATGACGATTTTCAGCAGCATTCTGCTGATAGGCTACTACATAGCCTTCTGTGTATTTATGTTTATTTTGAAGGGTGATTTGGATGCAATGACTTTCCAGTTGGGATGGGCGCTTTGCCTTCCGGTGGTAGCCATCATCCTCAACTATCTGGCCTTCCGTGCCATCTACAAAGATGAGGTGATGGTGAAGGCGGCAGACCGTTTAAGAAGATAAGAAGGTTTATCTACTTGATAATAACAAAAAGCAGACCACGTATTTCATTCGGAATACGTGGTCTGCTTTTTTATCGTTTCCGCTTGAGGTTACAGTCGTTCCATTATACTGTTCCCATTAGAGGAAATTGTCGTCCCTACGTGTGGAAACGGGTGTTTCCTATAAGCATTACTTCTTCAAGTCGAAGAGATAAGTTATCTTGGCCGTAATGACTCCGTGTGCGGAGCGTGAGAAAAAGTCTTTCTTGGTGCTGCCATAGAAATCGGATAAAGCATAGTAGTATCTTCCTTCTACGATGAAATTGCCTGCCTTGGTGCGCAGCTCTATGCCTGCTCCGCCTGCAATGCCGTAGTCGAATTTGTTGTCTATGGCCTTGCCGTGCTGTTCCACGGTGATGTTGGTGTAGGATTCTGCTACAGTGCCGTCCCAGTCGCCGTCTATTTTTTCGCTGTCGCCAAGCAGGAAACCTATCTGCGGACCGGCATGGATGAAGAATTGCAAACCGCGGTCCTTGCCGAATGCCAGATGTGCCAGGAACGGTATTTCCACATAGTTCATGGTGCGGGTGTAGCTCAGTGTGGGATAGTCCTCGTAATACTCGTCCCAACCGTGTTGTGAGAAGTTCAGCTCGATTTGTGCACCGCAAATCATACTGAAGTATTTTTCGGAAATGTATCGGGCTGTTACACCGCCGTTGATACCCATCAGATTCTTCTGCTTGACAGAGGGAGAGAAGCTTACGCTATTCAGATTGATGCCTCCATTGACGCCCACAGCGAAGTTGTGGCGTTGCTCGCCCACCTGCGCATGCAGGGGCAATATACATGCACACACCAGCAGGGCGAATATGATGATTGTTCTCAGGTTCATGTTATAAGTTATAAGTTACAAGCTACAAGTTAATAGTTATATAGTGGATTATCAGATTATTAATCCTTAATCCCTAATCAAAGTCCAACTTCACCAGCTCAAAGTTCTTGGTGAAGTGCACGAAGAACACCTTCTTGTTGATGAAGCCTCCCCAGTTGTTTACCCGTTGGAACTTGAAGCCGGTCTGGATGGGAATCAAATCCAGTCCCTGCATGTTCTTCTCGAAAGAAGAGCCATAGCGCGCAAGTCCTTTCAGGAAGAAATAACCGGTATCGAAGCCCAGCATTCCGAATTTGGGATAGCGCTCGTCCATCTCCTTGCCATACCATCTGCGGTAGTTTTTGGTAAAGTTGATGGCGGCAGGCAGCAGGTTGTTGGTATAGAAAGAGGAATAGAAATAGGTGTCCAGTTCAAAGAAGGCTTCCAAGTGGTCTTTGGTGTAGGTCTGCCATTCCGGATAGCCGAACAGATGGATACGGCTTTCGGGTTGTTCGCGCACCAATAAGGTTAATTGGGGAAGTATCTTAATCAATGTCAGGTTACTGCCGGATGTGGGGATAAAGATATTCTCACGGTCCGTGCGTAATACTGTTTTCAGGGATTCTACGGTGACATCCTCTTTCAGGCTCTTCATCGGGATGGAACGGTTGCGCAGTTCATCTTTCAGTCCCTTGATGAATTCTGCCTTGTCCTTGGTGCCCTGGCTGGCTTCAATGAAGATGACGTTGGCATTGGGGAACTGGCGCACAAAGTGGTCGTACACCTCGGAGTACAGATAGGATTGGGGGGTATTTATCTGATAGACCGTCGGATTCTGGAATACCGTGTTGTCTTTCGATGTGAATGGTATCACCAGGCGTGTGTCTTGTTTCTTGGCAAACTCGGCTAGAGGTTTGATGTGCTGTTGGTACAGAGGCCCGAAGATGATGTCCATGTCTTTCATCTCGCTTTTGCCCAGGATGGAGTTCAGCGAGGCACTTTCGGGACCAGAATTGTAAGTGTACAAGTCAATGGAAGTGCCAGTACGTTTCAAGCTGTCTACGGCCATCAGCAGGCCTTCGTAGTATTCCACCATACGGGAAGACTCGCTCTTTGATACCCCGTCCAGGAAGGGAAGGATGACGGCAGCCTTGATGGTGCTGAAGCGTTCTGTCTTTTTCCGGTTTTCACGGAACAGCTCGCTGTCGGTAGGTATTGCCTGCGACTGGATATTTTGCTCCGTCTGTGCTTTGGGATAGGGAATGCAGAGGAAGGTTCCCTTCTTTATTTTGTTTTCGCCTTTTAATTCCGGGTTGGCGGCTATCAGTTCGGCTTCGCTGATGCCGTATTCACGGCTGATGCTGAATACGGTTTCTTTCCGCTTCACTTTATGCATGTCACGGCATCGTGACTCTACGGGGCCGAGAATATTGTTGTTGGCAACCACAGTGCTGCTTTGTGTCTCAACCGGGACCATGGTTTGGGGCTCGGTTGTGGAAGGGATACGGATTACTTGTCCGATACGGAAATTCTCGGCGCTCAGTCCCGGGTTGGCGTCACAGATGGCTTTGGCAGATACATTGTATTTCACGGTCAGTCGGTAAAGGGTCTCACCGGTTTCGATGGTATGGTATGTTTCTTTTTGTATGTTGGCAGCGCTGCGTGGAATACGCAATGTGCGTCCGATGAATATTTTCTCGTCACTGCCGGGGTTCAGTTTGATGATGTCCGACTGGCTGACGCCGTACATGCTGGCGATGGAGTAGAGACTTTGTCCTTTTTCGATAGTATGCAGAAAATAAGATTGATTCTCTTGTGCTATTGCACCGATACTGCATGCACTGGCAAGCAGCAGGGAGCAGATAATGCGGTTAATCGTTTTCATTCAGTAATCGTTGGTTTATGTTTACAATTTCCCAAAGTAGCTGCAAAGGTACGAATATTGTGGCATTCAAACCAAAGGATTGCGTTAAGAAATAATATTGTGCATTTCAAAACTGAAAAATAGCGCTTTTCGGCTGATATTCGGGGGGAAACAGTTATTTTTGCAGTTAAAACGATAGGATAAATCAACATGCAAGAAGAAACAGAATATATCAATGTATATGGTGCGCGCGTGCACAACCTCAAGAATATCGATGCCGAGATTCCCCGTAACAGCCTGACTGTGATTACAGGCCTGAGCGGAAGCGGCAAGTCCTCTTTGGCATTCGATACTATTTTTGCCGAAGGGCAGCGCCGCTATATCGAGACCTTTTCAGCCTATGCCCGTAACTTCCTGGGAAATTTGGAACGTCCGGACGTGGATAAGATAACGGGACTGAGTCCGGTTATCTCCATCGAGCAGAAAACCACGAATAAGAATCCACGTTCCACGGTGGGTACAACGACAGAGGTTTATGATTACCTTCGTTTGTTGTATGCCCGTGCAGGAGAGGCTTATTCTTATCTCTCCGGCGAGAAGATGGTGAAGTATACCGAGGAACAGATACTCGATCTTATCCTGAAGGATTACAAAGGAAAACGCATTTATATCCTTGCTCCACTGGTGCGCAGCCGTAAGGGGCATTACAAGGAGCTCTTCGAGCAGGTGCGCAAGAAAGGCTATCTCTACGTACGTGTGGATGGTGAGGTGTGCGAAGCCTTGCCAGGCATGAAGCTGGACCGCTATAAGAACCATGATGTGGAGGTGGTGATAGACAAGCTGGTGGTGACGGACAAGGATGACACACGCCTGAAGAACAGCGTGGCCACTGCCATGCGCCAAGGTGACGGATTGCTGATGATACTCGATGTGCAGACGGATAGCGTGCGCCATTACAGCAAACGGCTGATGTGTCCCGTGACGGGGTTGTCCTATCGGGAACCGGCGCCGCACAACTTTTCCTTCAATTCGCCGCAAGGTGCATGTCCTAAATGCAAAGGGTTGGGGGTGGTCAGCCAGATTGATATTGACAAGGTGATTCCCGACCGTGAGCTCTCCATTGCCGGAGGTGCCATCGCACCGTTGGGGAAAGCCAAGAACAGCATGATTTTCTGGCAGATTACCGCCTTGCTGGAGAAATATGAAGCAACGCTGAAAACACCGGTCAAAGACTTACCGGAGGATGCCATCGACGAGATTCTCTATGGCTCGGACGAGCGTATCAAGATAAAGAGTTCACTGATAGGCACCTCTTCTGATTATTTTGTGACGTTTGAGGGGGTTGTAAAGTATATCCAGATGCTGCAGGAGAAGGATGCTTCTGCCACGGCACAGAAGTGGGCGGACCAGTTTGCCAAGACTGCCGTTTGTCCGGAGTGTCATGGCGCCAAGTTGAATAAGGAAGCGCTTTCATTCCGCATTCACGACAAGAACATCTACGAATTGTCTACGATGGACATCAATGAACTGTATGACTGGCTGGTAAACGTAGACCCGTATCTTAGTAGCAAGCAACAGCAGATTGCCGGTGAAATCCTGAAGGAAATCCGTACACGGCTCAAATTTCTGCTTGATGTAGGTCTGGATTATCTTTCGCTGAACCGTAGTTCCGTCAGCCTTTCCGGTGGTGAAAGCCAGCGTATCCGCCTGGCTACGCAGATAGGTTCACAGCTGGTGAATGTGCTGTATATATTGGATGAGCCGAGTATCGGCCTGCACCAACGCGACAACCAGCGCTTGATACACTCTTTGAAGGAACTGCGTGACATTGGCAACTCCGTCATTGTGGTGGAGCATGACAAGGATATGATGCTCGCCGCCGATTATGTCATTGATATGGGGCCGAAAGCCGGTAGGCTGGGAGGGGATGTTGTCTTTGCCGGTACTCCCCGTGAAATGCTACGGACGCATACGCTGACTTCCCAATACTTGAATGGTGAGCGTGCCATTGAGGTGCCTGCCAAGCGTCGCGAGGGCAATGGACACAGTCTGTGGCTGCGTGGCGCCAAGGGTAATAATCTGAAGGATGTGGATGTGGAGTTCCCGCTGGGCAAGCTGATTTGCGTTACCGGTGTTTCCGGCAGTGGCAAGTCCACGCTTATCAACGAGACGTTGCAGCCTATTCTTTCGCAGAAGTTCTATCGTTCACTGCAGGATCCTTTGGACTATGATAGTATTGAAGGGCTGGAATATATAGACAAGGTGGTGAATGTGGACCAGTCTCCTTTGGGACGAACGCCGCGTTCCAATCCTGCCACTTATACCGGTGTGTTTTCCGATATCCGCAATCTGTTTGTCGGCTTGCCCGAAGCGAAGATACGTGGATATAAGGCGGGACGCTTCTCCTTCAACGTCAGTGGCGGACGCTGCGAAGCTTGCCAAGGCAATGGGTACAAGTGCATTGAGATGAATTTCCTGCCGGATGTGTATGTGCCTTGCGAGGTATGTCACGGCAAGCGTTACAACCGAGAGACGCTGGAAGTGCGTTTTAAGGGAAAATCCATTGCCGATGTGCTGGATATGACCATCAACCGTGCGGTGGAGTTTTTCGAGAATGTGCCTCAGATATTGAACAAAATTAAGGTTATCCAGGAAGTGGGATTGGGTTATATCAAGTTGGGCCAGTCTTCCACCACGCTCTCCGGAGGTGAGAGCCAGCGCGTGAAGTTGGCTACGGAACTTTCCAAACGTGATACGGGCAAGACTCTGTATATCCTTGACGAACCTACTACCGGACTTCATTTCGAAGATATCCGCGTTTTGATGAACGTGTTGAACAAACTTGTAGACAAAGGGAATACCGTCATCGTCATAGAGCATAATCTCGATGTCATCAAGATGGCGGACTATATCATCGATATGGGGCCAGAAGGCGGTAAGGGAGGGGGAGAACTCCTTTCCTGCGGAACCCCGGAAGAGGTTGCTAAAAGCAAGAAAGGCTATACGCCTAAGTTCCTGCGTGAAGAATTGAATATCAAGTGATAATTATCTCATCATAGAGAATATTATGAAAATCAATAAGACGAATGCAGCAAGGCTTCTCGACAAGGCCAAGATTGCGTATGAGCTCATTCCCTACGAGGTGGATGAGAACGACTTAAGTGCAGTGCATGTAGCTGCCAGTTTGGGTGAGGACATCAATTGCGTGTTCAAGACGCTGATTCTTCACGGTGATAAATCCGGTTATTTTGTCTGTGTCATCCCGGGTGAGCACGAAGTGGATTTGAAGCTGGCGGCAAAAGCGTCAGGAAACAAAAAATGTGACCTTATCCCGGTTAAGGAACTTTTACCTCTGACTGGCTATATCCGGGGTGGGTGTTCACCCATCGGCATGAAGAAACCTTTCCCTACCTATATCCATGAAACGTGCCTGCGGTTTCCGTATATCTATATCAGTGCCGGACAACGCGGTTTGCAGCTTAAGTTGGATCCGAAGGATTTGGTAAGGGAAGTGCATGCAGAGGTTTGTATTCTTTTTAATGAATAAATCTTCTATTTCTGCCGAGATATTTTAATTTTATAAGGAAATCTTCAATAGAATTTATATATTTGCAGGAATTATTCAAGAAATCAATCCAATTACTAATTCTAAAAACTAATTTTTATGTTCAACAAACACCCTAAAGGTCTGATTGCCGCATCTTTTGCTAATTTGGGCGAGCGTTTCGGCTTTTATACCATGATGGCCATTCTTGTACTTTTTCTGCAAGCCAAGTTCGGACTGGATGGAAAAGAGGCAGGTTTGATCTACTCAACATTTTATTTTTCTATTTACATTCTAGCATTGATAGGTGGTATTATTGCCGACAGAACCCGTAATTACAAAGGTACCATCTTTGCCGGTATTGTTTTGATGGCGGTAGGTTACTTGATGCTGGCCATCCCGTCTCCTACACCGGTTGCCAATAAGACCTTGTTTCTGGTGATTACTTGTGCAGCCTTGTTTGTCATTGCTTTCGGAAATGGTCTTTTCAAGGGAAATCTTCAAGCGCTCGTAGGGCAGATGTACGACAATCCTCAGTACTCCAGCATGCGCGATTCCGGTTTCTCCTTATTCTATATGTTCATCAATGTAGGTGCCATCTTTGCCCCGTTTGCCGCAGTAGGCGTGCGTAACTGGTGGTTGTCCACATTCGGCTACAATTATGATGCCGACCTGCCTGCCCTTTGCCACGGACATCTGGCAGGAACGCTGACTCCCGAGGCTGTGGACACTTATAGCGCATTGGCAGCCAAAGCCACTATTTCCGGAACACCCGTAACGGATATGACGGTATTTGCCAATGAATATCTGAACGTGTTCACCACCGGTTTCCATTATGCATTCGGTGTAGCTATCCTGGCTATGGTTCTCTCTTTGGTAATTTTCGTCATCAACAGAAAGAAATTCCCCGATCCCAGCAAGAAGGTTGCTGCAAAAGCGGGCGATGCCACTGCAGTGGAGATGAATGCACAAGAGGTAAGACAGCGCATGTATGCATTGTTTGCCGTATTCGGTGTGGTAATTTTCTTCTGGTTCTCGTTCCATCAGAATGGATTGACACTGACTTATTTTGCCAAGGAATATACAGATTTGAATTTGTTCGGCATGGCTATTTCAGCTGAGCTGTTCCAGTCTTTGAACCCGATTTTCGTTGTGTCTCTCACTCCGGTCATCATGGCTGTCTTTGCAGCACAGCGTGCCAAGGGTAAAGAGCCTTCCACTCCGCGGAAGATTGCCATCGGTATGGGTATTGCTGCCACCGGCTTCCTTATAATGGCTATCGGTTCTTATGTAAGCAACTTGCCGATGCACAAGGATATTATCGCTTTGGGTACCTCTCCGGTGAAGGTGACTCCGCTGTTGCTGATGGTTACCTATCTGATATTGACTGTTGCCGAGTTGTACATTTCTCCGTTGGGCATTTCATTCGTATCCAAGGTGGCTCCTCCCAAATATCAGGGTATCATGCAGGGCGGTTGGCTCGGTGCTACTGCCATTGGTAATCAGTTGCTCGTTATCGGTGCTATCCTCTACGAAAGTATTCCTATCTGGATGACGTGGACGGTATTTGTAGTAGCGTGCTGCATTTCCATGTTCACCATGCTGTTCATGCTGAAATGGCTTGAAAAGGTGGCGAAGTAATCGGAAACGAAAGATAAAACTAAAGGCTGCGCAATGTTCGTAATGAACTGCGCAGCCTTTAGTTTTTGGAGGGCTTTTAATGCCGGGACTCAGATTTCCAGTCCCATGATGTAGTCATTCATGTAATATCCGTTTCCTATCGGGAAATCCCCTTCACGGAGTTTTCGCATTCCCATATGTTCGTAAAACTGCAGTGCCTTGTTGGTGCGGTTTACATTCAATTCCATCAGACAAGGGCCGGGATGTACTTCCTTGATGTACTTGATGGCTTCTCGAAAGAGGAAACTGCCGCAATGTGCACCCTGGTAATAGGGGAGCACATAAATCTTTTGCAGGTGGAATAAATCTTCTCCTTGCTGCTGTACGGACACATAGCCCGCCGCTTCACATTCTTCGTAGGCCAGGAAGTAGACGTGGCCTTCCTCTTCCATTTGCTTGCGGATATTGTCCAATGAATACATCCATTCCATCATGTAGTCGGTCTGTTCGGGAGTAAGGATATCCTTATACGTGACGGGGAATATTTGCTGCGCAAGTTTCTGAATCAGTGCGCAGTCTGCTGTCGTTGCTTTTCTTATGGTAAACATATCGGTTGTATTTATACTGTTTGGGGTGTAAAGTTAAGCCTTTTTTGTGAAACAATCGTTATCTTTGCAGACCGTTACCGAACTAACTAATTTTGATTTTAAAAATTATGGCATTTACGAGCAACATTATGATTGTCCGCCACAGATTACTGAAGGAACTGGTAAAGCTGTGGAATAACAACGAACTTGTGGATAAAATAGACCGGCTGCCCATCGAGCTGAGTCCGAAGAGGTCCAAGCACGCGGGACGCTGCTGTGTGCACAAAGAGCGCGCGGTGTGGAAGTACAAGTCATTGCCGCTTCTGGGACTCGATATGGAGGACGAGACGGATGAGCTGACCCCCTTGTCGGAGTACGCTGCCCGTGCACTGGACAGAGCGGAAAATGGCAGGCCGAAAGACAACATCATGTGTGTGATTGACGAAGCTTGTTCGGCATGTGTGCAGATTAACTACGAGATTACGAACCTCTGCCGCGGATGTACGGCACGCAGTTGCCAGGTGAATTGTCCCAAGAAGGCAGTGCACGTCAAGGAGAGCGGGCAGGCATGGATTGACCATGATGCGTGTATCAGTTGCGGCATCTGCCATAAGAGTTGTCCCTACCATGCCATTGTTTATATTCCCGTACCTTGTGAGGAGGCTTGTCCCGTGAAAGCCATCAGTAAGGATGAGAAGGGGATAGAGCATATTGACGAAAGCAAATGTATCTATTGCGGAAAGTGTCTCAATGCATGTCCATTCGGAGCAATTTTCGAAATATCGCAGGTGTTCGACGTGTTGCACAGAATCCGCAAGGGTGAGCAGGTGGTGGCTATCGTGGCTCCGTCCATCCTGGGGCAGTTCAAGACGACTATTGAACAAGTATATGGCGCATTGAAACAAGTCGGTTTTACGGATATCATCGAGGTGGCTCAGGGAGCGATGGATACCGTCAGCAACGAGGCGCACGAACTGATTGAGAAGCTGGAGGAGGGTCAGAAGTTTATGACGACTTCCTGCTGTCCGTCTTATATAGAGCTGGTGAACAAGCATATTCCTGCCATGAAGCCTTACGTGTCTGGCACCGGTTCGCCGATGTACTATGCCGCACGCATTGCCAAGGAGAAGTATCCGGATGCAAAGGTGGTCTTTATCGGTCCTTGCGTTGCCAAGCGCAAAGAGGCGCAGCGCGACGAGGCGGTGGACTTTATCATGACTTTCGAGGAGGTGGCTTCCGTGCTTGCCGGGCTGGATATTCAGATGGAGCAGGCAAAGCCCTATTCCATGAGTTTCACTTCCGTGCGCGAGGCGCATGGTTTTGCGCAGGCAGGAGGCGTGATGGGTGCCGTGAAAGCCTATCTGAAGGAAGAGGCAGATAAAATCAATGCCGTACAAGTGGCTAATCTGGATAAGAAGGCTATCGGTGCGTTGCGTGCTTACGCCAAGTCGGGCAAGGCTCCGGGGCAATTTATTGAAGTGATGGCTTGCGAGGGCGGTTGTATTACCGGGCCATGTTCGCATAATGAAATAACTGCCGGAAAGCGCCAGCTGACGCAGGAGTTGGCAAAGAGAAAAGAGACGTATTAGCCCTTTGTCCGTTTATATGAAGCATTTGATTGACAAACTGCGGAGCAATCGCAGGTTGGATGCCGAAGAGTATAAAGCCTTGCTTCTTAGCCGGGACACAGTCCTTGCAGCCTACCTGCAGGAGCTTGCCCGGGAAGAAGTGCTTACCCGCTTTGGCAATAAAATCTTCATTCGCGGACTGATTGAGATAACCAACCGTTGCCGCAATAACTGCTACTATTGCGGCATACGGAAGGAGAACCGGAACATAGTCCGTTATGAGCTGGCGCAGGAGGAGATTCTTTCGTGTTGCCATGAAGGCTATCGGTTGGGCTTCCGTACCTTTGTGCTGCAAGGGGGCGAAGCGCCGGTGGTGAAGGATGAGGGGATGGTGGAGACAGTTGCCGCCATCCGGCAATCCTTCCCGGATTGTGCCATTACCTTATCCTTGGGCGAGAAATCGCGGGAAGCCTACGAACGTTTCTTCCTGGCAGGTGCCAACCGCTATCTGTTGCGGCACGAAACCTGCAACGAAGGGCATTATCACCGGCTTCATCCTGCGGAGATGTCCCTTTCCCATCGGTTGCAATGCTTGGACTGGCTGAAAGAGATAGGCTATCAAGTGGGAACCGGAATCATGGTGGGCAGTCCTTATCAGACGGTGGACCATTTGGTAGAAGACATTCTCTTCATCGAACGGTTTCAGCCGGAGATGATAGGCATGGGACCTTTTCTTCCACATCACGATACTCCGTTTTCCTCTTTTCCGCCGGGAGATATGGAGTTGACGTTGAAGTTGCTTTCTATCTTCCGGTTGATGCATCCCGCGGCACTGATACCTGCTACCACTGCCCTGGCCACACTTGCTCCGGACGGACGGGAACGGGGAATATTGGCTGGCGCCAATGTCGTGATGCCTAATCTTTCGCCTTCTCATCAGCGGGCGAAGTACTCCCTCTATGATAACAAAGCTTCTGCGGGTGCCGAAGCGGCAGAAGGTTTGCTAAAATTGGAGGAACAACTGAAAGGGATAGGCTACGAGGTATCAAAAGAGAGAGGAGATTATGAGAATGGAGAATTGACCGTTGATAATTGATAATTTTCAAATCTTCATTCTTTATTTTAATTACCAATTATCAATTTACGAAGTGTATAACATAAAGTCAAGACAAGCGGAAGAATTCATCAATCACCAGGAGATATTGGATACATTGGAGTATGCGCAGGCAAACCGCAACAACCGTCCGCTCATCGAAAGTTTGATTGACAAGGCTGCTTTGTGCCAGGGGCTTTCCCATCGGGAGGCGGCCCTGCTGCTGGAATGTGACGAGCCGGAACTGGTGCAGCGCATCTATCATCTGGCACGTGAAATCAAACGGAAATTCTATGGCAACCGCATTGTGATGTTTGCCCCGCTTTACCTTTCCAACTATTGCGTGAACGGTTGCGTCTATTGCCCGTATCATGCCAAGAACCGTACCATCCCCCGCAAGAAACTCTCGCAAGAGGAGATACGCCGCGAGGTTATCGCCTTGCAGGACATGGGGCATAAACGCCTGGCGCTGGAAGCCGGAGAAGACCCTCGAAACAACCCTATCGACTATATCTTAGAGTCTATCCGCACCATCTACAGCATTCATCACAAGAATGGGGCCATCCGCCGGGTGAATGTCAACATAGCCGCCACTACAGTGGAGAACTACCGGCTGCTGAAGGAGGCTGGCATCGGCACTTATATCCTTTTTCAGGAGACTTACAGCAAAGAGCATTACGAAGCCTTGCATCCCACGGGACCGAAAAGTAATTATGCCTACCACACCGAAGCGATGGACCGTGCTATGGAGGGTGGCATCGACGATGTAGGTATCGGTGTATTGTTTGGTCTGAATACCTATCGCTACGACTTCGTAGGATTGCTGATGCATGCCGAACATCTGGAAGCTACCTTTGGCGTGGGTCCGCATACCATCAGCGTACCGCGCATTTGTCCGGCAGATGATATTTCGACCGAGGATTTTCCCGATGCCATCTCGGATGAGATGTTCTGCCGTATTGTGGCGGTTACCCGCATTGCGGTGCCTTATACGGGAATGATTATTTCCACCCGTGAGTCGGAAGCCGTACGCCGTCGGGTGCTCGAACTGGGCGTTTCGCAGATAAGCGGCGGTTCGCGCACCAGCGTGGGAGGCTATGCCGTGCCGGAAGCCAAAGAGGAAGATTCCTCCCAATTCGATGTGAGCGACCGGCGCACGCTGGATGAAGTGGTGAGTTGGCTGCTCGACCTGGGGCATATCCCCAGCTTCTGCACCGCCTGCTATCGCGAGGGACGTACCGGAGACCGCTTCATGTCGCTCGTCAAGCGCGGACAGATAGCAAACTGCTGCCAGCCCAATGCACTGATGACATTAAAAGAATATCTGGAGGACTATGCCTCCTCCGAAACCAAGGAGAAGGGCATGCGGCTGATTCGTGAGGAGATGGAGCATATCCCGAACCCCAAGATACGGGCGATAGCCGAACGTAATCTTCAGGAGATAGGGGAGGGGAAAAGAGACTTTAGATTTTAGATTTCGGATTTATGAATAATACACCTCGTTCCAACCGCCTGCACATTGCCGTCTTTGGACGACGGAACAGCGGAAAGTCCAGCCTTGTCAATGCCTTGACCGGGCAAGACACGGCATTGGTATCCGCAACGCCCGGCACTACTACCGATCCCGTGACCAAAGCCATGGAAGTATATCCTTTGGGCCCGTGCCTCTTTATCGATACCCCCGGTTTTGATGATGACGAAGGCGAACTGGGCGGTATGCGCGTGGAGCGTACCTTAAAGACGGTGGAGAAAGCGGACATCGCCCTCTTGCTTTATGAAGCTGACGGAACGCTGGAACAGCAATGGCTAAAGCTGCTGGCTGCGCGCGAAATCCCCGTGATACTGATACTGAATAAAGCCGATTCCCGTCAAGACACCGCTTCCGTGGTTCTTCGGATTGAAAAGGAGTGCGGGCAGGCTCCCGTTGTGGTCAGTGCCAAAGAGGGTACCGGCATTCAAGGCATTTTCGATGCTATTCTCGAAAAGCTTCCCGAGAATTTTGGTGAGCAGACCATCACGGGAAACTTGGTAAGTGAAGGAGATGTCGTCCTGCTGGTGATGCCCCAGGATATACAAGCCCCCAAAGGTCGTCTCATTCTTCCGCAAGTGCAGACCATCCGCGAACTGTTGGATAAAAAGTGCTTAGTGATGAGCTGCACCACCGACAAGCTGCAAGCCTCCCTGCAAGCCCTTGTCCGTCCGCCTAAGCTGATAATCACCGATTCACAAGTATTCCCCATCGTCTATCAACAAAAGCCTGCCGAAAGTAGTCTTACTTCCTTCTCGGTTCTTTTTGCCGGTTACAAAGGAGACATCAATGCCTTTGTAGAGGGAGCTGCCGCTATTCATAGCTTGATACCCCAATCGCGTGTACTGATAGCCGAAGCCTGCACCCACGCCCCGCTGACCGAGGACATCGGCACCGTCAAAATTCCCCGCCTGCTACGAAAGCGCATCGGCGAGGAATTGCAGATAGACTTTGTATCTGGAAATGACTTTCCCAAAGACTTGTCCCGATATGATTTAATTATCCATTGCGGCGCTTGCATGTTCAACCGGAAGTACGTTCTCAATCGTATAGCCCATGCCCACGCACAGCACATCCCCATAACCAACTACGGAGTAGCAATTGCGAGTCTGACCGGTATATTGGATAAAATTGTTATCTATCGGTAAATATCCCTCTCCCTCTCTGTTCACGTTACTGATGTTATAGAGTAGTGTAAACTACTTTTCTTGTTAATAATGTTTAATATAAAGTACTTTGTAATGCAAGGTACTGGTATAATACATATATTTGTGCCATACAAGGAACAATAATAGAATGAATAAGGACACTCATTACTCTATTGCGCAGCCAAATAGTAAATTGTCAAATAGTAAATACCATTATGGATGTAAACAATGTAAAGTCGCAAATGCGCAAGGGCATGCTTGAATATTGCATCATGCTGCTGCTTCACAAAGAGCCGGCTTATGCTTCGGATATCATTCAGAAGTTGAAAGAAGCCAGACTGATTGTGGTGGAAGGTACACTTTATCCGTTGCTCACCCGTTTGAAGAACGACGACCTTTTGGGGTATGAATGGATTGAGTCTACACAAGGGCCTCCCCGTAAATATTACCGGTTGACGGAAAAAGGAGAAGTCTTTCTCGGTGAACTGGAAACATCCTGGAAAGAGTTGAACGAGACGGTGAATCACATCAGCAATTCTTGAAATAGCCGAAGAGAATATACCGTAATTCGCCGGATGGTAAATCGTAAATAGTCAAATTGTAAATAAATAGTGTGTTATGAAAAAGACATTAACTGTAAATTTAGGTGGAACCGTTTTTAATATTGATGATGACGCATACCGCCTTTTGGATAATTATCTGAGTAATCTCAAGATACACTTCCGTAAGGAAGCCGGTGCCGACGAGATTGTAGATGATATAGAACGCCGCATTTCCGAACTCTTTGCCGAGAAATTGTCGGCCGGTTCACAAGTAATCACGATTGCCGATGTGGAAGAGGTGATTGCCCGCATGGGAAAGCCGGAGGACATGGAGACGGAAGGAGAGAGCAGCAGTGCCGATGCCGGTAGTACAAATGCCGGAGGTGGTTATGGTGCCGGTGCATGGAGCAGCAATACCGCTTATAGCACTACATGCCGCCGTCTCTACCGCAATCCTGATGACAAGATGCTGGGTGGTGTCATTAGTGGAATGGCTGCCTATCTGGGTTGGGATGTGACTTTGCTCCGTCTGTTGCTGCTTGTCGTCTTGATTTGTGGGGTAGGAACGTTGATACCGGTTTATATCGTATGTTGGCTGATTATCCCGGAAGCCCGCACGGCTGCCGAGAAGTTAAGCATGCGCGGTGAGGCTGTTACGGTAGAGAATATCGGAAAGACGGTGACGGATGGCTTCGAGAAGGTTGCCAATGGGGTGAATGATTATATGAGGTCGGACAAGCCCCGTACTTTCTTGCAGAAGTTGGGAGATACGCTGGTGATGGTAGTCGGTTGGCTGTTGAAAATCTGTCTGGTGATATTCGCCATTATTTGCAGTCCGATACTGTTTGTGTTTGGAGTGGTATTCGTGGCGCTGTTGTTTGCTGCGATAGCGGTGGCTGTTGGTGGTGGTGCAGCTCTCATTTCCCTTTTCCCGATGGCTGATGTGGTACTGCCTACTTCTCCACTGTCTGCCATTGTGATGTACATTGCAGGAATCTTGCTGGTAGGAATTCCTTTGGTCAGCCTTGTGTGGGCCATCTTTAGCCAGATATTCAAGTGGCAGCCGATGAACTCCGGCTTGAAGTGGACGCTGGTTATCCTTTGGATTGTAAGTGCGGCTTGTTTCGGAATCTGTTTTGCGGTGCAGGGGGCTACTTTCCCGGAATTGGGTATCTTTAATTTCTGAGAATAGTAATTTCTTTTTTAATTGATATCGTGTTTGTGGAAATCTGATTTCTATAAACACGATATTTTTTATTTGGTTGTAATTGGTTGTTATACAGTGAAATATTGCGTTTGGAAAAGGCGTTTTTTAAACGTTCGTTTAATG
Source organism: Bacteroides sp. AM41-16 (assembly GCF_003603495.1). Taxonomy (NCBI): domain Bacteria; kingdom Pseudomonadati; phylum Bacteroidota; class Bacteroidia; order Bacteroidales; family Bacteroidaceae; genus Bacteroides; species Bacteroides sp. AM41-16. Next base: position 343,259 of record NZ_QTNE01000001.1, on the reverse strand, counting down.
AACGCAAAGATAACGTGTATTTTTGAATCTCGCAAAATGTTTAATAAAAATATTCTATAAATTTCTTTTTAGTGAGTATAATACTTTGTCAGTAAGCCTGTTGCATTGTATTTCTCTAACTTCTTCCTTTTACTAATTTTTAAGTAATCTTCCCTCTTTAATTTTCTTAAATATTGACGTTCAAAAAACGAACGTCTATTGAACGCTTTTTGCTTGCAATAGATTCGTTTACAGCATTTTACCTGTTAGGTAATGAATGACTGCAAAAAATCTGTTGACAAGAAGGGCATAAAGCTTGTCGTATTCTACATAAAGTGTCCGCAAGTAATTGAATTTCAAGTGTATGCAAGAGGTTCAAAGCCCCAGGAGAACACCCTTGTCTGAACAAAAGCATAAAAATGGGAATAGAGAAAGAGGTCGAAATCTGGTATGCTATGCGTGCCACCTACCGCAGAGAACCGGATGCCATGCATCTGCTCAAGAAAGAAAATTTGGGCTGTTTCATTCCTATGCAATACAAGATATGTATAAAAAAAGGGAAAAAAGTCCGTGCTCTGGTTCCGGTCGTTCATAATCTGCTTTTTGTCCATGCCCGTCCTTCCGATGTGCAGCGTGTAAAATCTCAAGTCACTTATCTGCAATATATTACCGATACCCGCAGTGGGCAGAAGATTATTGTCCCCGACAGTCAGATGCAACGTTTCATTGCCGTATCCGGCACTTACGATGATCATCTTCTTTATTTTCAACCGGATGAATTGAACTTGTCCAAAGGTACCAAAGTCCGGATTACCGGCGGTGAATTTGAGGGGCAAGAGGGTGTGTTTCTGAAGGTGAAAGGTGCACGTGACCGTCGCGTGGTTATCGAAATACAAGGTGTCATAGCTGTTGCCATGGCCACTATCCACCCCGATCTTATAGAAGTAATCGGCTGAACTTTAATTTTTAATTCTTAATTCTATAATTGCTTATGTCTCTTTCCGAAGAAGCAATCACTCTTCAGCGTGCTGCGCACGAACTGATGTATTTGGGTATGGACGGCAGTCCCGTCTATAGTGATGACTTGTCACGGCGGAACGGTGAGGTCTACCGTCTTACCATGGCTTTGTACCGGTCGGGTGTAAAAGGCACTACCATCGACGAGCAGGCAAATGTCTGTCTTGCCCTTCTTATGGGTTACGGCGCCTCTTTTGTCGACCATGGCGAAAAGCAGCGGCATGTCCAGAAAGTGCTGGACTGTTGTTGGGATGTGCTCGATGCCCTTCCCGCTTCCTTACTGAAGCTCCGTCTGCTTACCGCCTGCTACGGTGAAGTGTTCGACGAGTCTTTGGCCGACGAAGGCCGTTCCATCATCGCCTCTTGGGATTCCTTATCACTTACTCCCGAACAGCAGGAAGCGGTTGATGAGTTTCAGAATGTGACAGACAATCCCTATCCGTGGGAATATATCGATGAATAAAACTTTTCATTATAATGCTTAACAATAAATCCGTATTGATTACCGGAGGAACGGGTTCCTTCGGAAAGAAGTTTGTGGAAACCATTCTCCGTGATTATCCGCAAGTAAAGAAAATCATTATTTACTCCCGCGATGAGCTGAAGCAATTTGAGCTGAAACAGAAATATCCCGGTCATAAGTATCCGCAACTGCGTTTCTTTATCGGTGATGTCCGTGACCTCGAACGTCTGACGCGGGCTTGCGAAGGAGTGGACGTGATTATCCATGCAGCCGCCATCAAGCAGGTGGATACCGCTGAATACAATCCCGAAGAGTGCATCAAAACCAATGTACACGGTGCGCAGAATGTGATAAAGGCTGCTCTTGCCACCGGTGTACAGCATGTGGTGGCCCTTTCTACCGACAAGGCATGTGCCCCCATCAATCTTTATGGCGCCACCAAGCTCACTTCCGACAAGCTGTTTACTGCTGCCAACAATATCAGCGGTTCCAAGAACATCCGGTTCTCCGTAGTCCGTTATGGCAATGTGATGGGTTCCCGCGGTTCCGTAATCCCTTTCTTTATCAACAAGCGTGACAACGGGGCGAAGGAACTTCCCATAACCGATATGCGCATGACCCGTTTCAACATTTCGCTGGAAGCCGGTGTCGCTTTGGTCATGTATGCCATCGGACATCACCTGGGTGGTGAAATCTTTATTCCTAAGATTCCTTCCTATCATATCCAGGACGTGGCTACCGCCATTGCACCCAATCTGCCGCAGGTGGAAGTGGGCATCCGTCCGGGAGAGAAGCTGCACGAGGAGATGATTACTGTAACCGATGCTCTTGATACAATCGATTTGGGCAGATATTATGTCATTCTTCCTTCCGTATCTTTCAAGCACAGTCGCGAAGAGTTCATCAGACATCACAATGCAGTACCCGTTCCCGACGGTTTCCACTACAGCAGTGACAACAATACGGAGTGGGAGACAGTAGAGACTATGCGCGAGAATATAAAGAAATACGTTGACCCTAATTTCGAGGTGAAATGATAAGCAAGCCTATTCCATACGGTCGTCAGCATATCACAGATGAGGATATCCGGGCAGTCATCGATACCTTGAAAAGCGATTACCTGACACAAGGTCCCAAAATCAGGGAATTTGAAACGAAATTTGCCGAATATGTAGGTGCACAATATGCCGTAGCAGTGAACAATGCCACTTCGGGGCTTCATCTTGCAGCTACCGCACTGAATGTAAAGCCGGGTGACAAGGTGATTGTCACTCCCATGACCTTTGCTGCCAGTGCCAACTGCATCCGCTATTGTGGCGGCGAGGTGGTATTCTGTGATATTGACAAGGATACTTACCTCATGGATATCCGTAAACTCGAAGCCATGCTTAAAGCTTCTCCCCGCGGTACTTACAAAGGTATTGTTCCGGTTGATTTTGCAGGCTATCCTTTGGATCTGGAAGAGTTCAGAAAGCTTGCCGACGAGTACGGTTTGTGGATTATCGAGGATGCCTGCCATGCTCCCGGCGGCTATTTCATGGACAGTAAAGGCAAGAAACAACATTGTGGTAACGGTTGTTTTGCCGACTGTGCCGTATTCTCTTTCCATCCCGTGAAACATATCGCTACGGGTGAGGGAGGCATGGTGACCACCAACAGCAAGGAGCTCTATGACAAGCTTTGTCTTTACCGTACGCATGGCATTACGAAAGACCCTGCTTTATTGCACGAGCATCATGGTGGCTGGTATTACGAGATGCAGGAGTTAGGGTATAATTACCGTCTGACTGATTTTCAGGCTGCCTTGGGTATTTCTCAGCTGGAGCGTGCGAAAGCAGGTCTTGAACGCCGCCATGAAATCGTAAGACGCTATAATGAAGCGTTTTCCGGAATAGATGGCATCAAGACTCCGTTCAATACTGCCGATGTCTATCATGCTTATCACCTTTATATCATTCAAGTAGCTGACCGCTTGGGTCTTTATAATTATCTGCACGAGAACAATGTCTATGCGCAGGTTCATTATGCTCCGCTTCATCTGATGCCTTACTATCAGCAGTGGGGCAATAGGAAAGGCGATTTACCTATAGTAGAAGAGTATTACGAACATTGTCTGAGTCTTCCGATGTATCCCACGCTGACGGACGAGGAACAGGAGTATGTGATTGAAAAGGTTATAGAATTTGTAGCGAAATGAAAAATATAGCAATCATTCCTGCACGTGGCGGCAGTAAACGTATTCCGCGTAAGAATATCAAACCCTTTATGGGTAAACCTATTATTGCATATTCCATAGAGGCAGCTTTACAAAGCGGTCTTTTTGATGAGGTGATGGTTTCTACCGATGATGAAGAGATTGCTGAGATAGCTTGTAAATATGGTGCTCAAGTTCCTTTTATGCGGAGTGCCGAGATGTCAAATGACTATGCCGGTACTGATGATGTAATTCTTGAAGTACTGAGGAAGTATAAAGAGCAAGGCAGGAAGTTTGAAACGGTTTGTTGCATTTATTCAACGGCTCCTTTCGTCACTCCCGAAAGACTCCGGGAAGCATACGGAAAAATGAATTCGGAGATAGATTCCGTCTTCACTTGTGTGGCTTATTCCTATCCCATACAGCGCAGCCTTCACATCGTGGATGGAAAAATTAGTATGGTTTATCCCGAATACAAAAATACACGTTCCCAAGATTTAGAACCGATTTATCACGATGCCGGTCAGTTCTATTTCTCTCGCACTGCTCCCTTTGTGGAGAGCCGGACTTTTTGGGGTGAGAATACAGCCGGGTTGGTACTTTCCGAACTTGAAGTGCAGGACCTTGATACACTGACTGACTGGGCATTGGCAGAGATGAAGTATGAGTTGCTTCATAAATAACTTTCGTGTATGGTTTTAAAGGGAGTGTAGGTAGAAAAAGATTCTGAATGTTTTTAGTTTTGATATTTATCCCTATCTTTGTATGTAGTAAAAACAAAGAAATATGAAGACAACGTCTGAATACATTACTCTTTTGCGTAAATATATGGCTGAAAATGCTTCTAAATACGGCATTATGCGTATGGGAATATTCGGCTCTGTAGCGCGTGGTGAACAAACGGTTGAGAGTGATGTGGATGTTTGTGTAGAATTGCAGACACCCAATATGTTTAGTTTGGTTCACATTAAAGAAGAGCTTCAACACCTGTTTGGCTGTGCAGTGGATATTGTGAGGCTACGTGAAGATATGGATGGAATATTGAAACAGAACATAATAGAGGAAGGCGTTTATGCATAAAAGGGAAATGGTTGAAGCCATGTTGGGTAAGATAGAGCAAGCGATTGAGCGAATCTTGGATAATTCTCGTCCTATAGATTCTTATCATTACTACCTTGTATCTCCCGGAGGGATGGAACGCCTTGAAAGTACCTGCATGCTTCTGATGGCTATAGGTGAAGGACTTAAAGGTATTGATAAACTTACAGAAAAACTGCTATTTGCTAAATATCCGGAAGTTGATTGGAAAGGTGCAATGGGAATGAGAGATATCATAGCACATCATTACTTTGACCTTGATGCAGCAGTTGTTTATGATGTGGTGAAGAATTATCTTCCTTTCATGCTGGCAACTATAAAGAAGATTAGAAAAGAATTGTAATTCTTTAATTCATTTCATTTCTTGAAAAAAATCTATTTCCGTGCCGACGCAAGCGCTACCATCGGCTACGGCCACTTTATCCGTACTCTGGCTTTGGCCGATATGCTGAAGGACGATTTTGATTGTACCTTCTTTACTTGCCATCCCACCTCATATCAGGTAAGTGAGATGGAGAAAGTGTGTCCTTTTGTCACCTTGCAAGAGGAAGCGCATTATGATGAGTTCCTTTCTAGTCTTCAAGGTGATGAAATTGTGGTGCTCGACAATTATTTCTTCACTACCGATTACCAGCGTGCCATCAAGCAAAAAGGGTGCCGCCTGGTGTGTGTGGATGATATGCACGACAAGCACTATGTGGCTGATGTTGTGATTAACCATGGTCAGACCAATCCTGCACTTTTCGACGTGGAATTTTACACCAGGCTCTGTTTGGGATTTGATTGGGCACTGTTGCGCAAGCCGTTCTTAGAGGCGGCAAAAAGGAAAAGTATTTCTTCAGATAGAATAGAGAAAGTGGCTGTATGTTTCGGAGGAAGTGACATTCATGATATAACTGGTTATTTTGTGAATCAGGTACTTCGACTCTGTACTGTGAACAGTATTACGGCAGTAGTAGGAGATGCTTACACTCCTCATTCATCGTGTGTGCAGGACAGTCGCCTTGTTTATCGTTCGCGCCTTACGGCACAAGAAATGGCAGACCTTTTCTGCGACTCCGATTTAGTGATTTGTTCTGCCAGTTCGGTTTGTATAGAAGCATTGGCATGTGGTGCTAAAGTTGCGGCGGGATGGTATGTAGACAATCAAAAGGAGTTTTATGATTTGCTCATTTCAAATGGTTGGATCATAGGGTTAGGGAATGTAAGGCAACCGTCTGTTGATTTGTGTAATGTGAGCTTTTTGCGATTAAGCAATACCAGTGTGAATAATTGTGTTCAGAGGCGTTATATTTCATTTTTCCGAAACTTAGCGGATAACTGCTATTTACGTGAAGTTCGTTCTATGGATAGGGATTTGCTTTATAAGTGGGTAAATGACCCCATAGTCAGGCAGAGCGCATTTAATACAGATGAGATTAATTATGAGGAGCATTGTAATTGGTTTACCCGATGTTTGCAAAGGGAAGATGTGAAGATTTATATTTTAATAGAGAACGGTATGCCAGTGGGACAAGTGAGGCTGAATATTGAAAAGGGTGAAGCTCTGATTGATTATTCCATTGCATCGGAATATCGGGGTAGAGGTTTAGGCTATGTCATTATAGAATTAATAAGTGAGAAAGTTAGATGCATGAAGAATGTCAATTCTTTGGTTGCTCATGTAAAGGCGGCAAATGTGGCTTCTAAGCGTGTTTTTCTGAAGAATGGTTTCTTGGAGTATGCGAATGAATCACTTTTTACTTTATCATACAAGAAGAATATATAGATAGTATCCATACTTTATATGATTTTGTAATCAATCAACTGCATATTGGCAGGATATACGGGAATATTCGTAAGGATAATAAAAATTTTTTGGTGCTTACCTTGTTTATGGGAGCTTCTGTTGAGAGAGAAGAGGAAGTGAACAAGATAAAATATATTCATACATTGACAACGTCAGATTCTTTTAATCAAAGAACCTCTCAGCAACTGTCTATAAAGGAATTTCTAAAATTTGTGCGTCAGTATTTAAAAAACGAATAATTATGAAAGAAAAAGTATTGGAAATCATTAACAATATTCGTGCCGCTAAAGATATGGCACCGGTAGCAGAGCTCCACATAGAGGATAATCTCCGTAATGACCTTGGTTTAACCTCTTTTGATTTAGCAGAATTGACAGTCAATATCGAAGATGAATTTGATATTGATATTTTTGAAAGTGGCTTTGTAAATACGATTGGCGAAATTTATACCAAACTCGAGAAATGATGGCTGCATTTCTTTATAATGGTGAAAGGAAGTATTCTTATGAAGTGTTGATTAATACCATTAACCAGCATCAAGAATATTTTCCTCTTTACAAGGCACCGGATTTGTTTTCATATTTTGTGAATCTCATCAAGGCTGTTGTAACTAATAGCCCTTTGGTGCTGCTTGATTCTGATTTGAACCTATCCGAAGTGCCAGGTATAGAGGAGAGTATGGTGAATAAACCCACTAAATTGACAAATTATCATTTCAGTGATATGACTGCTGTTTTGTCAGCGCTCCGACAGTCAACATCTGAAATTACTATTTTCACTTCAGGAACTACCGGTCAGCCTAAGAAAGTCGTTCATTCGGTCGATACCCTGACACGTTCAGTCCGTATAGGAGAGAAATACGAAGGAAAAGTGTGGGCATACGCTTACAATCCTACTCACATGGGCGGATTGCAGGTATTCTTTCAGGCATTTGAAAACCAGAATACACTTGTGAATGTGTTCAATATGCAGAGGGATGAAGTATATGAGAAGATTGCCGGGCACCGGATAACCCACATTTCTGCAACTCCCACTTTTTACCGATTGCTCTTGCCGTTTGAGCAAAGCTATTTATCTGTTCAGAAGGTGACTTTGGGTGGAGAGAAATCGAATAATCATCTTTACGAGAATATTCATAAGATATTCCCTGAAGCAAAGATAAACAATGTATATGCCTCTACAGAGGCAGGCTCCTTGTTTGCGGCTAAAGGCGATTGTTTTCAGATTCCTGCTGCCATTCGCGATAAGTTTGCAGTAGTGGAAGATGAACTGTTGATTCACAAATCCCTTCTTGGCAAGTCGGATAGTTTCAGTTTTGATGGCGACTATTATCACTCTGGAGATTTAATAGAGTGGGTTGATAAGGAAGAAGGTTTCTTTAAGTTCAAAAGTCGTAAAAACGAACTAATCAATGTAGGTGGCTACAAGGTTAATCCAGGTGAAGTGGAAGATGCCATTAATGCAATTGAAGGCATCCGTCAATCTTTGGTTTACGGTAAGGCTAACTCTATCCTTGGCAATGTGTTGATTGCGGAAGTTCAAAAAGAAGAGGGTACAGAGTTGACCGATTTAGACATCCGTAAAACACTGAAGGGGCAACTTCAAGATTTTAAAATACCTCGCAAGATTAAGTTTGTAGAGGCTTTCTCATTAACAAGAACGGGTAAATTAAGAAGAACATGAATATTATTGTTACAGGATGTTCACGGGGAGTGGGCTTAGAAATATGTAGGGTGTTGCTCGAACAAGGCAATACGGTTTATGGTATTGCCCGTAGCTGTCCCGATGAATTTAAGGCATTGCAGTCCGAATACGGGGGTAAACTTTTTTTTAAGAGCGTTGACCTTTCGGATTGTGAAAATGTCCGGCAGAATGTATTCAAAGATTATTGCGGAAACAAGATAAGGATTGACGGCTATGTGAACAATGCGGCTGTTGCCTATGATGATATTGTCACCAATCTTAATCTTGAACGGTTGAAGGCAATGTACAATGTAAATGTTTTCACCCCAATGATGATGACAAAGAATGTTATTCGTAACATGATTTTGCATCATACAAAAGGGGTGATTATCCATATCTCATCCATCAGTGTTCACACCGGTTACAAGGGGCTGGCAATGTATGCTTCATCCAAAGGAGCCTTGGAAGCTTTCTCCAAAGATACCGCCCGCGAGTGGGGACCGATGGGAATCCGTTCCAATGTGGTTGTTCCGGGTTTTATGGCAACAGCTATGAGTTCTACCCTTACAGACGACCAGAGGAATAAAATCTATGCACGTACATCGTTGAAGGCTGCTACTTCAATACGTTCGGTGGCAGAAACTGTAGCTTTTCTACTGAGTGAAAAGGCAGAGAGCATTACCGGACAAAATATTCATGTAGATAACGGAACGATATAAAAGACTATGGGAAAAAGAACTTCAATCCGTCTGTACAAGAGTGGAGATGCAAAGGGAATCAATGAAATGTTTACAAAGCATACCCCTTATCTTCGTGATGACGCTTATTGGACTTGGATAAATAGGATAGTGGGACAATCTATATCAGTGGTTGCGGAGTGTGATGATAGAATTATAGGGCATTATGCTGTTGTTCCTCGGAATTTGATAGTGAAGAATAGGGTCTTAAAGGCTGCGTTAGGTATCCATGCATTTGTTGATCCCGATTTTCGCCGTGAGATTTCTATTTTTGAAATATCCAACTATTTGTATCGTATTGCTCAAGATAAGGGCATTCAGGTTATATACGGTTTTCCAAATGTCAATTATCGGCAGATTCAGGTTAGAATTGAAAGATGGAAAGAGGTTGCTTTATTTAAATCCTATGAACTGCCTTCGGATAAGGGGCTTGACAATATTAAGACTACCATACAGTTTGATGAGATTAAGGATATTGATTATGAACATTTGTTTCGATTGAGTGAAATGTTGGCTTCGGAAAGTGTAATGAATGAAGTCAGGCTGGAAACAAATACCAATTATTGGATTAGTAGGTATATGTTAAATCCTCAAACTCCATATTTGTTATATGCTTTGTCAAAATGTGGAGTACCTATTGGTTATATGGTTACGAAAAGATATAAGAATAATGGAAATTGCTATTCTCATATTGTTGACTATATTTTGTCTGATAATTCATATATGGATGATGTGATTTCTTCCTACTTAAATAATGAGAAAGCTGAATGTGACTATTTTTCCTTTTGGAAAGGAGATTCTGTATTTGAACGAAGTATTGAGAAATCCGGATTTGTTGAAACCGGATTTGAAACCTTTTTAGCTATCAAATTATTGGATAAATCATTATCAGAACTTGACGTTTTGCTGGATTTTGATAATTGGCGCCTTGTAATGGGTGATTCTGATGCTTTTTAATGCCATTGATTATGAACAAAAATATTAAAATAGGAAATCACATTATTTCTGAAAATTCTCCGGTGTTCTGTATTGGCGAGCTGTCTTGTAATCATCTTAACAACTATGAGTTGGCTATGAAAACCATAGATGCGATGATAGATGCTGGAGTGGATTGTATTAAGCTGCAGACTGCTAAACCGGATAAGATAACCTTAAATTGCGATAGCGATGATTTTATTATTAAGGGGGGGACTCTTTGGGATAATCGGACTCTTTACTCGTTGTATGTGGAGGCGCAGACTCCTTGGGAGTGGCATGAACCTATTAAGGATTATGTGGAATCAAGAGGAGTGGAATTTTTGTCTTCACCATTTGACAAAAGTGCGGTTGATTTTTTAGAAAAATTGAATGTATCGGCTTATAAGATTGCATCTTTTGAAATTACAGATACTCCTTTGATTGAATATGTAGCATCTAAACAAAAGCCTATAATAATATCAACAGGTATTGCCCACAAAGAGGACATTCAGTTGGCAATAGATACTTGTAGAGAAGTAGGAAATAATCAGGTTATATTGTTGAAATGTACTTCTGAATATCCTACTCCATGGGAGGATGTAAATTTGAATATGCTTCCTCGGCTTTCTGCGGATTTCGATTGTATGGTAGGTGTGTCCGATCATACACTAGGTGATGTTGTACCTTGCTTGTCTGTGGCTTTAGGTGCAAGGATAGTAGAGAAACATTTCATTTTAAATCGTAGTCTGGGAGGTCCGGACTCTGCTTTTTCCATGGAACCCCATGAATTTGAATCTATGGTGGAGCGCCTCCGAATTTCGGAAAAAACATTGGGAAGAGTTTCTTATACTTTGAGTGAAAAGAATGAAAGTAGCCGCCGTTTTATGCGTTCTCTTTATGTAGGGTGTGATATGAAACAAGGGGATATTATCACAGCAGACAATGTCGTATCTGTTCGTCCGGGTTTCGGTTTACATCCCAAATATTTGAAACAGATAGTGGGGAAAAAAGTTAATGCTGATTTGAAGAAGGGAACTCGCTTCAGCTTGAGTTTTATTGCGGAATAATTTTTATGTCTATGTTTACCAATAAACGTATCATGGTCGTTGCCGCCCATCCCGATGATGAACTGCTGGGCCTAGGCGCTACCATGCACAAACTAATCAAGACGCAAGGAGTACAGACTCGGGTCATCATTTTGGGAGAGGGGATTACTTCACGCTCAGATACCCGTGACACGGAACAGTGGAAGGAAGTCTTGGAAAGGCATCATCAGAATGTGGAGACGGCGCGGCAGTTGATAGGCTATCACAGCGTGCAGGCATATAATTTTTCCGACAACCGTTTTGACAGCCATGCACTGCTTGATATCGTAAAGGTAGTGGAGCATGAGAAGGAACAGTTTCGTCCGGACTTTATCTTTACTCACCATGGTGGCGACCTTAATATTGACCATCAGATGACTTTTCAAGCAGTGATGACTGCCACACGCCCTATGGAGGACGAACCGGTGAAGGCTATATTTACATTCGAGACCCCATCAGCCAGTGAGTGGCAGGCTACTTGCGACCCACGCCATTTCACGGCCAATTTCTATATGGAGATTTCGGAGGATGATTTGAAAGCAAAATGTGCTGCGATGGCAGCCTATGAGTTTGAGAGCCGTGCTTTTCCGCATCCGCGCTCTTCGGAGGCATTGAAAGCCCTTGCCCGGTTTCGCGGTTATACCGTAGGCAAACACTTGGCCGAGGCATTTCAGATAGTGCGGATGATAGAATGAAGAAGGGAGCCTTTTACAGCCCCCTATACTCCCTTTCCGCATCGAAACACGGACAAGCTTTCGCTGGATTCAAATCATGGTGCCCCACAATCAGCGCCCGTGGAAAGATACGCTTCAACTCACGTAGCAGTGCCAGTAACGAAGCTTTTTGTTCCAGTGTACGGGTATCGGCAGGAAAACTTGCAGCGTCTAGTCCTCCTTCATAACAGATGCCGATAGAATGGCGGTTGTGATTGAGGCAATGCGCACCTATTTTTTCCAACGGGCGGCCGCGGTGTATTTCGCCGTTGCGGGTCAGATAGAAATGATAGCCGATGTCGCGGAAGCCGCGGTGGTGGATGTGGTCGCGGCGGCAATCCTCAAAGCCCAGGGCCACGCCTTGAGGCGTGGCTGAGCAATGAACAATGAGCAGGGTAATCGTACGCATGGCTATTTGCAAGCGCCCAGACCTAAAGCTCCCGCTATGGCGGTAGCTACGGTGATGATTACTTTGAGGACAATGCCCCATACGGATTTTGACTTTTTGTCTTCACTCATGATGATTGGTAATTGATAATTAGTAATTTGTAATTTGTAATTATTCTCATCCTAACGGATTCTCGCCCTGATTGCCGTCACTTCCTCCGGAACCGCCGTCGGAACCACTGCCATCGGGAGCTTTTCCACCTACGGTGTACAGGGAAGATTCTTTCAGCTGTCCATCCAGGTTGATTTGGGCATTACTCAGTTCGCCGGTGGCACGGGCGCGGAGCTTCAGCCCCTTCACGTTGTTGGCCAGCGAGAAGTCGGCAGCGGATTGCGCCCCTTTCTTGCTGACGATTCCTACGGAGAAGATGGCAAGGTCATCCAGTTTCACGTTCTTGCCGTCCAGAATCAATTCTTTGGTGCAGGAAACCATGTCTGCCAGTACTCCCTTGATGACACCACTCGAATAGGGGGTGTTGTGATTGGACATGTGCTTGGCCAATTTTTCGATGTCGAAGGTTTCTTCGATTACGGGGCGTGCATACCAGAGGCCTTTCAGTGGGCTGTCTTCGCCCGTCACTTGATACTTTTTGTAACGAATCATACAATTAAAATTTAGAAGTTAAAGGATAAAAACATTTGCTGTGTTGAACTCAACGATGCAAAGATAAGGCTGTGGATACGGGCGTTTGTCGGTTTTTGCAGGTTCTCGTCTGTTTGGGTCTGTTTTAGTCGGTTATTTACGCTTGTAAGTTTGATAATGTCATGATTTATAGTTACTTTTGATGAAATATAAATCGTAACTGTCAACTATGGATTCTTTTGTCATACGTACATACGGGCGTACCGAATTGGCCCAAATCTATTGTCCCAATCTTTGTCCGGAGGCTGCCTTCCGCAAACTGAAACACTGGATAGACCTTTGTCCCGATTTGCGTGACGGACTTTCCGCTTTGGGCGGTTCTTCCCGTTCCCGCTCTTATACGCCTGCCCAAGTGCGGCTGATAGTGGCTGCACTTGGAGAGCCTTAAACCTGAGGTTGGATGGCGTAAAGGTCAGGCCGGGAATCGTAAAGGTGAGGTTGGTACACTTGGTACAGAGGTTCATCCATCCTTTCGCCTCACACACATACGCGTGCGTGAAGCGAAGTGAATGTCAGACTTTTGGTTTCCGGTAGTTTCCCTTGCCATCTACATTTTCTACCAGCCCGTGTTTCTGCATGCGTTTGAGCCAGGTGGAGGCGGTTTCCGATTTGATGCCCATCTCTCCGGCTTTCTGCAGGAAAGAGGCCCGTGTGAATTCTTCTTCCATGCTGTCTACCAGCGCATCCCGGTCGGCATTGCCGCGGCTTGTCACTTCGGTGTTGGGCAGGAAGGAGAGGATATGGGTGGTATGCCGGTAAAGGCTTTCGGCCAGTGAGAGTACGGCATGAAAGTCATCGGAAGCAATGAGGAGATCCCATCGGCTGACAATGTGGTCTTTCAGATTGTCTGTGGCTGTGTGAGGGTCGGGCGACACGTAAGGCGAGGCGGTGATTTCCCCTTGTTCCATTGCGCGGAGCATGGCCACTACTTCCATGATGCGGCAGATGTTGATGGCCAGACGTGCCACGCTGCTTGACATCTCGTTTCCGTTGGCCAGTCCGGAGCGTACGAAAAGCCGGGAGAAGAGTCGGTTGAATTCATCTTTCTGTCCGTCCGTAAGGTGAAGGGTGAATATTCCGTTCATGACAATGGTTTTCAGTTTGTCCTTCCATTCCATGCCCAGCGCCTTGAAGGTATCTTCAAGATCGCTGTCATTGCGGTCGAACTGGTTTTGCCAATGATGTATGGCAGGCATGTAGTAGAATACTTGGCGGGAAAAGAGCCCGTTCTCAGCAGTGGGAATCAGTGGTTTCACTTGTGAGGGGGTGCCTGACAGAAGTACGGAAAGATAAGTTTTCTTTACCTCTCGGTATTCGTGGTCGGTGCGGCGGTTGTAGGACAGTCGGTCGTGGTCGAAGGCTTTTCGCATGGTGTCGCTCCAGTGTCCGTATTCCGAACCGATGGCGGTGGAGATGGTGTCAGCTTCGCTTTCGCATATCAGTCCGGTACCGTCGGAGTCCATCAGGTTTTGCAGGATGCCGGTTCCGGTGTTGTTGCCCGAGATGAGGAACATCTTGTTGAGAGGCATTACGGGAGTCTCCGTTTTTCCACGTTCCTTGCCCAGTGTGTCGTATTTTGCTTTTTCGCGGCGGTAACATGCCATACTTTCGTCTACCTGCCCACGTATTTCATCGTGAATGGGTTCGGCAAGCAGGCGTACCAAGGAGAGCACTCCTTTGCCGGATGCAGGTAGGGCTACTACAAAGGTTTGCAGGCAGGGGGACATCATTTTTCCTCCGTAGGAACATCGGACGTGTTTTCCCATACTGGCACCCAATACGGTGATGGCACCCAGTAGCAGTACATCGTATTGGGCGAGGGAGGTTCCGCAGCTCATGATGCGATTCAGGGGATAAGGCCAGTGGAGGTGTTCGTCGAAAGTGGGTAATGGAGACAGTGGTTCAATGCCCGATGCGGACTCTTCCTCGCGTGCGCGTGTGTGTGAGGTAGAAGAGAGGGGTGAACTTTGTGTACCAAGTGTACCAATGGCGGGTGCGGCTTCATGCTGAATCTTCACGCCGCAAAGCTCGGCCAGATGAAAGGCAGTTCCCAGATGCACGTCGTTACGGCCGGTCTTTAGGGCATTGCTGAAGAGCTTGTCGGCTGCCCGTCGGTCGAACTTGGACGACAGGCTGCACAGACTTAAAAAATCATGCCGTCCTGCTTCTCCGCAGTCGGTGGCAATGGCAAATGCCAGTTGTATATATTCTTGATAGGTTGGAGCAATGTCTGCTCCTGCATTTCTGACTGCTTCGGCCAGAAGGTGCAATGAAGATAGTGGTTCCATCGGATTTGGTAATTTATAATTAGTAATTTGTTGTCGGTGATTTGCAATGACTCATAATTCGAAGTTCACAACTTTTCTGAGCAGTGCTTTCGGGTCATGGCAGAGGAAACAGGCACGTACGAGGTCTTTCCCCGAAGTGTCCACTCCTTTTCCGGGTTGTGTATTTTCGGTGTCATACATGCAGTGGACGTAATTCATGGCCCAGCGCACCGCCTCCGTGCTGTCTTTTCCGATAGGACAGGGTACAAAAGCCTTTACACCTCGTCCGGTAGGGCTGATGAACACCAGTACCGGTGCGAGGTAAGGGTCTTTGAACAGTAGTTGCTTCAGGCGTCCGGCTTCGTCAGGCGAGTCGAGATGGTCTACGTCCACCACCACCAGTCCGGAGGGTAGCTTTAGGCAGTCGCTCCGTCGTCGGGTGAATACGCCGCAGGGGGTGACGTAGGGTAAGGTTTGCTGTTTCAGCATCCGGCAGTTGTTATCATCGCCTTGTAGGGCAGCTTCGCGGATGGCTTGTGTTAGGGTGATCAGCCGTTTGTTGGCTGTGATGAGTTGGTAAACTTCGTTCAGTTCTAAAGTACGCAGGGGGGTAAGCGTGGCGCTTTTCACGGTTTTCCCGGTCGCTCCGTCCTTCATCGGCGAGATGGGTGGCATGAAAAGCGACATTTTAAAAGATTTTGGCATATTATATGTTTAAATGGTTGGCTCAAAGGTATTCATTCTCTTTCGTTGAATCTTTCCCACATGTAAGAAAGATTTTAAAGGAACAAAGTAAATAATAACAATATATAACATAGTATTCTATCTAATTACTTAAAATTTATCTAAATGGGCAAAAATTTTATTCACCCTTCATTGGGCTTTTTTATCGAGCGAACGAGAAAACAGAGTGGAGTCACTATTGAAACTCTTTGCAAGGATTTGCATATTTCTCCATCCACGTACATAGACTTAAAAAAAAGGGTGTAACGCCCCACTTAGTACATACGAAACTCTTCTGCGATACTATATCGATGAACTGGAGGAACTGGATGATGACGAAATCAGGAAATTGGCTGGGGAATGGGTGGAGAAATGGCTGGAGGCTAGGAAGAAGGGGGAGTGATGATTGGATTGGTTGATTATTACTGATAATTAAAGGAATCTATATAAATGATTAATTTTACAGTAGGTCCGGTGCAATCTTCTGATGCTGTACGGGCCATAGGTGCCGAACAGGTGCCATATTTTAGAACAGCAGAGTTCTCAGAAATGATGCTTGAGAATGAGCGTCTTGTTAAGAAGTTTGCTAATGCGACTAAAGATAGTAAGGTTGTTTTCATGACATGTTCTGGCTCTGGTGGTATGGAGGCTGCCATCATAAATTGCCTTACGCCACAGGATAAGGCTCTTGTAATCAATGGTGGTAGCTTTGGTGAGCGTTTTGTGGAATTGCTTACCCTTCATAAAATTCCCTTTACGGAAATTAAGCTTAAGTATGGTAGAGCTTTGAAGCCTGAACATCTTGCTGAATATGAGAGCAAGGGTTACACTACTTTCCTTATGCAGAAGCACGAAACTTCTACGGGGGTACATTACGATATCAATCTTGTTTCTGATTTTTGCAAACGTAATAATTGTTTCTTGATTGTTGATACAATCTCTACCTTCCTTTGCGATTCATTTGATATGGCGGCAATGGATGCAGGGGTGATGATTACTGGAAGTCAGAAGGCTCTTGCTTGCGCTCCGGGTATTGCAGTTATGATTCTTGCTCCTTCGGCTATTAAACGTATAGAAAAGGTCCAATGTTGCTGTCAGTATCTTGATTTGAAGCTTGCTCTTAAAAATATGGAGAGAGGGCAGACTCCTTGGACTCCTGCTGTTGGTATCCTTCGTCAAATTAATGTCCGTTTAAAAGAAATTGAATCTGCAGGTGGTGCGGAGGTGGAGATTGCGCGTTGTGCAGAATTGGCTAAGTATTTTCGTGATAAGCTTGTTGAGAATAATCTTCCTTTTGAAATTGTCAGTGAAAGCCTTAGTAATGCTGTCACTCCGCTCCATCCCATAACTCAATCTGCTTTTAAAATTTTCCTTAAGATGAAGGATGAGTATGGAATGTGGATATGTCCTAATGGTGGAAATATGAAGGATACAATTTTTCGTATAGGTCATATTGGTCATCTTCAGAAGGAGGATTACGACAAACTGATTGCTGCATTTATTGATTTAAGAGAAAAGCGATTTATCTAAGGTTATGAAGAAGGTTATTACTTACGGAACATACGATTTGTTTCATCAGGGGCATTATAACCTCTTAAAACGTGCGAAAGCTTTAGGTGATTACCTCATTGTGGGTGTTACCACAGATAGTTTCGACTTGGAGAGAGGCAAGATGAACACGTGCAATAACGTGATGGAACGTATTGAAGCGGTTAAATCCACCGGTCTTGCAGATCAGATTGTGATAGAAGAATATCGTGGGCAGAAGATTGATGATATACAGAAATATGGAGTGGATATTTTTGCAATCGGTTCAGATTGGGAAGGCTATTTTGACTATCTCAACGAGTTCTGTAAAGTGATTTATCTTCCTCGTACTCAAGGGATATCATCTACTTTGCTTCGCCAGAAATATCCTATTGTCAATATTGGCATTATTGGTACTGGCAGTATTGCTTCACGTTTTGTTCCAGAGTCGAAAAATGTGAATAGTGCGTCCGTTTCTGTTGCATACAATCCTAATCAAGAAGAATGTGTTTCGTTCTGTGAAAAATTCTTGATTCCTATAGTTGCTCGTGATTTAGAAGAGTTGTATGAAAATTGCGATGCCGTTTATATTGCATCTCCACACTATACTCATTATGAATATGCAAAGTCTGCTTTGAACGCGGGAAAGCCTGTTCTTTGTGAAACTCCATTTGTATTTAGTAAGAAGCAGGCAGAAGAACTCTACTCGATTGCAGAGAAAAAAGGTTTATTGCTTCAGATTGCACTCAAAACTGCTTATTGTCCTGCTTTCGGGCACTTATTCTCTCTGCTCAAATCCGGTGTGATTGGTGAGATCGTTGAGGTAAATGCTTCTGTAACCACTCTTACAGACGAAAATTCAGCAAAGCTTGACAGTAAACATTTTGGCGGTAGTATGAGCGAGAATGCTTGTTTTCCTCTGCTGCCTATCTTTAAGTTTTTGGGGACAAAGTTCCGAAACATTAATTTTTATTCAAAGATGAAGAATGATGTGGATATGTTCACTAAGGCTGTTTTTCGTTATGATCATGCTGTTGCTTCATTTCAGGTAGGGTTGGGGGTTAAAACAGAGGGCTCTTTGACTATTGCAGGAACCAAGGGGTATGTGTATGTACCGGCTCCATGGTGGAAGACTGATTGTTTTGAAGTCCGTTATGAAGACCAAAATTATAATAAGAAGTATTTTTATCCATATGTAGGTGAAGGTTTACGCTATGAAATCAAAGACTTTGTAGCTGCAATCTTAACGGATGGTTATTATTTTAGTAAGGTGTCGAAGGAAGAGAACCTTATGATGGCAGAGGTTCAGGAAATATATATATTAGGAAAGAATGTGTACAAGTTGTAGCACTATTATTGACTGGCGAGGGTAGTTAGTAACTAAAATATTTAAGTATTACAAAACATCTTTCAGTTTATGTTCCGATTAAATAGACTTGGCAAAATTCAATATTAATAGATATGGTATGTTTTGATTATTTAAGACGTAAGAGGTATCTATTTAAAGAGAAAGCTTCTCACATAGTGCTATTAATAGAGTTACAAAGAGTGAAATGGTAAATTTGAAATTGTATTTGTTGAAAAAAGAATTACAAATATTGATTGTGTCAATATTCTTTGCACTATTTGTGTTTTTTGCTCGATATGTTATTGAGTCTATTCCTTGTTTGCAATATGCTCTAATTTTATTTATCGTATATATACTTGTAAGCTTTCTTCGTTTTGTTAAGGTCGTTAGCTGTATAATGATTTTTATTTATGGATTTATTCTTTTTCTTTGTTCAAGAGTATTTTTATCCATCTTTGATAGTTCGATTTTGTTTGAATCGGATAAGTATGTCTTTTATACTTTTGCTGATACCACTGTTCTTGAAGTATTATTAATACTTTCTGTGAGTTTTGTTTCGGTAATAATCGGATATTTATCGAGTTATGCAAAATCAGATTTTAAAGCAAAGGATTACACGCAATTTACATCGCAAGCCAGTTCTTATGTTTATACGGACAAACAATTACAAAAAATTCTCTATTATTTAATTCTGCTATCTGCACCAGGAGTACTTTATAAGGGCATGCATGACTTGATGTTGATAAAACAATATGGTTATTTAATCATGTTTATGGAAATGCCTCCTGCACCTCTTTTTGCGAGAGCTAGTTGGGGATTTTTTAATATAGTTTTTCCAATGCTATTAATGTTTGTTCCGTCAAGAAAACAGTTTAAATATTACTGTGTACTATTTTTTCTGGTGTCTTCAGTATCTTTTTTGAAAGGGAGTAGAAGTACATTATTAGCTCCTATCGTTTATTTTATTTGGTTTTATTATTCTTTTTATTCTACTAAAAAGATTTCAGTAAAAAATATAGCTTGTTTCATTCTTTTTGTGGCATTTGTAGCTCAGGGAATCTTGTTTTTGAGGGACAAAGATGCTTCTTTTAATCTAAGCATTTCTCAGATGCTCTTTGCTTTATTTTATTCTCAAGGTGCTACTTATGTCTTATTAGGTAATTATTTAGATTATTCTAGCGATTTCGCTAATTCCACAAGATATTCTATTCTGTTTTCTTTATGTACTACTTTCTTATGGTTTTTTAACCCTCTTTATAGGAAAGGACAGTCAGAGGAACTGGTACAACATACCTTAAGTTTGGATGATCAATTAATGTATGCCGTCAATCCGGAGTTATATTTGTCTGGTGTTGGCTATGGGAGTTCGTATATTGCTGAACTTTATCAATTAGGAGGTGTGTTGGCATTGATTATAGGTAGCTATTTAATAGGGCGAATCATAAAATGGTATGAACGGAATTATAATAAGTCATATACTTATGTGTATTTTTCTTGGTTTATTATTCCACATTTAATATGGACCTCAAGAGGTAGTTATTTCCCATCTCCATTCTTAATTATGATAGGAGTTTTATTTTATGTTACGTTAAGGGCAGTTGTTGTAACATGGAATAAACGAAAATTGAAAGATGCATTTTTTAATAAACTTATTATTTTTTGAATAGCAATGAGTAATGTGTTGAAACTTTTCTTAATAAAAATACTTAAAGAATCATTCCTTTTATTGTCACTCTATAACACTTATTATCGCTTGAGAAACAAGAAACGGTTTTGGAAAGAGATTAACCGTCGTCAGGCATTGAGCATGTTTGATTATAAGGAATTAGTAAAACCTATACCTTATTATCCAATAGAGGCTATTAAGGATTCTAATTTTTATGGTCAGGCTTATGCTTTGAAACAATACTCAGGTGTAAATAAGTTTGGATGGTCAATAGAACATGGACTTTATGTAGATGATTATGTGCCT
This sequence comes from Bacteroides sp. AM41-16, assembly GCF_003603495.1. NCBI lineage: Bacteria > Pseudomonadati > Bacteroidota > Bacteroidia > Bacteroidales > Bacteroidaceae > Bacteroides > Bacteroides sp. AM41-16. Next base: position 322,617 of record NZ_QTNE01000001.1, on the reverse strand, counting down.
ATGGCCGCGTGGTGTAAAACGACCAAACGTATCATGACTTTCAGCAACATACGAGTGAAGGGGCTTGGAAGTTTACATAAACCCGTGATTGCTATTGGCCCTTACATACATTATGCTGAATGTATGTTGAATAGTGAAGAGATGAATTCCTTGAAAAAGGAATTAGGCAAAACTCTTCTTTTCTTTCCTACACATACATGCTGTGAGGGTGGCTTAGAATATGAAATACATTGTATGATTGATGAATTGCTAGAACTTAAAGAGAAGCTTGGATTTGATACTGTAATTGTGAATATGTATTATTTAGATGAAAATAAAAACGGTTTTGGTGATTTATATAATAAAGCTGGATTTAAAGTGACCACTGCTGGTCATCAGTTGGATATAAACTTCTTGAATCGTCTGAAAACGATTATCTTATTATCTGATTATACTTGTTCAAATAGTATTGGTACTCATACAGGATATTGCGTATATCTCGGCAAACCTCATCTTGTAATTAATCCTGTACAAACCTTGGAAGAAGTGAATCCTTTATGGCGTGATTTATGGGAAACTTTTGAAAAAGATTCATCACAAGCACAAGTGGATAAACGACTTCTTGCCTTCAAATATTGGGGATTTGATTGTGTTAAAAGTAGGGAAGAAATGAGGGCTCTATTAATAAATAATGGATGTTGAATATCTTAAATAGGTAAAGTTGAAACGGATAATAATAGATAAAATATTATCAAATAAAATCTTGGTAAAGAACTATTTTTTTGTTTCTATACTTAATGTATTAGCTTTGTTTTTACCATTAATTACTTATCCTTACATTATTAGTAAACTGGGTGATGAATTATATGGCTACATTGTATTTTCGTTTACGGTAATTACATATATTGAAATGGTGGCTGCGTGGGGATTTGATATCTCTGCGGTGAAAGATGTAGCCCAATATCAACATGTCAAGCACAGATTGAATGAGATTGTATCATCGGTGCTTTACATTCGCTTTATATTTTGTATGTTTTTGCTGTTGCTATTAGTGGGAGCATTAATGTTATTTGATGTAAAGATGAAAATGCTTTATATCCTTTTTTCAGGACATTGCATAGCTTCTGTATTATTCCCGGGTTGGTTTTTTCAAGGAATACAAGAACTGAAGTATGTTACCTATTTTCAGTTGATTTGTAAACTTGTTTTTGTGATATTGATGGTTGTATTCATTCATTCGAAAGCCGACTATCTGTATTATCCTATTTTGTTCAGTCTTGGTAGCTTGTTTGGCACTGCTTATGGATTGTATGTGATGTTTGAGAAATATAAGGTTAGGCTGATAGGGGTAAAAATGCGCAATGTGGTGTATCGTTTCAAACGCTCTACTTCCATTTTTTATTCACGTATTGCTGATATGATAATAGAACGAAGCAATGCTATTTTGCTTGGTAATTTTATTGGTATGCAGGAAGTGGCATATTATGACTTAGCTAATAAGATAGTTCGTTTAGGTTCTTTTCCTATAATGATTCTTAATCAAGTTCTCTATCCTAAAGTGGCATCTGAACGTAATTTTCGATTAATGCGTAAGGTTATGGCAATATCTTTTTGGGTTGCTATACTGATATGGGGGCTGTGTGTGCTGCTGGCACCTTGGGGAGTTGAACTTCTGGGCAAAGGGTTGATGGAACCCTCTGTTGAAATAGTATATATTCTTTCTCCGCTGATAGTTACCAATTCTATCATTTATTTGCAAGGTAGTCCCATCTTGGTTGCAGCTGGCTATTTTAAAGCATTTAACATAACCATGTGGTGCTCTTTGGGGGTTTACGTTGCATGCATGTTATTTGTATTTATTTTCAACTTGCATACCAATCTTTTATCAATTTTGATTATACAGCTTATAACTAATATTTCATTATTAGTGGCAAGAGCATATTACATTAGAAAATTTAAAATATTAAGATAATGCTGAAAGATGACCGTGAAAAAGGTAAGAATGTGAATGAGCAAGCCAGGCTTGTTATGCTTAAATTACTTAGAGAGTTAGATCGCATTTGTACAAAATATGATATTCCTTATTGGCTTGATGGAGGAACTTTGTTAGGAGCTATTCGCCATGGTGGATTTATTCCTTGGGACGATGATATTGATGTAGCGATGTTGCGTAATGATTATTATCGTTTTTTAGAAGTTGCAAAAACTGAATTACGCGATGATATCTACCTGCAAACCAGAGAAACAGATTCTGATTATCCCATGTTTTTTGCGAAATTACGTGATAAATACAGTACTTTTCATGAGCCAATGTATGAACGATTGAAATGTCATAAAGGTATATTTTTAGATATTTTCCCTTTTGATTATGTAAAACATTCATGGTGGCAATCGCATCTGAAATTATTTCTTCACGATACCAATTATTCAGTAGTAAGACATGGAGCTTTTTTGCAACGTACAGTGGGGTATTTGATGAAACGTTTTATTAGATATTCACATATTCCTCTTTATAATTGGCTCAATGACTTTTTCCATGCTGAAACAATGGAGGAAGCCGATAGCTTGGCTTGGGCCATGGAAATAAATGAGTATAAGCTTTTATCCAAAGATGTTCTTTTCCCTTTGAAACGTCACGAGTTTGAAGGAGAGATGTTTAATATCCCATGTAATTATGATACTTATTTGCGCGAATATTTTGGCGATTATATGCAATTGCCTCCTCTTAACAAACGAGTCAGGCATAATAATGGAATAGAACCTTTTACACGCTGTAATCACAAAGAAAGTTTAGAATGGAATGAATGAAAATAGGAGTATAATGAAAAAAGTAACGATTATTTTCCCCGGATGGATAAAAGCACCTAATGGGGCTGCACAGTTTGTCTTTGGGTTAAGAAGTTGCATCAATGATTTTGCGAATCAGGGAATCGGACTATCAACTTTCACACTTGACGATGTACATGGTGAAGTAAGAAATTTTTCTAACAATGATAAAATCAAGAGGAAAGCGTCACTAAAAAACAAGTTAATGAGATATGCTAAATATAGCCATCTCATGACGTATGCTATGATTTATTTTTCTGGATTACGATATTCCAAACGGATAGTAGAAGCCTTCGATGAAATACCCAATGATGAATTGCCGGATATTATTCATTTCCAAGACTTGTTTGCTTGTTATTACTATTTGAAGCGTAAAAGAAAAAACAAAAAATCTGTGTATTTGACACTGCATAGTAATGGCTCTTTATGGTCAATGTATGAAGAGTATTACCCTTTGTTTCGTTCTTGTTTTTTTGGTATTATGAAACGTAGGATAGAGGATGTTGTACTGAATAGAGTGGATAAAGTAAATTTTGTAGCCGATTTCCCACGTTGGAATTTTTGTCATCTTTACCCCCACATATCTTCGCAAAAGACTTCATTTGTCTATAATGGCATCCCTGATATTGAAGGTGGAAGTAAGTGTATATCTTCAACCAATCAGACTAGGTTAGTATGCGTAGGAACATTGTGTAATCGTAAAAATCAAATAGGCATACTTCATGCATTATCTAAATTGACCTCTGAACAACAAAAATCTTTTTCCATGACTTTTGTCGGAGATGGTCCTTCGCGTAATATTTTGGAAAAAGTAGCAGCTACACTTTCTGCTGATATTTATTTTGTGGGCAACTCAAACCAAGTAAATGACTATTTGACTAACTCGGATGCTTTTATTTTGTTTTCTAAAGACGAAGGATTGCCAATATCAATTATTGAAGCTATGCGTTGTGGTTTGCCCATTATATCTACTCGTATAGCAGGTATTCCAGAAATGATTGTTGAAGGTATTTCAGGCTATTTGGTAGATGTAGATGAACAACAACTCTCTGAGTTGTTTGAAAAGATATTGATTGACAGACCTGATTTTGTAAAAATGGGGAAAAAGTCAAGAATTATTTATGAAGAAAAATTTTCTCAAAAGGCTATGATATTATCTTATGCGAAATTATGGCAGAAGGCTTGAGAATAGCTATGGATTCTTAAATAATTCATCTTATATAAATGTCACCTAACTATTCTGTATTGATTTCGGTCTATTATAAAGAAAGGCCGATTTATTTGAAGTCTGCACTTGATAGTGTACTGAACCAAACGCTTCCTCCTTCTGAAATCATATTGATTAAGGATGGACCTCTCACTGTTGAATTAGAAAAAGTTCTATCTTCTTACGATACTAATTTGCTTAAAATTATTCCTTTGCCTAATAATTTAGGATTAAGCAAGGCACTTAATATAGGCTTAAAGCATTGTAGCTATGAGTTTGTGGCTCGTATGGATACAGATGATATTTGCTATCCATCTCGTTTTGAGAAACAAGTTCTTTTTTTGCAATCACATCCTACGATAGATATTGTGGGGGCCTATGCGACTAAAATTGACGAATGTGGAAATAATCTTGAAGAGGTTATAAAGGTTCCAGTTTCGCATGAGGATATTGTTCGTCTGGTCTGGACTTGTCCCTTGAATCATCCTACTGTGATGTATCGAAAAAATGCAATCTTATCAGTAGGTGGGTATAAACCTGATGCCGGTCCGCGTCAGGATGATTATGATTTATGGTTCAGGTGTGCAGAAAAAGGATTGCATTTTGCCAATATTTCGGAACCATTGTTGCATTATCGCTTCTTTGCTGACAGTGTGAGAAAAAACAGTATAGAAGTAGGGTGGCATAGAATGAAAATAGGTTTACGTGGCTGTAGAAGACTTCATTTGTCTTTCATTGCATATATTGGAGTTTGTATACCCTTTGTCCGTTCTTTATTGCCATATCCTTTAAATGTTTATTTTCAAGGGCTGATGAATCGCATGAATCCCCGTAAAATGAGAGAGTAAATAGGAATATCTTATATGCTATTTCTGGCAAGTAATAAATGACCTACCTTTGTCCTCGGTAAAGGCTTTGTCCCTAACTGGTAATCACGTTTCTGGTCAGTATATTTTATAGAATAATTCCATGAACATATTAATCACTGGAATCCACGGCTTTGTGGGCTCCAATCTTGTTATTGCCCTAAAGGAACGTCATTGTCTTTACGGGCTGGATATTGTCGCACCTGAAAAGGAGGGGGTGATAAAGACTTTTTTCTGGAAGGATATTGAACCGGCTTCTTTTCCGATGCGGGATCTTCCTGAATTCGATGCCATTATTCATCTGGCTGGTAAAGCCCATGATATGAAAAACCGGTCCGCAGCCCAATCCTATTTTGATATCAATACGGGATTGACCCAAAAGATATTTAATTTTTTTCTGGAATCGTCCGCGAAGAAATTCGTATTCTTCAGTTCGGTAAAAGCTGCTGCCGACAGTGTGGTGGGGGATATGCTGACTGAAGATGTGGTGCCTGCCCCGGTAGGGCCGTATGGGGAAAGCAAGATAGCTGCGGAGAATTACATCCTTGGCCGGTTGAAGGCCGAGGATGGCAGATTGAAAGCTAATCTATATGATGGCAAAGATGTCTATATCCTGCGTCCTTGCATGATTCATGGTCCCGGCAACAAAGGCAATCTGAATCTTCTTTATAATGTGGTGAGGAAAGGCATTCCCTGGCCTTTGGGGGCCTTTGAGAACAGAAGGTCTTTTACTTCGATAGACAATCTCTGCTACGTGGTGGAAGGTCTTTTGACCAAGGAGGTGGCGAGTGGTATCTACCACATGGGAGATGACGAAGCCTTGTCCACAAATGAACTGATAACTTTGATGTGTCGGGCTTTGGAGCGCAAGCCGCATATCTGGAAGATAAACAGAGGACTGATGGAATTCTGTGCCCGGCTTGGGACTCTGCTCCATTTGCCTTTGAATGCAGAGCGTCTGCGCAAGTTGACAGAGAATTATGTGGTGAGTAATGCGAAGATAAAGGCTGCCCTTGGTATTGACAGAATGCCGGTGAGGGCAGAGGAGGGGATAGTGAGAACGATAAAGTCGTTCTCACTATGAATTTGATAGAATAAGCACTATTCTATCAAATTTGTATTATTATCTATTTGTTTGAACTTTTTTTCAGTTTCCCATGTGTTCAATTGCTGGATCTGTTTTTGTGCCATTTCTTGCAGTTGTTTGAAACGTTTTTGTTTGGGTATAGATAACTTGATTAACTCAGAATTAAAAGACTCCAAATTAGATAATACGACTAATTCATTTATGCTTGCCATGTCTCTTATATTAAGGCCTTTTGATGCATATTCAGGATTTGCATCCCTCCATTCGCAGGCTGTACATCCCCATAACGCTGCATTTAATAAATCTGCTTCTTTTGCATATATTAGCCATTGTGAGTCTTTTAACATATTGGATTGAGGAAGTATATAGCTTTTTATGGCATCAGTATGTAAGTGATAGTTTGTCTTAGATAATATGCGCTTAATTTTCCATTCTACTTTTAATGGGTCATTTTCAAACTCTTTTAAACGCTGATATTCTTTTAAAAGATATAGTTTGAAGGTGGGATTGAACCAAGAGCAGAATTCTAATGCAATATCTTTATGTGCATAGGTTCCACCATTTCTACCTGCTTTAGAGACTATTCCTATAGCATTGGTTGCTTCGATCCATTTTTTGGGAGTCATATTAAATCTATTGAGTCCGGCTTGATTTAAAAAGGTGTCGAATTCGACACCTTTAAAATCCGGATTATTTAAGATTTCCCAAGTACCTAGAAACTCAATTGTGTTTTTATTCCTCATCCAATTTCGTATGTGATCTTCTCCTTCTTTATCTTTTATGATATCTGTTAAACAGAAGTAGTCGTCTTTATTGCTTTCTATCGAAATGGAAATATCCAGGTTGTTGACTTTTATTTTTTTTATAGGGCTCATTCGTGTTTTCTATTTTTCACAAAGATAAACCTTTTTAATTTGATAATTTACTTTTAAGACATGTATTTATTGATAATTGTAATCTTATTGTTTTTAGCAGAACTTTTTTATTTTAGAATAGCTGATAGGTGCAATATCATCGACAATCCCAATGAGCGGAGTTCCCATACGAAAGTGACTTTACGCGGTGGTGGGATTATTTTCTATTTCGGAGCGTTGGCCTATTTCCTGACGAGTGGCTTTGAATATCCCTGGTTCCTGCTTGCCTTGACACTGGTGACGTTCATCAGCTTCGTGGACGATATAAAATCCACCGGACAGATGACAAGGCTGCTTTTTCATTTCTCTGCTATGGCTATGATGTTTTATCAGTGGGGACTTTTCTCCTTGTCCTGGTGGTGGATAGTCATAGCCTTGATAGTCTGTACGGGCATCATCAATGCCTACAATTTTATGGATGGGATTAATGGGATAACGGGAGGTTATTCTCTGGTTATTCTTGCTGCGTTGGCCTATATCAATAAGGAGGTGGTTACTTTTGTAGAAGCGGATTTCATCTATACCGTTATCTGTTCCGTTCTAGTCTTCTGCTTCTTCAATTTCCGCAAGCGTGCCAAATGCTTTGCCGGTGATGTGGGTTCGGTGAGCATTGCCTTCATCCTTCTTTTTTTGATAGGAAGACTTATCATTGGAACGGGTGATTTCAGCTGGATAGTTCTTTTGTCCGTTTATGGGGTAGACAGTGTATTGACTATCATTCACCGCCTGATGCTTCATGAGAATATCGGGCTACCGCATCGCAAGCATCTGTATCAGATTATGGCGAATGAGCTGAAGATTCCCCATATAATGGTTTCTTCTATTTACATGGCAGTGCAGGCAATCATCATCGTAGGATATATAATGTGTTTAGGTTACAGTTATTGGTATTTGGCAGGTATAATTCTTTTGCTTTGTTTTCTTTATATCTGTTTTATGAAGAAGTATTTCGGATTGCACCAGTCTACGTGAGTAATGCTGAAATGATGATTAGTAAAATAATGAAAGGCGATGGAGACTAAAATCTCCATCGCCTTTCGTCTTATTTTTGAAATATAAATCGTACCTTTGTCATACACCAATCAGGTTATAATAATAACATGGAACAGATACGTAAGCTGCCGATAGGCATACAGACTTTTGATAAACTACGTGAAGGCGGTTTTCTTTATGTAGATAAAACTGCTATGATTTATCAAATAGCATCTACTTCTACTCCTTATTTCCTAAGCCGTCCCCGTCGGTTTGGCAAGAGTCTGCTCATTTCCACTTTCGAAGCTTACTTTCAAGGACGCAAAGACTTGTTTCAGGGCTTGGCCATCGAACAGTTGGAAACGAAGTGGGAACAGTATCCTGTTCTACATCTTGACTTGAATGCCCGGAAATATGAAACTGCTGCTGACCTGACGGCTATGCTTAATCAATATCTGGAGAAATGGGAGCTGCTCTATGGTCAGGAGAAGGAAGACCGTAGTCCGGAGGAGCGTTTTGCTTACGTGATAGAGCGGGCATGCACGCTGACGGGAAAGCAGGTTGTTGTGCTGATTGATGAGTATGACAAGCCATTGCTTCAAGCGGTCTTGGATGAGAACTTGCTGGATGAGTATCGGAAAATATTGAAAGCGTTCTACGGTGTCTTGAAGAGCGCTGACCGTTATCTTCGTTTTGTTTTCCTGACCGGAGTGACCAAGTTTGCGCAAGTAAGTGTGTTCAGTGACTTGAATCAGCTGAATGATATCAGCATGGATAGAGCATACAATGCTTTGTGCGGCATTACACAAGATGAACTTATAAAAACATTTGGCCCGGAAATACAACGGTTAAGTGAGAATGAAGAACTGACTTTGGAGGAAACGATTTTTCGTTTGGCAAAGAAATATGACGGCTATCATTTTTGTGAAGATACTTCGGTGGGGCTTTTTAACCCTTTCAGCCTTCTGAATGTATTCCAGAAATTGAAGTTCGGCAACTTCTGGTTTCAGACGGGTACACCTACTTATTTGGTGGATTTATTAAAAAAGAGTGACTATGATCTTCGCCTTTTGCTGAATGGCGTAGAGGTTACTGCCTCTGCCTTCTCTGAATATCGTGCAGAAGCTAATAATCCTCTGCCTATGATTTATCAGAGCGGTTACTTGACTATAAAAGCTTATGATAAGGAGGTTTGCCTTTATACGCTTCAATTTCCGAATGATGAAGTTTGTTATGGTTTCCTCAATTTTCTGGTTCCTTTTTATACTAAAGTTACTGATGATGAAACTGGTTTCCACATCGCTAAATTCATGCGTGAATTGAAGAGTGGGGATGTGGAGGCGTTTATGGAGCGTCTTAAGATATTCTTCTCCGGTATTCCGTACGAGTTGAGTGATGATACGGAACGTCATTATCAGGTTATTTTTCATGTAGTGTTTACTTTGCTGGGACAGTTCATCCGGTCCGAGGTTCGCAGCAGCCGCGGCCGTGCGGACGCAGTAGTTCATACCCCTACCGCTATTTATGTTTTTGAGTTCAAACTGGACGGTACAGCCGACGCAGCTCTGAAGCAAATAGATGAGAAAGGTTATCTGATTCCTTATACATTGGATGGCAGGAAATTAGTGAAAGTGGGTGTGAACTTCAGTAAAGAAACACGGAATATTGATGAATATATTGTTGTGGAGGAATAGGAACGAACAATCCTATATATGGAAAAGGCGATGGAGAATCAAATCTTCATCGCCTTTTCCATATATAGGATTTCATTTTATTTCTTCATCCTCAGTACCCGTATTCCCGTCCACTTATTATTGTCTTTCAGCATTTGGGACAAGGGGACTTTGGAGACGACCACTTTCTTGTCGGTAGAGGAAGCGTGTACCAGCAGGAGTTTGCCATCTGCATAGAAAGCGATTCCCATGTGGGCTACGTCCAGCCCCGGAGTGTTGGTGGTGATGGCTATGATATCGCCGTCTTTAATCCACGGGAGACCATCGGCGGGAAGTTTGGCTTTGGGAAGATAGTGAATTTCCTTGCCGGACAAGGATTGTTCAATCTTCTTCATTTTGGCTATGTTCTCCGGAGAATTTGCCAGCTGCTTGTAGAGTTGGGGGTGGGAAGACATGTAGGAGATGGACAACCGTTCGGTGTCGGGACTCATGGCGCCCGTTACATCTTGAAGGAAGCCGTTGCGTACGCCATTGTTTATCCAGTCGGCAATATAATGCAGGCGGGAAGTGTACCCGTCGATTTTACCGTCACGGTAACGGATTTTTTGCAGGTTATCGGCGAAAGCGCTTTCCGAGATGTCTCCGTCGGCCAATTTGGGGGTGAGTGTCTCTGCCAGCACATATTCCACCAGCGTGGTGCAGTCTACCTCATCGCAGTTGATGACGAGTTCCTCGGGACCATCTGCCTCCAGCGTATGGGCTACGTATGGCACATCCAGATACTTTATTCCATTGCTCAACATATCTTTCCCTCCCTGGGCAGAAACGGAAGTTACCATGGCTGCGGCGCAGAGGGCGCTGAACATAAATTTAGTCATTGTTTTCATTTTTCTTTCTTTTGATTATTATTGTTCTTGAACGTAAAAAGGATGCAGCAAATTTACTACATCCTTTTTATAAAAGCTTAATCCGGAGGGATTAAATTCAATATTGCCGGATTAAATATTTATAATCCTCCTTTTTATCGAACGGAACAAGGGAGAAACCGTATTCAATGGCGTTCTCTTTGCCCGGACGAATCAGATAGGGTTCATGGGCGGTTGCGCCCCAACTGTCGTCTCCACCGACACCCATCATGCGGTAATCAATGAACAAATCGACCATCTTTTCCGGCAGAGGGTCGGTGAGGTGGCGGTGATGGGTCTTTTCGGTACGCGGAGCGCCGTTGTCAATCGTATCGCCGCTGTCCATACTTTCCAGGGGATAGTTGGAGGCGTTCAGCTCAAAGGTGCGGTCGGCGATGAGCAGCAAACCACGTTGCGTCTTATCGGTAAGGGCGCACCAATAGATGTCCGTGCGATGGTTGTTCTCCTGTGGGCGGACATACGGCTCGTACATATCCTTGACCGGGATGGCGTACTCTCCGATGAACTGGGAGGTACGGCGGTCTCGGTAATTCTCTTTCGGACCGCGACCGTAGTAGGTCAAGTCTGTAAAGCTTTCCGGCAACTGCATCCGCAGGCCCACACGCGGTATCATCGGAGCTTGGTCTCCTTCGGCCACGAACCGGTTGTCTACCTTGATGACTCCGCTGGCATATATCTTATAGGTGATGTCCCAACGGGCATCTGTCTGTGGAAAACGGTAGGTCACCTTTATTGTCGTGGCATTGCTGCCCGGAGTCACTTGGAAACTTTCGGCTTTTGGTTCTTGATAGCTTGCCTCTTTCCAGGCTTTGAGGCGGACGGGGAGGTTGGCTCCATAATCATTGTCCGTCGGTGCACGCCAGAAGAATGGGCGGGGACCTTGACCGTTCAGTATGTACTCGTGCTTCTTGTATAAATAGGAGGTGAGCAGACCGCTTTGCTTGTCGAAGGTGGCTTTGAAGTCGGGACCGGAGAACGCCACCAAATTTCCCTCTTCCTTAGAAGTGGCGGGCTGCTGTGCCGTAGCCTCTTTCTTGTAGAAAGTATGGACGTAGGTCTGTTCGCGTGCGATGACCGTGCCGGCCGGGAGGAAAGGCTCTGCCGTCTTGATGGCTGCATAGAACTCGATACGCACATCTCCCGTTGTCTGTTTCTCTTTGGGTATGCCGTTCAGGAAGCCGGTGGTTACCGTCTTGCCCGGTGCGGCATGGATATTTTCAATCTTGCCACGGTAGACTTCCTTTCCGTGGTCGCGGATGATGTAGTAGAAGTCGTACTTGTCGAGATTGGTGAAGGAGAAATCATTGCGGATTTTCACGGTGGAAGTCTGCTTGTCGAAATCAAGGAACTTGATGTTCTGGTATACTTTTCCCATCTCTTCTGTCTGCGGCTTGACACTGCGGTCGGGGTATACCACGCCGTTGATGCAGAAATTGCCGTCGGAGGGCGTGCCGTTCTCGCCATAATCGCCGCCATAGGTCCAGTATTTACGGTCGTCGTCTGTCTTGGCGGCAAAGCCCTGGTCTACCCAGTCCCAGATACAGCCGCCCTGGAGGATAGGATATTTCTCGATGATGTCCCAGTAGTCCTGGAAGTTGCCGAGGCTGTTGCCCATGGCATGGGCATACTCGCAAAGAATGAGGGGACGCGTCATCTCCTTGTTCCGGGCATACTTTTCCAGATAGGAAGGGGAAGCGTACATCGGGCAGTAGATGTCCGTATTCCATTCCAACAGTGCGCGTTCATACTGGATGGGACGACTGTCGAGCGTCTTCAAGGTGTTGTAGGTAACGTAGAAATTCAATCCGTTTCCGGCTTCGTTGCCCAGCGACCAGATGATGACTGACGGATGGTTCTTGTCCCGTTCGTACATATTCATGGTACGGTCGAGGTGGGCATTCATGAAGAGCGGATTGTTTCCCAGCGTGCCGCCTACACGCAGGTCGTAACCCATGCCGTGGCTTTCTATATTGGCTTCGTCGATGACGTAGATACCATATTCGTCACAGAGTTCGTAGAAACGTTCCTGCTGGGGATAGTGACAGGTGCGGACGGTATTGACATTGTATCTCTTCCAAAGCTCGAAATCTTTCTTCATCAGTTCTTCGGAGACATAGTGACCGGTATTCTCGTTGTGTTCGTGATAGTTCACGCCTTTCACGAGGATAGGTTGTCCGTTTACCAACAGTTGTTTGTCCTTGATTTCCACTGTGCGGAATCCTACTTTGCAGCTTGTCGCTTCAATCACATCTCCATTCGGGCGCTTTAGGCTGATGACAAGGGTATAGAGGTTGGGCGTTTCGGCTGTCCATTGCAAAGGTTCCTGGATGGTTTTCTTGGTGAACTCCACCTCTGTCTGGTCACCGCTGACCTGAGTAGAGGACTGGGCTATCTGCTGGTCGTTCTTGTCCAGCAGGCGGTAACCAACGACAAATGGGGAATTTTGTCCGCTTTCATTGGTAAACTGCACCTTTACCTTGAGGATACCGTTCCGGTAGTTCTCATCCAAAGGAGACTCCACCTTGAAGTCCGTGAGATGGATTTGAGGCTGGGCATATAAGTAAATGTCCCGTTCGATACCACTGATGCGCCAGAAGTCCTGGCATTCCAGATAGTTGGCATCGGAAAAGCGGTGTATCTGAATGGCAATGACATTCTTCCCTTTCTTGGCAATGGCGCTGACGTTGAAACGCGCCGGAGTCTTTGCATCTTTACTCATGCCTACAAACTTGCCGTTGAGGTAGTAGAAGGCTGCCCCGCGTACGCCGTCGGCACTCAGGAAAATTTCCTTATCGTCCCAGTCTCCCGGAAGAGTGAACTCGCGGCGGTAGGTGCCGGTGGGATTCCATTCTTGGGGAACGTATGGAGGATTGGGCTTGTCCCAATAAGGAGGATAGCCCGAAGAACAGAATTCATAAGGCTGGTTCACATAGATGGGCGTGCCGAATCCCTGCAACTCCCAGTTTCCGGGTACATTGATGTCCGGCCAACGGCTGGCGTCCACACGGTCCATCATGAAGTCCGTGGGGCGGTCGGCGAAGGCTTCCACGTAATGGAATTTCCATTTCCCATTAAGGGATAAGCGGAAGGTTCCGTTCTTGCGGTCATTGATGACGGCATCAGCCTCCGTGACGTAGGAGGTGAACGTGCTGCGGGCAGGCTCCCGGTTGATGCTTGTCAGCTTGGGGTTGGTAATCTCTTCGTAGCGATTGTTCTCCTGAGCAGTCAGGGCAAAGGGAAACGCTGCGAGGCAAGTGAGTAAAAAATACTTTTTATTCATAATTGCTTTTATTTCTTTGTGGTAGGTTCAGAGACCGGGAATACGAGCCCTTCACGCAACCACTTCTCCAGTTCTTCCGTCCATTGACGCTTGTAGGTGAAGTTGTCCCGGAATCCCCAGCCATGTCCGCCGGTGGGGTAGGCATGCAGGCTGGCAGGTACTTTATGGTCGCGCAGGGCAAGGAAGTAACCGATGCCGTTGATGGGCGGCACCGCGTCATCGTCCGAAGAAAGCATGATGAAAGCTTGCGGAGTGCGTGGGGACACTTGCCTTTCGAGGGAGTATTTTTGTTCCAGTTCCTGAGATGGATTTTCTCCGATAAGGTTCTTACGGGAACCTCCATGGGTAACGCCTTTCTGCATGGAAATCACCGGATAGAACAAGATCTGGAAGTCGGGACGGGTCTTGTCACTGCTGTATAGTGTGGCAAGCGAAGCTGCCAGATGGCCGCCGGCAGAAGCGCCCATGATGCCTACACGCTGAGGATTGACACCCCATTCGGCGGCATGTTCGCGTACCATGCGGATGGCTTGTTCGGCATCGGAAAGGGGCACTTCATGGTGCCCGTTGGGCATACGGTATTTCAGTACTGCATAGGTGATGCCTTGTGTGTTGAACCAGGGAGCCATGTCGTGTCCCTCGTGCTTCATGGCCAGCCCCCCGTAGCCGCCTCCCGGACACATGATGATGGCCATGCCGTTGGGGTGGGAGGCAGGGTACACCGTAAGGGTAGGGGTGGTGACATCGGACACCCATTCGTTGTTATGGTTCTGTCCGGAATTGGTCAGTTCGTTGTTATTGGGGGCACCGTTGGGCCATAGGGGCAGCTCAACGGGCTTTTGTGCAGATAACATGGTCGCTGCAAATAGAAAAGATAAAAGTAGAATCTTTTTCATGTTCTTGGTATTTAAAAGTTATTTGGTTTTCATGGAAGCTTTGATGAGGTAGAATATCAGAATGGCATAAGCACCCAGCGCCAGCACTTCGGACCAGGTGTTCTGCAACCATGCATCGTTTACGAGGTTGATTCCTCCGAAACGCATGGCAGCACTTGCCACGCCCATCAATGCACCGCCGGCAATGAAACCGGAGGCAAGCAGGGTACCTTTCTCCCCGCGTTCGGCATTGAGAGCGGCATCCTTGCTGCGGCTGGTCACGTACCAGTTGATGGCACCGCCCACTACCAACGGAACATTCAGTTCCAATGGGATGAACATACCCAATGCAAATGCCAGTGCGGGAATCTTGCAGAAATTGAGGATGACGGCCAGCACTGCACCGATACCGTAGAGCGGCCAGGGCGCACCCACACCGTTCATCAACGGTTCGATAACGGCCGCCATGGCATTGGCTTGCGGAGCGGCCAGCTGTCCGCTGGTGAAACCGTATGTCTTGTTTAGGATAATCATTACACCACCTACGGTAGCGGCAGAAACGATGGTTCCGAGGAACTTCCAGGTCTCCTGCTTGGCAGGCGTGCTACCCAGCCAGTAACCGATTTTCAAGTCTGTGATGAAGCCTCCCGCCATGGACAGTGCCGTACATACAACACCACCCATCACCAGTGCCGCAACCATTCCTCCGGGACCTTTCAGCCCTACGGCTACCATGACTACGGATGCCAGGATTAATGTCATCAGCGTCATTCCGGATACGGGGTTTGTGCCCACAATCGCAATGGCATTGGCTGCCACGGTGGTGAACAGGAAAGCGATACCTGCAACAAGCAGGATAGCTACAATGGTATGTGTCAAGTTGCCCTGCATCACATCGAAGTAGAAGAAGAGAACAACCAGCAGCAGCGTGATGATGGAACCGATGGCGATAATCTTCATAGAGATGTCCCGCTGTGTGCGTTTCACACTGGCTTCCACGTTGGACTTACCTCCCATTTCCTTGGCAGCCAGTCCTACAGCGCTCTTGATGATGCCCCAGGACTTGATAATGCCGATGATGCCTGCCATGGCTATACCACCGATACCGATGCTCTTGGCGTAGTATTTGAAGATTTCTTCCGGAGCCATGGCGCCTACGGTTGCCGTGATTTCGGGGTTCCATTGGTTCAGTACGGAGTCTCCCCAAATCATGGACATGCCGGGGATGATAATCCACCATACGGCCAGCGAACCGGCACAGATGATGGACGCGTATTTCAGTCCCACAATATAACCCAGACCGAGCACGGCAGCACCCGTATTAACCTTGAATACCAGCTTGGCTTTCTCGGCCAGCATTTCGCCGAAGCCGCATACGCGGGTAGTGAAATTCTCGTTCCACCAGCCGAAGGTTGCCACGATGAAGTCGTATAGACCTCCGATAATACCTGCCATGAGTAATGGTTTTGCCTGGCTGCCGCCCTTTTCACCGGAGACGAGCACTTGTGTGGTGGCTGTCGCCTCGGGGAAGGGATACTTGCCGTGCATGTCGCTCACGAAATATTTGCGGAAGGGGATAAGGAAAAGAATACCCAGCACACCTCCCAGCAGGGAACTGATAAAGACTTGTGCAAAGGTGACGGTGATTTCTTTCGGATAGGTTTCTTGGAGAATATAGAGTGCCGGAAGGGTGAAGATGGCACCTGCCACGATGACGCCCGAGCTGGCACCGATAGACTGGATAATGACGTTTTCGCCCAATGCGTTTTTGCGTTTGGCGGCACCCGATACGCCGACGGCAATGATGGCGATGGGGATGGCGGCTTCGAATACTTGCCCCACCTTCAGCCCCAGATAGGCGGCTGCGGCCGAAAAGAGGATGGCCATCAGAATACCCCATGTCACCGACCAGGCATTTACTTCTGAATACTTCTTATCCGGGCTCATCAGAGGGTTGTACACTTCTCCCGGTTTCAATTCACGGAACGCATTTTCCGGTAGTCCGGTAATAGGTTCTTCTTCTTGTTTCATAGGTTTTGTAGTTTTATGTTTTTCTTTAATAGACTTCAAAGAAAGCAAAAAAAAAGGAGATTTAAAAAAATCTCCTTAATTCTGTATGGTAAAATGCTTATTTGGCATCTTTAGCGGTCATGTCCCCTTCGATAAATAATCGCATGATTTCCGTTTTGGCATTGGTGCGCAGGGTAATGGATTTCTTGAAGTGTCCGGGGTATCTTCCGGTTCCATTATAAGTTACTTTCACTGTTCCAGTCTTTCCCGGTGCTATCGGTTCTTGTGAATATTCGGGAACGGTACATCCGCAGGAAGCTACAGCCTGATGGATGACAAGCGGAGCATCGCCTACGTTCGTAAACTTAAAGGTGTAGCTGACCACAGGACTGTTTTCGGAGAATGTGCCGAAGTTGTGGGTGGTCTGTTCGAATTTGATGTCTGCCTTTCCTTGTGCATAGGCATAACCGATGCTCATAACCAGCAGCATCATATAAAAAACGACTTTCTTCATGTTCTTATCTTTTTTATATTTCAACGGCGCAAAGGTAACCCATTTTCATTAAAATAATGCCTATGGCGTGCGAAATTGTATTAAATCGGGCTCAAAAGGTCTCTGTACGAATGATAAGCAGGGAAAAATAGGGGAAGCGGATGGTCGCTATCCGCTTGCTGTCATTGATATACTTCTCTTCCGGAGTGCCTACATTCTCAAAATAGTGATACCGGTATTCGGGATGCAGGCGGATGCAGCGGTGAATCTCATCGGTGCATCTGGACAGCTTCATGATGACAACCGCACTGTTTTCGCTTGTCAGTTTCTCTATCTCTTCTGTCGTAGTAATGCCGGGTATCACCGTCAGCCGCTCTTCCTGGCTGGCCACATGGAGCCCGCCCAGTGCGCCGGCGGCAATGAAGGCGGGGATACCGGGGATGTGCTTCACGGGGATGCCGTCTGCCTGCAGTTTGTCATATACATAATGTATGGAAGAGTAGAATCCGGCATCTCCTTCGGCAACGATACAGACCTTCTTTCCTTGTTGCCGGAGGGTGGAGCTCTCCATATAGACCTCGTCGTAGGCGCTCAGGGCTTTTTCGCGCTGTTTGCTCATGGGGAGTGGAAAGCGGTACACCGTGTTTTCCGGAATGTCGAGTTGCAATAGGATGTCGGCTGCGCGTGAAACTCTGTTTCCATCTTTGGCCAGTGTCTCGGGACAGAATATACAGTCGGCTGTCTGCAGGGCTTTCAAGCCTTTTACGGTAATCAGTTCCGGTTCGCCGGGACCGAGAGATACAAATATGACGGGGAACATTTGCATGAAGACATTAAAGGTTAAAAATTAAAGAACAGCAAAACGGCTACAAAAGTGGGGAAATAATCAGTAGCAAACAAGATATTCGCTATCTTTGTTATTTACTAAAACAATCTGTTTTTTATGGATTATCAACTGAACACCCGCTTGAATGGCAACATAGCCATGACTTCCAGCTACCATGAGCGTGCGTCGCTGCAACGTGACAAGACTCTGTATAAATTCATTTGGGTACAGAGCGGTACGCTGACTCTGGAAATAGACCATATCCCCATGCGCCTGGAAAAGGATGAAATCGTGACCTTGACCCCGTTGCATCACCTGGAGGTAAAAGAGGTGGACGGTGAATACCTGACGTTTGTATTCAACAGCAATTTTTATTGCATCTATGGACATGACAACGAGGTCTCTTGCAACGGACTCCTTTTTTATGGCTCTTCCAGGGTGATGAGACTGGCGCTTTCTGCCGGGCAGTCTTCCAACCTGCATGACATAGTCCGCATTTTCCGGCAGGAGTCGGTCATTCATGACAATCTGCAGGAGGAGATGCTGCGCATTGTCTTGAAACGTTTCATCATTACCTGCACACGCATTGCGCGCCAGCTTTTCGGGGTGGGGCAGGAGAAGGAAAAGACGTTTGACATCATCCGGCAGTATTATGTGCTGGTGGACCGGCACTTCAAGGAGAAGAAGCAGGTGCAGGATTATGCCGATATTCTTTGCCGTTCTCCCAAGACACTTTCCAATCTGTTCTCGGCCTGCGGGTTGCCTTCCCCGTTGCGGGTGATTCATGAGCGCATTGAGGCGGAAGCCATGAGACTGCTGTTGTATACCCGCAAGAGCGCCAAAGAAATCAGCTCCATTCTGGGCTTTGAAGACTTGCCCGCGTTCAGCCGTTTTTTCAAGAAAATGACCGGCGAGAGTGTCTCGGACTACCGGAAAAGAGTGAAACGGGAAGAATTGCCAACTGTTGCGGAATAATTGCCATTTCGTACGTGGTGGAAAACAAGGAACTTTGCAAAAACAAAAATCAAGTCATATTACTGAAACCATTTAAAAAGTAGAACAAAGATGAAAACGAAATTGCAAAACTTGTTTATGGCTGCGTTGACGCTGGCCGCTTCCACTCAAAAGTTGGGTGTTAATTTGATTCGTGTAGCCATCCTGGTTATTTTCGTATGGATTGGTGGGTTGAAATTCTGGAATTATGAGGCTGAAGGGATTGTCCCTTTTGTGGCGAACAGCCCGTTCATGAGCTTCTTTTATACAAAGAGTGCCCCGGAGTACAAGGAGTATAAGCTGAAAGAGGGCGAGTTCAATGAGGCGAAACATCAGTGGCACGTGGAGAACAATACGTATGGTTTCTCTCACGGTCTGGGCATTCTGATTATGGCCATCGGCATCCTGACATTTCTGGGGATATTCTCTCCGAAAATCGGACTGGCGGGAGCCGCACTTGTCATTGTCATGACGATGGGTACCCTCTCTTTCCTGGTGACAACCCCTGAGGTGTGGGTGCCCGACTTGGGAAGCGAGGAGCACGGCTTTCCGTTGCTGACGGGGGCAGGGCGCTTGGTCATCAAGGATACGGCCATTCTTGCCGGTGCCATTGTCGTACTGTCTGACAGTGCAAAAAGAGTATTGAACCAATTAAGGAAATAGACGTATGAAACAGTATGATGCCATTATCATCGGATTCGGCAAAGGTGGAAAGACGCTGGCTGCCGAGTTGGCAAAACGGAAGCTGGACGTTGCCGTAGTGGAGCGTTCGGAAAAGATGTACGGAGGGACATGTATCAATATCGGTTGCATTCCCACAAAAACATTGGTGCATGCGGCAAAGCATGCGGACAAAGACGCTTCTTGGGAGGTCAAGAAGGCATACTATCGTCAGTCCATTGCAAGGAAGGAAGAGGTCGTCTCTTTCCTGCGTCAGAAGAATTATCACAATCTGGCCGACAATCCTCATATAACGGTCTATACGGGTATCGGCTCCTTTGCAGGTCCGGATGTGGTGGAAGTTGGGATGGTGGAAGGGACATTACAATTGCAAGCTCCCCGGATATTCATCAATACGGGTGCCGAAACCGTCATTCCACCGATAGAGGGGATACAAGGTAACCCACGGGTATATACCAGCACCTCCATTATGGAACTGACTGAGCTGCCGGTACAGCTCGTCATTGTAGGTGGGGGATACATCGGACTAGAATTTGCTTCCATGTATGTTTCATTCGGTTCGCAAGTCACGGTGCTCGAGGGCTCTTCCGAACTGATATCCCGGGAGGACCGGGACATTGCGGACAGTGTCCGGGAGGTATTGGAACAGAAAGGAATCGTTTTCAAGCTGAATGCACGCGTGCAGTCCGTGAAAGACTCTGACGTCATTTACCGGGATGCGGTCACGGGAGAGGAACATCAGTTACACGCAGATGCCATCCTGCTGGCTACCGGCCGGCGTCCGAATACGGCTGGCTTGAATCTGGCGGCGGCAGGTGTAGAGGTGAATGAGCGCGGTGCTATTGTGGTGGACGACTATTTGCAGACTACCAACCCCAAGATACATGCTATCGGTGATGTAAAGGGCGGTTTGCAGTTTACCTACATTTCTTTGGATGATTACCGCATTCTGCGCGAAGACCTTTTCGGGGCAGGAGAACGCAAGGTGTCCGACCGTGACCCGGTGAGCTATTCGGTATTCATCGACCCGCCGCTTTCACGCATCGGGCTGAGCGAAGCGGAAGCACGCAAGAAAGGATTGAATATAAAGGTCAACAAACTGCCGGTAGCCGCTGTTCCGCGTGCCAGGACTTTGGGCGATACGAACGGATTGTTCAAGGTGGTGGTGGACGCCGATACGGACAAGATAGTGGGATGTACGCTGTTTGGTCCGGAATCGAGCGAGGTCATCAACCTGGTGGCAATGGCCATGAAGACCGGGCAGGAATATACCTTCCTCCGTGATTTTGTCTTTACACATCCCAGCATGAGCGAAGCGCTGAATGACTTGATGGGCTTTTAAAGATTATTTAGGCACAATATCCACCAATTTGCGGGAAGAGCATTTGCGTATTTCCCCAAAAATGACGAATATTGTGCCCGAATTCTATAAACCCCAATAGTCATGACCCGGATATCTGCCATAGGCATTGCACTGCTGTGCATTTTATGCGTAACCTCTTGCGGCTTAAAATCAAGACAGACTACTACCGAATCTTCTTCCGAAACGGGCTATTCTCCGGTTACGACAGACACGGCAGCCACCATTGTACCGTGCTATGCCAAAGGCTATACGGTGAAATATCTTCCGCACCATGTCCGTCTGGTGGATATACACGACCCTCAAAAAGAAAGCAGCAGCACTTTCCACTATGCGCTGGTACCGAAAGGCATAAAGCCTGTCGGTATACCGAGCGACTATACGGTGATTGAAACGCCGGTAGAGCACGTTATGTGTATGACATCCCTGCAACTTTCCAACTTCATCCGTCTGGATGCCTGCGATTATGTGGTGGGCATCACCAGTACGCGCCATCTCTTCAACAAGGAGATGAACGAACGTTTGAAGTCCGGCGAGACCGTGAAGATTGGTATCGAAGGGAACTTTGATAATGAAGTGATAATGAGCATGAATCCGGATGTTATCTTTATCTCTCCTTTCAAGCGGGGCGGATATGATGCCATGCGGGAAATCGGTATTCCACTGGTTCCCCATTTGGGATATAAGGAGATGACCCCGTTGGGGCAGGCTGAATGGATAAAATTCATCGGCATGTTTATAGGCCAGGAAGTGGAGGCGAATGAAAAGTTTGCTGCGATAGAGAAGCGCTATAACGAATTGAAGGAGCTGGCTGCCAACGTGAAGAAGCGTCCGATGGTATTCAGCGGCGAGATACGGGGTGGCAACTGGTATGCAGTGGGAGGAAAGAGCTTTCTTGCCGAACTGTTCCGTGATGCCGGTGCGGATTATTTCTTGAAAGACGATCCCCGTTCGGGAGGTGTCACGCTGGATTTTGAAACCGTATATAGCCAGGCGGAGAGTGCCGACTATTGGCGCATTGTCAACAGCTATGACGGGACATTCACGTATGATGCCTTGAAGTCCCTCGACCCGCGTTATGCCGACTTCCGTGCGTTTCGTGAGAAGGGAGTGGTATACTGCAACATGCGTGAGAAACCCTTCTACGAAAGTATGCCCATGCAGCCCGAAATTGTATTGGAAGACTTGATACATGCTTTCCATCCCGATTTGTTGCCTGACTATAAACCGACTTACTACGAACTGCTGAAATGATAAAAAGACCCGTACTTCCGTTGATGTTGCTGACACTGGCATCTATCTTTCTTTTTTTCCTGCTGAACCTGCTTTTGGGGTCGGTTCACATTCCTCTGCGCTCCGTGTGGAACATATTGTGGGGAAATACGGATGAATCCGTTATTTGGCAGAATATTATCTGGAAGTCCCGCGTGCCCCAAGCGTTGACGGCATTGGTGGCGGGAGCAGGGCTGTCAGTCAGCGGTCTGCAGATGCAGACGGTGTTCCGCAATCCGCTGGCAGGGCCTTCGGTATTGGGCATCAGTTCAGGTGCCAGCCTGGGTGTGGCTTGTGTGGTATTACTGTCCGGGGCGATGGGCGGTGTGGCATTGAGCCGTTTGGGGTATATGGGCGAGGTTGCCTTGTCGGTTGCCGCCATTATCGGTGCGCTGGCTGTGATGGCGCTCATTGTCTATGTCTCCCAGAAGGTGAAGGGCAACGTGACGCTGCTGATAATCGGTGTGATGATAGGCTATGTGGCAAGTGCCGTCATCGGCGTATTGAAATATTTCAGTGTGGAGGAAGATATACGTGCATATGTCATTTGGGGATTGGGTAGCTTTGCCCGTGTTTCGGGCGACCAGATGGTGCTGTTTGTCTGCATCATGGCTGTGCTGCTTCCGTTGTCCTTCCTGCTGATAAAGACGATGAATCTGTTGCTGCTGGGCGATGGCTATGCACGCAATCTGGGACTGAACATCAAGCGGGCACGCCTGCTGGTTATCTCATGCTCCGGCGTGCTGGTGGCTATTGTAACGGCCTATTGCGGTCCGATTATGTTTATCGGATTGGCGGTTCCCCATCTGTGCCGTGCCATCTTCCACTCTTCGGACCATCGGGTACTGATGCCTGCCACATTGCTGGTAGGCGCTTCCCTGGCATTGGTCTGCAATCTGATAGCCCGTATGCCCGGCTTCGAGGGAGCTTTGCCGGTCAACTCGGTGACGGCACTGGTAGGTGCGCCGGTAGTGGCTTCTGTACTTTTTAGAAAACGGAAAGGAGAATTGAATGAATAAGGAAACCATACATATAGAGAATCTTTCCATCGGTTACCCCGGTAAGGGGGATGTGAAAGTGGTGGCAGACGGCATTTGCGCCGGAATCAACAGTGGTGAGCTGACTTGCTTGTTGGGAGCTAATGGAGTGGGGAAGTCCACGCTGCTCCGTACGTTGTCCGCCTTCCAGCCGAAACTTGGCGGAAACATATTTATTGAAGGAAAAGAGATTGGGGACTATACCGACAAGCAGCTTTCGCGCGTCATTAGTGTGGTGCTGACGGAGAAGTGCGATATACGCAATATGTCCGTCGTAGAACTGATAGGTCTGGGGCGTAGCCCCTACACCGGTTTCTGGGGAACCCTTTCGAAAGAGGACAAGATTGTGGTGGACAAATCCATCGCCCTGGTAGGCATTCCCCATCTGGCACACCGCATGGTGCATACGCTGAGTGACGGTGAACGGCAGAAGGTGATGATAGCCAAGGCGCTCGCCCAGGAAACTCCCGTCATCTATCTGGATGAACCGACAGCTTTCCTTGATTTTCCCAGTAAAGTAGAGATGATGCAACTGCTTCACCAGCTCAGCCGGCAAACGGACAAGACGATTTTCCTTTCTACTCACGACCTGGAACTGGCCCTGCAGATAGCGGACAAAATATGGCTGATGGACAAGGTGAACGGCGTAACTATCGGTACGCCCGAGGACCTTTCGTTGAACGGCAGCCTGAGCAACTTCTTTGCCCGTAAGGGTATTGCCTTTGATTTGGAAACGGGACTGTTCAGGGTAGCCAATGAATATACCTCCCAGATACGCTTGGCGGGCCACGGGCAGAAGTATGCCATGGTGCGCAAGGCACTCCAGAGAAACGGGATTCTGGCAAACCGGAATGTTGAATCGGAGATTTATATCGAAACCGGAGATTTGAAGGGAGACGGCAGCTTCGTATTCCATCGACCGGGCAAGGAGCCGGTAACAGTGTACTCCATTGAGAAATTGCTGCAAATAGTCTTGTCATTCCATTCCCTATGATGCACCATTCTGCAAAGGATAATTATGTCCACTTAACGACGACTCCGGTCCCCCGGCTGATTACGTCATTGGCTGTGCCGACCATCATCAGCATGCTGGTGACGTCCTTCTACAACATGGCAGATACCTATTTTGTGGGTAAAATAAATACCCAGTCTACGGCTGCCGTAGGTATCGTGTTTTCTGTGATGTCCATTATCCAGGCTGTGGGATTCTTCTTCGGTCATGGTTCGGGGAACTACATCTCCCGTAAGTTGGGGGCGCAGGAAACGGAGAGTGCCGAGAAGATGGCATCCACCGGCTTCTTTTTTGCCTTGTTTATCGGAGCGGCTCTGGCTGTGCTGGGATTGCTGTTCCTTACACCGCTTTCCCTTGCTTTGGGGTCGACGCCTACTATTCTTCCGTATACGGAGCGCTATTTGGGAATCATTCTGCTGGGTACTCCTTTTATGACCGCCTCATTGGTGCTGAATAACCAAATACGTTTTCAAGGTAATGCGGCGTATGCCATGGTGGGGATTGTGAGTGGGGCGGTCATCAACGTGGTGCTCGACCCTATCCTGATTTTTGTATGCGATATGGGCATATCCGGTGCCGCACTTGCCACAGTAGTCAGCCAGATATGTAGTTTCATCCTTTTGCTATATATGGGGCGCAGAGGAAGAAATATACGTATACGTTACAGAAACTTTACGCCTACACTGGCTTTCATCAAGGAAATTATTGGGGGTGGAACTCCGTCACTCACCCGGCAGGGACTGGCAAGCGTGGCAACCATTTTGCTGAACGTGGCGGCCGGTGCATATGGTGACGCAGCTATTGCAGGGATGTCCATTGTGACGCGTATCTCTATGTTTATCAATGCTTTCCTAATTGGTTTCGGGCAAGGCTTCCAACCGGTATGCGGATTCAATTATGGTGCCGGGCTGTATGCCAGAGTGCGCCAAGGATTCTGGTTCTGTGTGAAGGTAGGCTTTTTCTTTTTGCTGGTTTGTGTGGTGGCAGGTATGGGATATGCCGAGGAGATTGTCTCCATCTTCCGCAAGGGAGACCCTGCTGTTGTAGCTACCGGTGCGGCAGCATTGCGCTGGCAGTTCATCACCTATCCGTTGGGTGCATGGATTGTGGTCAGCAACATGATGCTGCAGACTATCCGCAAGCCCGTACGCGCTACGATACTTTCCTCTGCCCGTCAAGGGCTGTTCTTCATCCCCCTCATCTTCATTCTTCCTTATTTCTTAGGACTGAAAGGGGTGGAGATGTGCCAGGCGGCGTCGGACATGCTGACCTTCTTCCTCGCCATTCCATTGACCTGCGGGGTGCTGGCGGAGATGAAGAGGAAGGAGGCGGAACAACTGCAACAGCGGCAATCTTGAAGTTTCTGCGTCCCTATTCAATTTTCACGGGAGCTATCGGTTGCCGCTTCACTTTATCGAGGGGAGCTGCATGGTACTCGATGCGCCCGAAGTCTATCTGTCTCAAATCAATGCTTCTGATTGTACTGTTGTACATGGTGCGATAGTAGATGATACCGTTTGTCATATCTGTGGCCGATGTCCATTGGGTGGCACTTGGAATATTGGCAGGAACCTGGCCGAGGGGAAACTCGATGCCTACGGGTATATCAAAGTTATTCAGTATCTGAAAACATTGGAGAACGGTTTCCTGTGCGGTATTCTGTGGTGGTGTAGAAGTCTGGTAGAAAGCGGCACGGATAAAGCGGGAAGGGGGAGTCACATCTCCCGGAATTCC
This sequence comes from Bacteroides sp. AM41-16, assembly GCF_003603495.1. NCBI lineage: Bacteria > Pseudomonadati > Bacteroidota > Bacteroidia > Bacteroidales > Bacteroidaceae > Bacteroides > Bacteroides sp. AM41-16. The sequence goes on along the minus strand of NZ_QTNE01000001.1, from coordinate 296,594 downwards.
CAAAAAGCCGCTTCCCGAACCGAAAGGGGCTATAGTCACATTGCCTAGCGATTTGCTTTCGGCACTGCCCGGGTAGAGGTTCACATAATTGTTTAAGTTGGTCATCTGCCAGTCAAAGCCGGGGGAGTTTGTCAATACTCCCAGTTTGTTTTCATAGAAACGGGGCTGTCCGTCGATGAACTCCAATACCAGTTGGCGGCCGGTCTTGTCTGCAATCCGCCAATGTACGGTGGAGGCGCGTGGGTCAATGGCTATGACCGTCACATTTTCAATAGCCTCCTTTACCTCGTCCACAGTAGAAAAGCTTCCCAACAGCCATGATACCAATTGTAAATCGGCTATGCTCGACGCTTTTCGTGTGGGGTCGTACTCCTCATATTTGCCATATCCGGGAAAGTAGAACAGCCCGGCGGAGAGCCCGGCTTCATTCAGACCTTCGGCCACGAACTCCTTTTGCTCCACTGCCAGGCCTACGTAGCCATAGCGTGAGGTGAACTCCATGCCGGACAGACTGCCTCCGGGTGTCAGTGATTGTTGCGAATAACCGCGCGGTACGATGACGTACTGGCTGTTCAGCTCACTGCCTCCCCATTCGATGGTGCGGGCTACGACGTGCGCATTGTCTTTGGCCGTCAGGGTGATACCGGTACATGCCTCTGCTGTTTGAGGGGCGAAGGTGAGGGCTGTCATTGCTGCCAGCAGGATAGGAATTCTTTTTGCCATATTATTCAGTTTATATTGTTGAGTATCTGTTTGTATACTAAACAACTCTGTATGGCAAAATGTTCCCTTACCAGAACCGGTACCCCAGCGTAAAGAATGCGGCGAAGTTCTTGGGAAAATATCCTCCTTCTTCCGAATGACCTATCATCTGGTTTATCTGCTCATTGACTTTTACCAGTCCCACTTGTGTCTCTGCACCGATGATGAATCTTCTGTATTCAAAAGTAAGTCCCAGGGCAATACCTGCATCGAAACGGTTGTTACCCATTTTCCCGTCTACCATACTGCCGAAAGTGTCTATCTTGAACTGGTATCCTCCCTGCATACTGCTGCTGCTATAATCGTAGGTCTCGCCGGAGGTCTTGCCTGCCACGCCTATGGCCGCATAAGGGCCGACGCTCAGCGAGGCATGATAATCCCTGCCCAGATGGAGGCGGGCCGCTATCATGAGGGGGATTTGCAGATACAGTTCATGCATTTTGGCCTTGCCGATGTGGCTTATCTCGTCTTTACCGCCGATGGACACAAACTCCAATGCGGATTGCAGCACCCAGGTCTTGTTGAGGACATATTCTGCACCGACACCAGCTTTGTAAGCTATTTGGGTGTCACTACTGGAGTGTTTTCCATGAAAATGGGAGGTACCGATTCCAGCTTTTGCATGAAAGGACAGCGGGCTTTGTGCCAGACCGGTCAGTACGGTCATTGCCATACAGACGGTAATGATTATCTTCTTCTTCATGAGTAAATTTTTCCGTTTTCGGTTATGAGTAATACTGTTAGTTCGCCATTGGGCAGTAAGGGGGCACAGTGCCGGTGACAGAGCTCAATCAGTGCCTTGCCAAACTTTTCCAGCAGCTCTTCGGGAATGATGTCCCAGAGTTCGCGCGCCAGGTTCATCTGTCCGATGGCGGCAAGTGTTTCTTCGCTGCATCCCGTCTGGCGTGCCAGGTCTTGAATGAATTCCTTATTCATGGTCACTTTCTTGCTGTGGGTATCCAGATTGCCTTCGGCCAGTTTCACGGCCTTTCCCATCATCACGCCGAGGGTGACGTGCGGTACTTGCTCTTCGGCTGCTATTTTCAAGGTTTCGCCGATAAAGTTGCCGTAATGCACGAAAGCCTGGGTGGGGAGGTCGGGATAATACGCCTTGATGAAACGTTCGCTCTTTGCACCGGAGCTGATGACGATACGAGGGTTCCGGGTCGCCTTTGCCACTTCCATGGACTTCCGGATGGAATTGACGAAGGCTTCCGAGGAGAATGGCTTCACGATGCCGGAGGTCCCGATAATGGAAATGCCTCCTTCGATACCGAGGCGGGGATTGAAGGTGCGTTTGGCTATTTCTTCTCCACCGGGGATGGAGATGGTAATGAGAATAGGATTGGGCTGTTTGGCAATATGGAGGCGTTCAAGCCATAGCTTGACGTTCTTCTTTATCATTTCGCGCGGGGTGTCGTTGATGGCAGAGCTACCGAGCTCAAGTCCCAGACCGGGCATGGTGACGACACCTACGCCTTCGCCGCCGCAGACGATGATGTTGTAGTCGTCCTGGGGAGTGTCTTCCGGCAGCGGGTCGTCTATGCGGAAAGGTATGGCTATATTGGCCACAACTTTCATCCCGTTGGTGATGTCCGGGTCGTCGCCGGCATCCTTGATGACGGTAGCGCTTGTCTCGAACATGCCGTCACCGTTTTCCAGAAGGTCGGAGTGGGGAATATGGTGCTGAGGCTCTACGGGAACCTGGATGGTTTCTCCGTTGGGAAGAACTACCGGAAATTCCGTAGGACGCTTTTTGAAGTAGATATTGAATACATCCCAGGTGGCGGCTACGGCGGCAGCGGCGGCACATGTTCCGGTGGTCAGTCCGCTGCGCAGGGGGAAGAAGTCGGGTAAATGTTTCTCGATTATGCGGCGCAGGCCATGCTCGCCGTTTACACAGATAAACTTGCCGGATGTCTTGGGGCGGCAGATGGCAAAGATGCGTATACCCAGTTGCCGGGCAGCTTCCACCTTCTCGCAGAATCCACCGGATATCCCGCTTTCTTTGAGGAGGATGGCTTCGGGATGAAGCTGTTTCATCAGGATTTGCTCGTCTTCTCCGGGCGTGTAGTAGTAGAGGTTCTTCTCGGAGAAACCTTGTTCCCGGGCGAGCTTGCGCGAGCTGTCACGGTCAAGGATGCGGAAGTAACAGCAGGCATTCTGCCACAAAGGCTTCAGCTTACCTATGGTCTGTACGCCGGTCAGTGCAAGTAAGATGAAAATCTTTTCTTTCTGTATCTTCTCGATGGCATCGTCATAATCCCTGCACCAGGTGATGTGTTCTTCATCGCGTTCCGGGAAGATACGCTCGAAACGGATGACGGGGATATTCGATTCCACGGAGACTTGTTCCAGAGTCTCATGCAGCTGTGTGGCAAAGGGGTGCGCGGCGTCTATCAGCAGCTTTATGTGATGCTGTGCACAGAATGTTTCTATTTCTATTGCATCCATCGCGCCTTGCAGGCGGATGCCATTATGCAGAAGTACGTCCTGCTCATCCCCTTTGGTAGAATAGTAGAAAGTTTTTCCGGCTTCTTCAAGGGTTTGGATGGCTATGCGTCCTTCGGTGGTTCCGCCAAATATTAATATCATGTTTGAATGTTTATGGGTGATTAATCGTTGATTTATTTCCGGTACAGATGCTTGAACTCGTGTGCATAGAGCCGTGACAGACCTTCACGGTTGCCGATGGCTTCGCCTACGACAATCATGGTTGTCAAGGTGAGGTTATTTTCCTTCACTATTCTGGCAAGGTCTTTGAGTTCCCCCCTGAATATTTGTTCGTCTTTCCATGTCAAGTGGTAGCAGACAGCTACGGGGGTAGTTTCCGGATATTCCTGCAACAGTTCTTCCTGCACCTGCTTCGCAATGCTTGCACTGAGGAAGATGCACATGGTACTTTGTGAGCGTGCCATGAGATGTAGCTTTTCGCGTTCGGGCATGGGCGTACGTCCTTCGCCGCGTGTTAGGATGATGCTTTGCACTTTTTCCGGAATGGTGAACTGCGACTTCAAGGCAGCTGCCGCCGCCTGGAAGGAGGATATGCCGGGGGTGATGTGGTAGCTCATGCCGTGCTGGTCAAAGTAGTTCATTTGTTCCTGAATGGCACCATAGATACAAGGGTCACCCGTATGCAGGCGTACGATGAATTTTCCCTTGTCATAGAACTTCTTCATCACTTCAAATTGTTCTTCCAAATCCATGGAAGCGGAGCTGAGTACGGTAGCCCCGGCCTTGGCACAGAGAGTCAGCTCCCTGGGAACGAGACTGCCGGCATACAGAATGAGGTCGGCGCGTTCCAGCATTTGGCGTCCGCGTACGGAAACCAGGTCCGGGTCGCCCGGGCCGGCACCCACTATTTCGATGTGGCCCTGGCGCACAGTTCTTATGTCAAGGGCGGCGGCCACGGTATAGTTCTCTCCTTTCTTCTTGGGCACCAGCAGCCGGGAGTTGTTTGCACTCAGTAAGGCGGCGGCTTCGCTGACGCTGGGGGTACCCATGTGCTTCATGACGGTTTTGCTGGGATGGGGCACCTCTATCTCTGCCAGTTCCTCGGCTGTATAGAAGTAGACCGGGAACTTCTTTTGGAGCGCTTTCACTACCGGTTCGTCACTTTTGGCTTTAATCGTGGAGATGGAGGCGATGCTTTGGGGCATGATACCGTATTCCTTCAGCGTGTTCATAATCTCTTTCTCCACTTTCCGCACAGGGCCTGCCAGCCGGGCAAGGCCGATGCCGAGGTGTACGACACAGGGCACGTAGCATATCATAGGCATTTCCGGGAAGTTGGGGACTTGGGGAGATACGCACAGAATCAGTTTGAAGCGTGAAGGTTTAATGTCCTGCACCCGGTAGAATACTTCTACATGAGGCGGCAGGTGCGCCTCCATCCAGTCCGTACCTTCATTGCGCACCGTGAGCAGCAGGGCGGTGGGCTTGCCGGAAACGAAGAGGCTGATATGCTCGTTCATGCATACTCTTTTTTTCTCTTCGGGCGTCTTGGCAAGTTCTGCCAACAGGAGGGTGGAGGGCTCGGCGTTGATGACCGGAAACCACCCGAAACGTTGGGGCAGGGTATCGAGTCCCCATAGACCGGTGCAGTCGCTTTGCGTGGTGACTACCGGTTCGGCCCCGAGGATATTCGCTACCTGGTGGGTCAGTTCGTTGGCTCCTCCGATGTGTCCGGAAAGTACGGAGATGGCAAATTTACCGGTACTGTCCACGCAAACCACGGCAGGGTCGGTATATTTGTTCTTCACGCAAGGAGCGATGGTGCGGACACAGATTCCCATGGCGCCAATGAAGACAAAGGCATCATAGCGGTTGAAGTTTTCCGCTGTGAATTTGCCGGCGGATTCTATATGTGTGCATCCCTCTTCGTGCCTGAGGGTGAAGATTTCGGAGTCGGGAAGTTCGTTGAGTAGTGATTGGGCTATGCTCAAACCGGCTTCGGAGATTAGAATAATAGCTGTTTTCATAATGGGTATGTTTAAGAAAGCGTGGCTTTCATAATTTCAATGGGGTTATATTCGTTCAAGGCGATATGGGTGGAAGGGTGGAGCACCATTCCGTTCCGCTCGATTCCTCGGCAGAACGCCTCCTTGCTTTCTGCCGATACGGAGTTGAAGACGATGCAGCCTTCGGGGTGCAGCACTTGTTTCACTTTCTCTATCATTTCCTCCAGATGTCCGCCGTGTCCACCGATGAAGACGGCATCGGGGCGGGCAAAGGGAGTGAGGTCGGTGTGCAGGAAATCTCCGGTTACCGCCGTAATGCCCGGTGCGCCGAAGCGGCGGGAGTTGGTGTCCATCAGCTCTTTTCCTTCGGGGCGTATCTCGAAGGAGATGACGGCGAGATGAGGAAATTGCAGGCGGGCTTCGATGGAGACGGAACCGGTACAGAAACCGATGTCCCAGAAGACGCGGCGGCGGTTCAGTTCCAATGCCTGCAGGGTGAGCAGGCGGATGGGAGCCTTGGTTATCATGCGGGCGCGTCCGTCAAGATGTGCAAACTCTTCATCGGGGATGCCGAAGGGACGGACTGGAAAGTCTGGGGCTTCGCTACCGTGCAGGGAGTTTGTGCGGCATTGTCCGGGATGGCTGTCCAGCAGCAGGCAGTTGGGATGTTCGAAGTCACCGGAAACCGCTTCCTGGGGTGTCATCCGGCGTATGCGTTCCTTTTCGGGATTGCCGAGATGCTCGCCGATGTATAGTGTGTAGTGGGAGTACCCGTATTCCAGCATGCGGGCGGCAATGGTGGCCGGGGTATGTTCGCGGTCGGTGAGGATGCCTATTTTGGGGGCACGCTCTATGAGGGCACGGTCGAACTCCTGCCAGGGGCGTCCTGTCAGGGAGACGGTGCGCATGTCGTCATACGGCATGACGAGGCGGTGTGCCAATGTCTGCAAGGAATTGAAAGCGGGATAGAGCAGAATGTCTGCCTCGGGAAGCTTACGCTTTATGGTATTGGCAAAACCGAAGAACAACGGGTCGCCGGACGCGAATACAATGATGGAGTTGTCCGTAGCCGTCTCTTCGAAGCGGGTAAATATTTCTTCATAATGGGAAAAGACACAGTCCAGCGGTACGGTGATGGAAATCCATTCGGCCCCGGCAGGCAGCAGAGGACCGACAATCTCCTTATGCCGTATGCCACCGGAGAAGACCTTCCCCTTCCGTATCTGTGCCAGTGCTTCCGGTGGAAAGAAGGGGGAACGGTTGTCATCCATTCCTATGATTATAAATCTGTGTTTCATTCAACGGGTAATCTTATGAAAATATCAAGTAATGTAAAGGGGCATAACAAGTAATGTTATCGGTCGTAACAAGTAATGTTATGGAATGTCTTTTTTCACTTACACATCCCTGCCCGGGCGCAACTGCTCCGCATCGTTGTAGCACAACACGGAGTTCACCAGCGTGGCAGCCAAGTTGCTGCCTCCCTTACGTCCTTCTACGATAATCTTGGGTATTTCCGTAAAGGGTTTCACCATGTGTTTGGACTCTTGCACATGCACAAAGCCTACCGGTGCGGCAACAATGCCCGCCGGATGTGCCTTGCCCTTACGTATCAGGTCGCAGAGTTCCATAAGTGCCGTAGGTGCATTGCCGAATACAAAGAAAGCATCGGGATGCTCCTCCACAGCCAGGCGGATGCCTGCCTGGGTACGGGTGAGGCCTTTCTCTGCAGCCATCGTCGCCGTGCGCGGGTCGCCGAGGTAACATTTCACCTCTATGCCCAGCCGCTGCAAAGCTCCTTTGCGGATACCGCTGGCTGCCATCGTGACGTCTGTGACAATCGTCTTGATTCCGCCTTTCTCGATGGCTTGATACAAGGAAGCCACGGCACCTTCGTCCGTATGCAGCAGATGCTCCATTTCAAAATCGGCGGTGGTATGTATGGCATGGAGTAAAGCCCATTTATGGTCGAGGGGAATATGCTTGTTCTTCAGTTCCTTTTCGATGGTACGGAAACTGCGAATCATGATGTCTTGCCCGATGCCCGTGGCTTCGGTATTCGTGTCCCGGTAATAGCCGCGCGGAGTGATGAAGGCTCCGTTCCATTCGTAGGACTGTGAGTTGCCTATCAATACGACTGTAAACATATCCACCTCTTCGGGATTGAAATCTCCCAGCGTGGTGATGTGTACCGCTTGTTCCGGGCGTCCTGCCTGGCGCACATATCCCACGGGCGTTTCCGGTGAGCGTCCTTCCTGCAGAAAGAGTTCTTTCAAGCGGTAAAGCTGCCAGTAGCGTCCTTCACTTTTGGGGTTGTAGACTGCCGTCACGAAGTCGGCGGCAGCGGCTGCGGTGATACGTCTTTCAATACGTTCCCAGGGAGTCATCAGGTCTGAAAGGGAGATGACACAGAAGTCATGTCCTACGGGAGCTCCCAGCAGTGAGGCTGCCTTTTGGAAAGCGCTGATGCCCGGCAGCGAAACGATTTCTACGTCGCTGTTCCTTTCCCGCTTCATCTCGTAGACAAGCGGCGTCATACCATAAATGCCCGCATCCCCGGAACTGATGACGCAGACCGTCTTTCCCTGCTCCGCCAGCTCGAAAGCCTGCTCGGCACGGGCGCGCTCACGCTTCATGCCGGTATCTATGCATGCTGTTGAGGGGTGGAGATAAGGGGTTACAAATTGGAAATAGTACTTATATCCCACCACTACATCTGATTCTTGCAAAGCGGAAATTACGGCGGGAGTTATATCCGATTCATTGCCCGGTCCGATGCCGGCAACAATTATTTTGGGGTGTTTCATATCCATATGTTCTATTGGCATACAAAGATAGAACTTATATTTGATGAAACCGAAAAAACTCTGTGTTAATCCGCGTAATCTGTGGTGAATCCTTATTGTCTAAACCTGTAAGTGCCGGTATTCGCTCGGAGTATAGCCTACGTTCTTCTTGAACACGCGGTTGAAGTGCTGCGAATACTGGTATCCCAGCTCATAGGCAATCTGGCTGACCGTCTTCCCGCTTCCTATAATCATTTCTTTGGCCAGGTCGATGATTTTGTTCTGGATATATTCCTGCGCCGTCTTTCCGGTTTCCTTCTTCACCAAATCTCCGAAATAGTTGGAGGAGAGGAACACTTTGTCTGCGAAGTATTTCACGGAAGGCAGTCCTTCGGTCTGCGGTTTGTCGCTCTGGAAATAGTCGTCTATCAGTGCTTCAAATTTCATCAGGATGTCTTTGTTGGCTGCCGAGCGGGTGATGAACTGGCGTTCGTAGAAACGCATGCAGTAGTCCAGCAGTAGCTCGATGTTGCGTGCAATCAGACCCTTGCTGTGCTTGTCGATGGGGCGTTGGATTTCCATCTTAATCTTCTTCAGACAGTCGAGGAAGATTTCTTTCTCGTCTTCGGACAAATGCAGTGCCTCGGTAGAGGAATAGGAAAAGAAGGAATACTGCTTTATTCCCTGTCCCAGCGAGGTGCCTTTTATCAAGTCGGGGTGGAACAGCAGGCCGGAGGCGCTGGGCTGCATACCTTCCAGCATGTTGACCTCGGTCACCTGGCCCGGGGCGAAGCTGGTTACCGTGCCTTCCTGGTAATCGTAATACTGTTTTCCATAGCGTATGTCTCCGCATTTGGTGTTTTTGAGGAAAAGGGCGTATACGCCATAGTTCAAGGTGAAATGCCTGGGATATCCGGTGGCTTCGGACAAATCGACTACGCTGACCAGCGGATGCAGGGTTTCGAGACCGAACATCTTGTTGTATTGGTCTACAGCATTGAGCTTGATTACTTCTTCCATAAACGTTCCTGTTAGTTTTGTACAAATGTAGAGAATAATCCGGAAAGTTCCATATCGCAGGAGGAGGAATCCGTAATATGGTTACAAATGTCCGTAATCTGTGTACATTGAAAAGAGCTACACCCTTTGTCCGGGATGGTGTAGCCATCCGGAGCAAAGGGTGTAGCCTTGGTATGTAAAAGGTGTAGCCCTTTTACGCTTGCTGGTTATCAATCTTTTAGCATAGCTTTGATGTGTTCCATATAGAGCTGGCGGATGGCTTTGTTTTCGCCCAGTCCCTGCATGCGTACATTCACTTGATAGCCTTGCTTTTCAAGTTCCGTCTTCCACACGCCGGCAATGTCTTCCTTGGTATGGTTGCCGCATACCAACAGCAACGGAACCAATGTCACGCTCTTGGGGCGTGTCTCTTTCAGTTGCAGCAGGGTTGCGTCCAGGGTAGGATATCCTTCAATGGTGCTGACGTGGAAGTTCTTCAGTCCATGGGCTTTCATCATGAAGTCGAGCATGGCGTAAGTAGCCGTGCTGGGTAGCTGGTTGCCGTGCCCCACATAGACAATGTCTTCTTTCTTTTCCGGCTGTTCGGCGGTCAGTATACCGATTACCTTCTCGCAGTCTTCGACGGAGTAGAGCAGGGGATTTCCCACTTTTATCTCCTTGAAGAAGGGACGGAACTTGTCTGCATCCCTGCGGACGGAGGTCATCTCACTGCCTTCTATCAAGGTGGTGCTCTGGACGTAGATGGTCCGGTAGCCTTCGGCGCAAAGTTTCAGCAGTGCATCCGTAGGGCTGTCTTTGTACACACCCTCCTTGGCAAGTCTTTTTCGTACAATCGGCGAGATGTATGCTTCGCGCACTGTAAACTGCGGAAAGGCTTCTTGTGCCTCACGGGTCACGACGTCGAGCGTCAAGGCACGTGTCTGGGGGTCCGAACTGCCATAATGGGTGATGAGCAGAGCCGCCTTCTCCTCTTGTTGTGCGGAGGAGAAGAGGCTGATGCCGAGTAAATAGAGAGTGATGAAAAAATGTTTCATAATTGTTGTTGTTTCTAAATGCGTTATGGAGAGATTATTTTAGTCTGAGTGCCAGGCTGATTACTACCGAACGTCCCGGAGAATACAAGGCGAAGTTCTTGTTCAGCGGGCGGTTGTCTTTCTTGTTGAAGATATTGTCTATGCCGATGCCCGGTTCGATGACAAAGTTGCGGAAGCCGTCGAAGGTATGGCGGGTATTGAGGTTCCAGATGCCGTAGCCCGGAGCATTGCCGTCCGCGTCACCCGGATAGTAGACTTTGCTTTGCAGACGACCGTTCAAGTTGAGGTTCAAGGTATAGTCGCTCCAGCTGTGTGTATAGTTTCCGGTGATGGTGGCTGTATGGCGTATGCTGCGTTCGATGTTTTGCCATTCGCCTCCTTCGTTCAGACCGCGTCCATAGGCGTAGGTATAGTTTCCGGCCAGGGTGAAGCCCGGGAACAGATTGCCGTTCAAGTTCACTTCAAAGCCTTTGACGGTAGCTTTCTCGAAGTTGAAGTAGTTCTTGACACTTAGGTTTTTCGTGGATGAAAGGTCACCGATTTCGGGGAACTCTTCACGCAACCGGTTCTGCTCTGCTTCCGGTAGGTCATCGAATTTGGTGGATTTGGAAGTTACCATGTTCTTTACGTAGTTCAAGTAGCCGGTGACGGAAGCACTGAAACGGCTGGTGCGGTATTCCATGTTGATGGAGTAATAGTTGCTGCGTTCGGGGTCGAGGTTCTCGTCACCCAATGAGATGGTGGCCCGTGTACCCATTGTCTTCTTGAACATGTGGTAGTAGAGCTCGTCGATGCCCGGAGCACGGAATCCGGCAGCATAGGTGGCACGTACATTGAAGTTGCCTATGTTGTACATGGCTGCCACTTTGGGGGTGAAGCGTCCGCCCGTCTGTTCGTGATGGTCGTAGCGTACACCCACAACACCGGTCAGATGGTTCCATAGCTTCACTTCATGCTGGCCGTAGGCTGATGCCGTATAGACACTTTTGTCCAAATCGGAGTCGGGACGGCGGAGCACTTCACGGCGATAGTCCACACCGAACACCGTAGTGCTGTTGGTTGTAAAACCGAAGATACCTTTCAACTCGGCATCATGGAATTTCTGAAGCTTGGTAAGCGCATACTGTCCGGGCAGGTATCCGCTGTTTTCTATCAGGTATTTGTAGCGTGATGCGTAATTGTTTCCTGAATAGTCGAACTGGATAACGTTGCGTTTACTCAGTTTGTATTTGGCGCCTGCCCCCCAGTTGTAACCTTCGTAGGTAGTGTTGTACTTGCTTCCGCCGGTGATGTCTTCGCGTTCTACCGGACGTTCGAGTCCGCGGTTATAGTATCCGCCGTTGGCATAGAAGGAAAGCTGGTCCGTAGCATCATAGGTAAACTTCTGCGAAAAGTTATTCGAGCTGTAGCCCAGGGAGAGCGGGGCAATCGTTTCGATGATGTCTTCTCCATCTTCTGTCAGATGGCTGTTTTGCCAACCGTCGGAGTGGTCGTATTTATAGGAAGTATAGGACCCTATTTTTCCTTGGGCGATGTCCAGATTCAAGCCTTGGGAGAATTGATTCTTTCTCGTATAGCTGCTATTGCTGCTGAAGGCTACCACATCTTTAGGCTCGTTGGTAATGATATTGATTACACCGCCGATGGCATCCGAACCATAAAGGGAAGAAGCGGCTCCGTTCAGTACCTCGATGCGCTTGACGCGGGTCATGTCTATTTGGTTGAGGTCGATGTTACCGGTAATGTCTCCCGTGACCTTGCGTCCGTTTACCAATATCAGCACGTGTTTGTTGGAGAGTCCGTTCATCATCAGATAGGACCCCATTGCGTTCGGACGGAAGGAGAGCGAGGGTACCATCATGGTCAAGGCCTGCTGGAAGTCGGTGATACCGGCACGCTTTATCTCGTTGGCAGTGATAACCGATACCGGAGACGGAGTGTTCTTCAGTCGCTGATGTGTACCCGTACCCGTTACTACGACCGGGTTCAACTCGTGAGTTTTCTTGGTCATATCGTCGCTGTCACCTTTTTCTGCTTGTGCATAGGCACCGGTGGCGATGATTCCTCCCATAAGGAGAGCTGTGAGAAGTCTTTTCTTTATCATATATTGTTTTATTTTATATAACGCTGCAAATGTACATACCATTATCGGAGGGTGAAATACTTAATAGTTGTTATACTGCGATGGCCAAATAGCTATTAATAGGTACTGTATTCCCTTATTCCGGCACATAGATAATCTCTCCATTTTCAAGCTGATAGGCAACTCCCACTTTCTTTCCTCTTTTACCGGAGGTCTTTTGGTCTTCGCTGGGAGTGTATTTCTTGATTTCCTGCCCTTCTTTGGTAATGATTTCCATATTTTCCTTTCCGGGATTCTTCACCATGGTGAAGTCTTCTTTGGAAAACATCTCCGTCATATTGAAGCGGGAGACGAGAGCCACCATCAAGGCTACGGCAAAGACCATCGCTACGTCAAAAAGATTGGCTACCGTACCCATGGGGTCGGAGTCCGAATCGCTGTGCAGTAATCTGTTTCTCTTACTCTTCATAGTTTTCGTATCGTTAGTCCGTTATTCCTTTTCGGCCGTTTGGCGGCTTATCACTTTGTACAGATATTCCAAGTCGTTCATTTCGCGGGCATACCAGCGTTGTTTCACTTGCAGGGTAATGACGCCGACAGCAGCAATGACCAGCCCTACCACTGTAGTGGCAAAAGCCACCTGCATATTGTAGGCCATGGAGGAGATGTCTCCTTGTGCCAGCCCCACCAGTGCGGGACCCATCGGGATGAGGGTACCCATCAGTCCCAACATGGGACCCAGTTTGATGAATGTACGCGAACGTCCCAACTCCTTCTCGGCTTCCATTTCATAGTTGGCAAGCAGGTGTTCGCAGTAGGCAGCGTCGTCCCGGTGTGCGGACAATTTGGACAAGTTGCGGAGGAGAGGGGAGTTGCCTGCCGATGGGAGTTGCTGCAGCAGTCCGTCTATATTCTCTGGGGTGATGTTCTCCAGTGTTTCAGTGAATTGCTTCTGTAAATTCATCCGCTGGTAGAACTCACCGAAGAAACCTCCCGCAAGGATAATGGCACGTAGAAAGAATAGCAGCAGCAGGACTACGACGGGAACCAGCAGCCCGTTTGAAATCCAGAACAGTGTGTTTGAGATTGTTTCCATATATCTTTTTAGTTTTTAATTCTTTAATTTATTTCAATAGCCCGTGGCAATGATGCTCAATATAACAATGAAAATATTAACAATGAACAGTACTTCCAAGCGCAGTGGTTTATCACCGATAGCATGCCGCAGCAGAAGGCTCCCAGCACAAACTGCAAGGAAAGTAACGCCGGCTGCTATCCATGAGAGACTGCCGAAATCTATTCCGGGAAAAGTGAAAAGCAGCAGTGCCAGGACATAGCATATTACTCCGCCTATCAGTATGCCGGGGTATAACTTCAGGAAGAGGGTGACCGCTTGTTTGAAGGCCGTGTTGCGGGTACGCATTTCTGCGAAACAGTCGAAACAGAAAGTTATCATTACGGCGGCTTCCAGAGTGACACATACCGACAAGTTCAACATCTGTGGACGGGAGGCAAAGAAAGCTGCCACCACGGTCTTGGACTGTTCCGTCATCCATGGAGTCACCAGCCACGCAAAAAAGGCATAGCCTGCGGCAACCGTCCACATTCCCCAGCGTGGATAGAACCCCACCTTTAATAGAAAATTGAGGGCGATGAATAGGGCTAACAGATGAATGGCGTATTCCATAATACTCTGTTTCTATTTATTCTTTTTTTCTTTTCTTCAACAGTACGACCAGTCCGATGAAGGTGATGACGACAAGACTGCCTGCAATCACTCCGTTCACCCTGTTCTTACGTACCGTTTGTTCGGAAGTCAGTTTGTGTTCTTTCAGTACGACATCCTTGCCATCGGTTGCGGATGCTTCGTGTACCTCCTTCATGTTCTGGGTATAGGTCTGCTTCTCGCTATTATCCAACTGGTCGGCAACGAACGACTGTAGCTTGTCATTGTCGCAAACGAATTCGGTACAAGCGGCACCTTTTTCGCGTGTGATTTGTGCATGCAGGGAAGCAGTGGTTTTCAGTTGCTCATCAGATGCTTTCCAGTAACCTTTGCGGGCGCTTTCCAGCATGACGGCTGTCATAGCCTGGAATGCGGCGGGATTGACGCGGAGGAAGTACTCGTGAATGCCCAGCTTATTCTCATCCTTTATATACATTCTATACAAGTCATTGAACAGTTCTTTGTCCATGGCCGACGGACGCATGACGTGCCAGCCGAAGATGTTGCGGAAGATTTCGCCGAACATCTGTGCCGAACCTTCCCCGCCTTTCATCCGCTCTTGTATAAAGGTAGGGTTCAAGACGGTGGAACGTGTCTCTACGGCAATGGCCTCTTTGGCATCCTGCATGCGGCGGTTGGTCCGGTTGCGGTAGTCTGCCATATAGGCATCCGGTTCCTTGCCGGTCACGGTTTTGACGGTGAGCGAGAGTCCACCCGTAAATTCGTATACATGATCCAGGGAGATGGGGCCCCATGTGTTACTTTGACGGGGCTGGATGACAACATCCGTTTCGGACAGTGCCGAGGCAAACAAACCTTCCTGGACGTCTCCCCAATTTCCGTCGTCCCCATAAGAGGCACCCATATTGTTGAGGTATCCTTCGGCTATCTCCTTTTCGCTTTCCCACGAGCCGCTGTGCTCGGTATAGGCCATCATACCGGTACTGTATCCGCTGTTGATCGGTCCGAATACACGCATCACAGACATTTCACGGGCACGTTTGGGGGAAGTTCCCTTTTCTACCAGTAATTTTTCCTGCAACAGTGTACCCGATGCCACATAGTTGGGATAGGTCTCATCTCCGGCTTCCGATGCCAGACGTATAGCATCGGTCAGTAACTTCAAGCGGGAACCGGCTATGTCGCGTAGCTGTCCGGACACTTGTACCAGCACATTGATGCGCGGACGCCCCAGTTCTTCACTGGGCACCAGTTTCAGGTCAACCACTCTGCCTTGGGCGTCGCGTACGGGTTCTACTCCCAGCATCCAGAATACCTGGGCCAGCGTAGCTCCTTCCGTATTGATGAATTCGCCTGCCCAGAAGGTATAGCTTACTTTCCGGGGATATTCGCCGTGCTTGCTGATGTACTGTTTTAAAGTCGCTTCTGCCAATCGCTTTCCATCTTCCCAAGCCCTTGGGTTGGGAGTATTCTCGGCGTTGATGCTGTACATGTTGCGTCCGGTGGGCAGAACGTTCGGGTTCAGTACGGGGTCACCTCCCGGCGCAGGGAATACGGTTCCTCCGCTGAGTGCACGCACCATGGCATTCTGTTCGTTGACGGGGGAGGCAAGCAACTGTTCGCGATAGAGTAGGGCGGGGCGAAGCTCCGGTGCTACAGATGCAGTATCCTTGGGTGGATTCTGGAGTAAGGCGGTCAGCCTTTTCCTGGCGGCAGGCAAGTAGTGGTGGGCTATATAGGTGAAGTCTTGCAACTGCTCTGTGGTGATTTTGCCTTTATCGCGGTCCTTGCGGGCCGTTTCGTATGCCAGCGGGTCGGCAGCGACGGCGAGAGTGGTAGTCAGCAGGTCGCGGTCAGAATAAGGCTCGTTCATGGTGTAGTACGCACCCAGTATCTTTTCGTTGGCTATCTCTTCGGTGAAGGCATCCAGACGTTCCAACTCCTTGGTTGTGTAGGGGTCACTGGAGATGGAGTCGAGGTTGAGGTCGCGATGCAGTCCCAGACGCATGGCTTCTTTTTTGATACTTATTCCTAGGGTTCGGTGTTTTTCGGTACCTTCGTCCAGCACTTTGTGAATATCTTCGAGCAAGGCCGAATAGCGTTGGCGCATACCGCTCTCCACGTAGGGCGGAGTGAGATGGGTGACCAGTACGGCATGTGTCCGGCGTTTGGCAATGATACCCTCGCCTACGTTTCCGGTGGTATAGAAATAGAAGTGGGGGAGGTTACCAATCAGTACATCCGACCAGTCGGCCTGCGACTGTGCCACATTCTTTCCGGGCGTGTATTCCAAGTTGCCGTGGGTGCCGAAGTGAATCACTGCATCTGCCTTGAATCCTTTTTGCATATACAGATAAGGAGCCAGGTAGCTGTGGGGCGGCGCTACCGGCATTCCATGCACCAGTTTGAACTCATCATCTCCCAATGCCGGGCGGGGCTGGGGGAAGAGTAGGATATTGCCGAATTGCAGGCAGGCAATGGCAATACTGTCCTCTGTTACCAGCAGATTGCCGGGCGCATCTCCATATCTGTCTGTCACTTCCTGATATTTCTCGGGAAGGAGTACTTCGTGTGCCCATTGTTCGTATTGCTCGGTAGAAAGCCATATCGGGTGTGCCGTTTTCAAAAACTGTTCTTGTGCTCCTTTGGCATACGAACCCATGACGGCACCGTCACGATGTATCCGCTTGCCGAACTCCTCTACAGTAGCAGGCAGTCCACTGACGTCGTACCCTTCCGAACGCAGGCGTTTCAAGAAGTTATAGAGTGAAGGAATCACTTCCATACCGCTTGCCAGCAGGGCGTCTTTTCCCGGAGTCTTGAAGTAACAGATAGCAACGCGCTTTTCTTTGTTGGACATGTCTCTCAAGGACATGTACTTGGTAATATGGTCCACTACGGCATCTATCCGTTCATTTTCAGCGGTGTACAGATAGTATCCGTGTTTGTTTTCGTTTTGGGTAGCGATGCAGAGGGGTAGCATGCCTCCATCTATCTCAGGCACCACTACACGGGCGGTCAGTGTGCCACCGCTGACGGGGGTATCCGGGTCCAGCCATTCCTCGTGGGGCTGAATCAGCGGGAAGGGCATGAATAAAGGAATGTTTTCCTGGTGCAGCCAGTTGATGAGTGAGTCATTGCCCAGCCGTCCCATAGGCAGGTAGACTACTGCATCGGGATGGAGGGTACGTATCATATCGGCACGCGGTTGACCTCCGGCTGTGAAAGGATAGACATTGAAGCCTGCTTGTGTCAAGCACGTGATGAGGGAATCTACGTGGGCACGGTTTCCTTCCATCGGAAAGTTGAGTCCGGAAATCAGGGCAAGGTTGCGTCCGTCCTCATGGTAGAGATTTTTTTCTTTCAGATAGGCGGTCACCTCTTGCGGAGTACTGAAGTAGCGGCCGTATTCGCGGTGGTAGAACATGTTCTCCAGCAATGGGATGGGAGGCTCGTAATCCTGGTGTCCCCACCGGTGGGGAGTGGCGATGTGGCGCAGGTAGAGTAAGGCATTCCGGTAGTTGTGCTTGTTGCCGTTCTTGAGATACTCCCGTAGCGTATGCTGTTGTTCATTGGTAACATTGTGATTGAGGGAGAGGGTGAAATTTCGTAACGTATTCGTAAAGACTGGTACTCCGCTGGCACCCACCCGTTCCACTTCGGCAATCTGGCCGTCGTCAAGGTATAGCCCTCTGCTGTACATCACGATGGCATCATAGCCGGAAAGGTCCTTCACCTCTTCTTTTTTTATGCAGGTGACTTCTATCCGGGCGCAGTCATTGTTCAGGGCAATGTCGGCAGCTTGTGCCAGGGTTGCGTTGATAATAAGTATACGTGTAGGAGCAAGCCAGTACTGATAGGCCGCAAAGCTGCAGACAATCAATAGGGCTATGCTGCCGAGGAATATTCCAAGTCTTTTCTTATTCATACAAGTTTATTCTCGTTAATAGCGTTTTTGTCTTTTACAACATTTTCTTCTTATATAATTCACACTTAACGCCACACCCGTGATGCAAACGGCTGTACCTCCAAGCAGCAATACCCAAAGCACAGTCTTGCGCAGGGTGGCATTGGAGTTCAGACCGGGCAGACGCATGCGGTGCAGGGCTGTATAGCTCCAGTATTTCCAGCGGGAGGAGGTGTCTACATGGCGGATGATTCCCGTTTCCGGGTGAATGTAATAGACGCTCCGGTCCGGGTCGTCCACCGTTATCTTCCAGACGGGAAGCTGGGGTCGTCCGCGATACATATTGCTCATGTCGCGATAGTAGGTCTCGAAATGTTCGAGCCGGGAGATACGTATGCCGGGGATATGTTGTGAAGAATCACGCTGGGAGGTATAAATGCTTTCCACGCCTTTCAGGATTTCTTCTTCGGAGAGTTGTAACGGACGCGGCAGGCTGTCGGCGGCATCGATGTAATACTCGTTTTTTCTATCTTTTACGATGTAGTAGGGATGTTCGCGGAAGTTGCGCCACTCTATCTGCAAAGCTTGGGGATAGGCAGCTATGACACGGCGGTAGTCCAAGGGGTAATCCTCCGGTTGTGGGGCACGGGCATGGAGCGTGCGTGTGGCGCTGCCTTTCTTCAGTGCCGGTTTATGAATCCATTCGGGAATGTCTGCCAGAGACATCATGCCGCTGAAGGTGAAGGTCAGTACGAAGATGCCGAAAAAGATTCCGCTGACGTAGTGCCAGTGATACCATCTTTTTCGGTAGGGGGAGAACTTGGGATGGCGGCTTCGGTGCGTCTTACGCCATACATCCACAGTTACCCAAATGCCGGCAATGACCATGAGACAACCCAGAGCTGTGAGCCAGATGACGGTCTTAGTCCAAAGGACGGTGTCCTGCCGCAGCCAGGTGAAGTATACCCAGTGGGGAATGGCACCCAGCCATGCCCAGAAGCGTTCGCTTCTGTTGGAGAACTGCAAGGCCTCACCGTTTTGTGAACTCAGATAGAGCTGTGTCCCGGCATCGTCGGCAAAGTATATTTTATAAATGGGCATTTCCTTTTTCAGTTCAGCGAAGGGAATCCATTGGTCCAGAGAGTGGAGGGTGTCGATACGGGTAATGGGAGAAGAACACCACAAAGCTGCTGTCCGGTGCAGGTGTTCACTGTCCAGAGAGGGTCGTGAGATGGTGGAATCGGCAAGGAAATGAAGCGTGCCTTTTGTGGTACTAAAGCTGAACTCGGGGTGTCCGGCATTGAGGTTCAGTATCGTAGACCTGACCTTTACGCCACGGGGCAGGCGGGCTGTGACGGAGGAGATGTCCGGAAGTGAGTCTCCGGTTTGGGAGAGCATATCCAGCTTTTGCATTTTCTCTTTGGCGCTGACACGGGGAAAGCGGTGGTACATCATCACGAAGGCGGAGAGGAACCACATGAGAAATAGGATACAGAGCAAAGTGCCCAGTATCCTATGAATAGAGTACATCAGTTTGGTGATAACATTCATTGTCGTTCGCGTTTTTCCTGCAAAAGTACAAGATGATTCAAGAACACTAAATACCCACTAATGGGTATATTATTCTGTGTCTTTTCCGGCAGCATAGGCCGCCTTCTTCGTCATGATGTCCAGCATGCGGTGCTTCAGTCCGAAACGGATATGGTCAATGAATATTTCTTGAATTTCCGGAATTTGTCCCAGTCCTTCCAGTTGTGCACTGACGGTGAAGCCTTCTTTCTCGAGCATCTCCTTCCACTCTCCGGCAATGTCGTTTTTGGCATGGTCTCCGGCAACAAACATGAAGGGTATGAGGGTCACACGTTTGGCTTTCCCGGCTTTCAGTTGTGCCAGCATGGTGTCAAAGGTTGGATAACCTTCGATGGTGCCCACATGGAAATTGGTCAGTCCGCCTGCTTTCAGCATATAGTCCATCTGACTGTAGATGGCGGTACTGGGGGTATAGGTGCCGTGGCCCACAAGGACGAAGTGTTCTTTGGTAGCTTTCTTGCTTTGTGCCGGGGCGTTGTAGCGGTTCCCCAGAATACTTGCCACTTTCTCTGCATCTTCGATAGAGTAGAGCAGGGGAGTACCTACACGTATTTCCTTGAAGAAGGGTAGTGCGTTTTCCACATCCCGGCGGAGGGATTCCATTTCTACTCCGTCAATGATGTTGGTACTCTGTACGATGAGGTGTGTGTAACCTTCGCTGCGCAGTTTCAGCATGGCATCCAGTGGAGTCAGCTTCGTGATGCCGCGCTCTTTCAAGCGGCGGATGATGATGCGCGACGTATAGGCTTCTTGGAACTTCAACTCCGGGAAGGCGGCTTGTGCCTTGGCGTTGATGGCATCAATGGTGAGGGCGCGGGTATCGTCGTGCGTAGTGCCGAAGTGCACCATGAGCAGGGCGGCTTTGTCGCCGGGTTTCATACTTGCAAGCATATCGCTGTGCTCGTAGTTGCCTCCCCCGTGCGCATGGCAGAGGAGGAGGAAATTACAAAGGAATAAAAAGACAAACAAATTCTTCATAAATACTGATGCTTGTTTTAATCGTTCTCTATGACACGTATCATATCGAAGTAGAAGCGTCCGTCCACTTCGGCTCCTTTCTCTACATTACCGGTCTTGATGTCATAGATGTAGATAACGGCGTTGGCATCTTCTTCAGTGTTTACACCAATGTATGCTTTGTTGTTGAAGATGACAGAACGCTGTGAGAAGCGACCGCCGCTGTAACCGATTTCCTTGCCATCATAGCTTAAGCGTGTCTTGGTTTCGGTGGCAAGGTCGATGACGGTATAGTAGTGTGAGAATGCATCGATAGCTGTAGGCTTTTTGATTCCTGCAGCAGCTGCTTTATCGCTGATAGGAGCTTTGTCATTGCGAGCATAGACCAAAGCTTTGTTGTTTCCTAAATACTGAACTGTCATCAACTTACCGTCTGCATTTTGATAACCGTTGTAGGAAGTGTCAAATTCTGTTGCGCCTACCTTAATGCGTAGTAGCATCCCCTTTTCAATACCACTTGCCTCTTCATGGAAACAAGCCAGGTAGAGGTTGTCTGCTTCGTCATACATCACGCAGTTTTGCATCAGCTCTCCATAGGCACTTCCTGCCATTTCACCTTCAACGGGAGATTTGATGTCTTTTTCTACTTCCATAGTTACCGGATTGATGATGGCTGTGTGGAAATTAGGCTCTTGTTCGCTTGCAATTGTCAGACCGGCTTTTTCTTTCCAATAATAGAAGTAGTACAATCTATTGTCCGATTTGCGGTAGGTAAGGATACCGGAGCTTGTCAGCTTGGTCCAGTTGGTAGGATCAGGTATGTTCAGAGTACCTTCATCGAGGATTGTCAGGTCTTTTGCGTTCAGCTTTGTATAAATCACTTGGTCTTTCCCGCCATTGGTAGACATGATGATGAGTGTATTGTCGTCAATCCAGGCATGTGTGTAGGCACGCACCTTATAGCTGTTGGTCTTGAAGGGACGTTCTGCAATAACCTGAACTGCATTGTTCTTGATTTGATATTTTACGAAACGGTCGTTGGTTGCGGGTATTTGGTAGTAATATTTTCCTTTTGAGATAGTCTCCATGGAATAATCTCCCAGTTCCGAACCTTCTCTTTTCACAGTGATGACACCCTGCTCTGCGGCCAATGAGTTGACGCTATGGACAATAGTGGTATTCTTGCTACTCATCCCACCGTGTTTGTCTACGGTGACAAATAGGTCGAAGTGATAGTTATCCTCATTGACTTCCGGGTCGGGATTAGGATTAGGTTCCGGGTCATCATCGGAACACGCTGTGAATGACAGTGCCATCATGGCAGCCATAAAGGCAATCAGTGTAAATTTGAATTTTCTCATTTTGAATGAATTATTAAATGATTAGTTAATGAATAGTCTGAATTTAGCAAAAAAAGCACGTCCGGGCTTCTGCAGCTTGTAGTTGTCATAGGCTGTCTTGTCGAGGAAGTTGGTACACTCCAAAGCCAGATTATAGCGTCCGCGTCTCCATGAGTAAGTGATGTCGGCATTACAGATGTGCTGGGCGGGAATGCGTGCCTTGTTATCATATGCGCCGTAAGCTTCCCAGGTCAGGAAGTACCAGTGTACCCATTGATAGGTACAACCCAGGCGCAATCTGCTTTCGGGCAGGGCAATGTTGCGGAAGGTATAATAAGCCTCTACGCTACCGAATAGCCACGGGCGGTTGGGCACACGGTTGTTATAGGTGGCAGAGGGCTTTCCGTCACCCTTGTACTTCTGCTGGTCGCGAGTGTCCTGGTAGCTGACGTTTGTGGCGAGTTGCAGTCTGCCTTGCCAGTCGTAGCGCATTTCCCCTTCCGCACCTTTTACATGGACAGCCGGGACGTTGGTATATTGCATTGTACCCTCTTTCTCGGCAATGCTGGTCTGAATGTAGTTGTCTACCTTACGGAAAAATCCGCTCATCTCATAATAGAATGTATGTCCATTGCCCGGGTGCCATGTGCCGAACAGAGAGGCATTGAAGTTGTTGCTGTTTTCCGGTTTCAGTGCCACGTTGGCATAGATGGTGGTACCGTTTCCCAACAGCTCGCGGGCGATGGGCAGTCTTACGCTATGCTCGTAGGATACTTTGATGGATAAAGGTTCCACGATGATATACCGGAGTCCGGCACCGTAACCCAGGTAGTTCTTGGTGGTGGAGCCTTGCACATCCTTCGAGCCGGTCACGCTGGATTGGTCGGTCTGCCGGATATTGGGATGGTTGATGTAGTCTTTTATGAAGAATACGTTTTCCATCTTGCCATCCAACAGAGACTGGTTGTAGGAGAGTCCCAGGATATGTTTGGTAACCACATCTTTTGACGGCTCGAAGCTGGTATCAAGGTCATCGAAGCGGTCGTTTCCGGTACGGCTCAAATGGTAGTTCAGATTAAAGCTGTGATGGGTATTCAGCTGATAGTCCAGGTTGGTGCGCATGATGGTGAGCGGACGCTTGTAGTGGCGCATGGATGGTTCTTTGCCCATAATCTCGTTGCGCTGGCTCACGATGTATCCTCCGTCCCAATAGTACTTCCGATAGGCAGTGTCCACGGTCAAGGAATGGTCCCAGGTGTGGGAGAGGGAGGCATTCAGTTGCATGTTCTTCAGGATGAAGTTGTACTTCTGATAGCGGGCAGAGATGTTCCAGGAATCGGAATTCCTTTCTGCCATTCCGTATACTTTGTTTTGAACAGACCCCGTCTGCAGTTCCTTGTCTGTTTTTGAATAGGAGGCGGAAACAAAGAAAGCATCAGCCCAGGATTTGTTGACAAATCCGGCTTCCACCTGTGCCAGTAGCGAGAAGTAGTCGTCATGAAAACGCTTGGGATTGCCATATATGAAGTTGTCCCCGCTTTCGTCGCGCATCTGTACATTCTTCATTCTATAATCGTTTTTGGAGTAGTTGATGCCAACGGTGGGCCGGACTATTAGTCCGTTTTTCTTTTCTACGAACTGTGCATTCAAGTCTGCCTTGTGGGTATGGAAGGAGCCGATGCCGTAAGATACATCCAGATAATCCTTTTTTTCCTGCTTTGTAATGATATTGATGGCGCCGCCCAGTGCATCTGTTCCCAAGCTGGCAGGGACTACTCCTTTGTATATCTCAATCCGGTCTATGATGTTAATGGGTAAGTTGGCGAGGGAAACACCGCTTCCTTTGGTGTCCAGTGGCATTCCGTCCAAAAAGTAGCGGACTGAATTTCCAGACATTCCATTGATGGAGAGGTCGAAGTCCGAGCCAACTCCGCCTTCCTCTCTCACCTTAATGCCCGTTGTACGGTTCACCAGGTCGTTGAGGTTATTCAGTGAGTTTACTATCGGCTTGATGTCGAGTGCATTGACGGAAAAGGCTCCTTCCTTCACTTTCTGCGTTTGGGTCTTTCCGTAGACCTCGACAGAACTCAGTGTTACGGCACTTTCCTGCAATGTAAAGTTCTGTTTTTTATCCTGCCGGATGTCGAGGGATTGTTTCACGGTTTGGTAGCCCAGGAAGGAGACGACGAAGGTATGTTTACCCGGGGCGACTTGCAGTGAATACTTCCCCCGGTCATCCGTATAGGTGCCGGAGGTGGTGTTTTCCACAGCGATGGTGGCTTGGGCTATCGGTGTCCCGTGCTGGTCTTTGACTTTTCCGGATAAGGTGACCTTATTCTGTGCCATACTACCTGCAGGCAGTAGGCAGATAAATGTAAATAGCAGTCCTGTGATGAATCTCATTTCAGTTCCTTATAAGCGTTCGTAACTTGCCCTCAAGGAAAAATGAACAAAGAGAAAGATTCCTTTATATGGATAAAGAATGCCTCGACTCAATGTTTTGTTGCTTTATTCCCCGAAAGCACTAAAACTATGTTGTCTTGGCAGGTCTTCTGACTTATCCCTCTTTGAATGCCTTCCCATCCGCCGGGCGGACAGTGGCTTGTAGAATATTCAAAGATTTTGGAAGGACTTACAGCAGCGGGTCTGTTCAGGATTTGCACCTGATTCCCTTTTTCATCACTCATCTCCAACAGAACCGGGAGAGGTGAAACCAAAACTGGGACAAAGATAACAAAAACTATTAGGTTTGCGAATACTCCTGATAATTTTTCTTATCTTTGCCCGCGAATTGGTTCCGGATGCATGTTTCCATCATCTGGATTAAAAGGGAATCGGGTGTAAATCCCGGACAGTCCCGCTGCTGTGAAGCTCCGTTTATATCATGAAAAACACCTTTGCCACTGATATGCATTGAAATATCGGGAAGGCTTCAGGATTAGGAGTCAGTCAGAAGACCTGCCATTCATTAAAGGCTGCCTTTGCTCGTGGGTTAGGAAGACAGTACGAAGATATTAGTTGAACATTTAAACAAGAAATGGAATGCCTTTGTTGAAGGTATGTCCGCATTGTGGTGTGACTATATATATCCTTTATATATTAAAGAAAAAGTAAAATGATTAAGAAAGTATTGATTGCCAACAGAGGTGAGATTGCCTTGCGCGTCATGCGTTCGTGCCGGGAGATGGGACTGCTTACGGTTGCCGTCTTTTCCGATGCCGACCGTACTTCTCATCATGTGGCATATGCCGATGAAGCCTATCCGATAGGATCGGCCGTGGCAAAAGAGAGTTATCTGAATATTGAAAAAGTGATTGCCACGGCAAAGCGATGCGGTGCCGATGCCATCCATCCGGGTTACGGCTTTTTGTCGGAGAACTCGGAGTTTGCACGCCGTTGCAAGGAGGAAGGGATTATCTTTATCGGTCCCGCCGCCGAGACGATGGAGGCGATGGGCGACAAGATAGCTGCCCGCAAGCGAATGATTGCGGCAGGCGTACCCGTGGTTCCCGGAACGGAACAACCTTTGCAGAGTGCCGAAGAAGCCGTGCGTATCTGCAACGAGATAGGCTACCCCGTGATGCTGAAGGCGTCTATGGGTGGCGGTGGTAAAGGTATGCGCCTTATCCATAACGAGAGCGAAGTGGTGGAAGCCTACAACACGGCACGCTCCGAGTCCATGTCCTCCTTTGGAGACGACACGGTCTATCTGGAGAAGTTCGTGGAAGAACCGCATCACATCGAGTTCCAGATATTGGGCGACAACCACGGCAACGTTATCCACCTTTTCGACCGCGAATGCTCCGTGCAACGCCGCAACCAGAAGGTGGTAGAAGAAAGCCCGTCACCCTTCCTTACGCCGGAATTGCGCCGGGAAATGGGAGAGAAGGCGGTTGCCGCAGCAAAGGCAGTGAACTACTCCGGTGCAGGTACCATCGAGTTTCTGGTAGACAAGAACCGCCGTTTCTATTTCCTCGAAATGAATACGCGCCTGCAAGTGGAGCACCCCATCACGGAAGAGGTGGTAGGCGTAGACCTGGTGAAAGAGCAAATCCGTATTGCCAACGACGAGGTGTTGCACCTCAAGCAGGAGGACCTGTTCCAGCGCGGTCATGCCATAGAGTGCCGCATCTGTGCCGAAGATACGGAAAACAACTTCATGCCGTCTCCCGGTGTCATCAAGCAACTGACGGAGCCGAACGGAATCGGTGTGCGTATAGACAGCTATGTGTACGACGGCTATGAGATTCCCATCTACTACGACCCTATGATAGGTAAGCTCATCGTATGGGCAACCACCCGCCAGTATGCCATCGAGCGTATGCGCCGTGTGCTCTACGAGTACAAAATTACGGGCGTAAAGACCAACCTTGCCTATCTGAAGCGCATCATGCACGTGCCCGACTTTGTGAAGGGAGAGTACAACACCCTCTTTATCGAGAAGAACGCCCGCATGCTGGTACGCACCAACACTGCCAACGAAGAGTTGGAGAACATAGCCATGATAGCTGCCTATATGGACTATCTGGTTAATCTGGAGGAGAATGTTTCGGCACAGCTACCCGATGCCCGCCCCATCAGCCGTTGGAGGGAATTTGGCTTGCAGAAGGGAGTGCTCAGGATTTAAGGAATGGATAATTGATAATGGATAATTGATAATGGATAATTAATAATGGAAATACATATAGGAGACCGTATCGCAGACATTACCCTGGTGGGTAAGGAAGGGAATAAGGTACAACTTACCATTGACGGAAAGCCCTACGAAGTGGACATTGTGATGGCAGAGAACGGAAGTTGCTCCATCCTGCACAACGGAAACTCGTTCAACGCAGGCCTTGTGCGCGGCGAGGGCGGCAAGAGTTATGACATCAGCATGCTCCAGCGTTCCTTTCATGTGGACATCGTGGACACGCAAGCCAAGTATCTGCACATGAAGAAAGGAGCCGACGAGAAGCAGGGCGACAAGATTCTGGCGCCGATGCCGGGCAAGGTAGTGAGCATCCCCGTCAAGGTGGGCGACCGACTGGCTGCCGGAGACATTGCCGTGGTGCTGGAAGCCATGAAGATGCAGAGTAACTATAAGGTAAATGCCGACTGCATCGTCCGCAACATCCTCGTGGGCGAGGGCGAACCGGTAAATGCCAACCAAGTATTGATTGAATTGGAGTTGATAAAGGAGGAATAATCCCGAGTCGCATTCAGTCCGTATATTATAAATCACTAAATTGTAAATGCAAATATGAACAGAGAAGAAATATACCGCCAGTTTGAGGAACTGGATAAACGTGCCTCGCTGGGTGGGGGCGTAGACAAGATAGAGAAACAACACGCCTCCGGCCGCATGACTGCCCGCGAACGTATTGACATGCTGCTGGACAAAGGCTCGTTCAATGAGCTGGACAAGTTCGTGAACCACCGTTGCACCAACTTCGGCATGGAGAAGAAACAGATTGCCGGAGACGGCATGGTGTCCGGTTACGGAAAGATAGACGGCCGCCTTGTATTTGTCTATGCCTACGACTTCACGGCGCATGGCGGTTCGCTCAGCGAGACGAATGCCGCAAAGATTGTAAAGGTGCAGCAGCTTGCCCTGAAGAACGGTGCTCCCGTCATTGCCCTCAACGATTCGGGCGGCGCACGCATCCAGGAAGGTGTGAACAGCTTGGCAGGCTATGCCTCCATCTTCTATCAGAACACCATTGCGTCGGGTGTCATTCCGCAGATATCCGCTATTCTGGGTCCGTGTGCCGGTGGGGCATGCTACTCTCCGGCGCTTACCGACTTTATCTTCATGGTAAAGGAGCAGAGCCACATGTTTATCACCGGTCCGGACGTGGTAAAGACCGTGACCCACGAGGAGGTGGACAAGGAGGAACTGGGCGGTGCCTATACGCATAGCAGCAAGAGCGGCGTTACCCACTTCATGTGCAATACGGAGGAGGAGACACTGATGAGCATCCGCGAGCTGCTGAGCTTCCTGCCGTCCAACAATATGGAGGATGCTCCCTTCACTCCCTGCTCCGACGATATCCATCGCCGGGTAGAGGCGCTTCAGACCGTCATTCCTGAGGACCCGAACATGCCCTATGACATCAAGGATATTATAGAACCGGTGCTGGACAACCAGTACTTCTTCGAAGTGATGCCTCACTTTGCCAAGAACGTCGTTATCGGTTTCGGTCGTCTGAACGGGCGTTCGGTAGGTATCGTGGCAAACCAACCTGCCTATTTGGCGGGTGTGCTCGATATTGATGCCAGCGACAAGGCGGCACGTTTCATTCGTTTCTGCGACTGCTTCAACATCCCGCTGATAACCTTCGAAGATGTTCCCGGCTTCTTGCCCGGAACGATGCAGGAGCACAACGGCATCATCCGCCACGGCGCCAAGATTGTCTATGCCTATGCCGAGGCCACCGTGCCCAAGATAACGCTGATTACCCGCAAGGCATACGGCGGCGCCTACATCGTGATGTCCAGCAAACCGACGGGTGCCGACGTGAACCTGGCTTATCCGCAGGCGGAAATCGCCGTGATGGGTGCCGAGGGTGCAGTGAACATCCTCTACCGCAAGTCCTCTGCCGAAGAGAAGCAGGAGATTATCAAGGAGTATGAAGACAAGTTCTCCAACCCTTACCGCGCCGCCGAGCGTGGCCTCATAGATGAGGTCATCATGCCGCGTGACACCCGCTACAAGCTGGTGCAGGCATTGGAGATGGCGCACAACAAGAATCAGAGCAATCCACCGAAAAAGCACGGCAACATGCCTTTATAATAGTAGTTATTTTTTATGTGTGAAATGCGTATCCCCGGAGAAGTGATTTCTGTGGGGATACACTTTTTAAATAGAGAATTAAGAATTAAACAATAAGGCTGAAAAGTAAAAACTAAAGATAGAAACTATGGAACTATTAAGAAACCTCTTTGAGGGTTATCCCAACCTTTGGGGCGGAGGAGTGGCACACTCTGTCCTAATTCTGTCCCTGGTCATCACCTTCGGTATCATGCTGGGCAAGTTGAAGGTGGCAGGCATCTCGCTGGGTGTCACCTGGATTTTGTTTGTGGGCATTGTCTTCGGACATTTCGACATGAACCTCGACGAACATCTGCTGCACTTCCTGAAGGAGTTCGGCTTGATACTGTTTGTCTATTCCATCGGTCTGCAAGTGGGACCGGGATTCTTCTCCGCTTTCAAGAAGGGCGGACTTACGCTGAACATGGTAGCAATGCTTTCCGTCTTCCTCAGCGTGGTTATCACCATTGTGTTGCACTTTGCCACCGGAATCCCCATTACTACGATGGTGGGTATCTTGTCCGGAGCCGTGACCAATACCCCCGGTCTGGGTGCTGCCCAGCAGGCAAACAGTGACCTCAACGGGGTGGATGCTCCGGAAATCGCACTCGGATATGCCGTTGCCTATCCGCTGGGTGTGGTGGGCTGCATCCTGGCGCTGCTAGCCTTGAAGATTTTCATGCGGATTAATACCCAAAAAGAAGAGGAGGATGCCGAGCACGGGCTGGGTCATCTGCAGGAGCTGACCGTGCGTCCCATATCGGTAGAGATACGCAATGAGGCAATAGACGGCAAGCGGATCAGAGATGTGAAACCATTGTTGAACCGTGCGTTTGTCATCTCCCGCATCCGGCACACCGGCAGTCAGGAAACAGAACTGGCGAATGCCGATACGGTGCTGCACATGCAGGATGAAATTCTGTTCATTGCCAACCCGAAAGATGTGGAGGCCATTGTTGCCTTCTTCGGAAGAAAAATTTCGGTGGAGTGGGAACGGGAGGACAAGAACTTGATTTCACGCCGCATCCTCATCACCAAGCCGGAACTGAACGGCAAGTCTCTGTCTCAGCTCAAGATACGTAACAACTTCGGTGCCTGCATCACCCGTATCAACCGTTCGGGCGTGGATCTGGTGGCAACTCCCCACTTGCAGTTGCAGATGGGAGACCGTGTGACGATTGTAGGCAGTGAGCTTGCCGTGAGTCATGCGGAGAAGGTGCTGGGTAACTCGCTGAAGCGTCTCAACCATCCCAACTTGATTCCTATCTTCCTGGGTATTGCCCTGGGATGTATCTTGGGCAGTCTGCCGTTCATGTTCCCCGGCATTCCCCAACCCGTGAAACTGGGACTGGCCGGTGGACCGTTGGTGGTTTCCATCCTCATCAGCCGTTTCGGGCCTCAATATAAGCTGATAACCTACACGACGATGAGTGCCAATCTGATGATACGCGAAATCGGTATCGCCTTGTTCCTGGCCTGCGTGGGGTTGGGTGCAGGAAAGGGATTCATCGATACCATTATCTACGAAGGCGGCTATGTGTGGATTGGCTATGGGGCCATCATCACGGTCGTTCCGTTGCTGGTGACAGGATTCATGGGGCGCTATTTCTGGAAGCTGAACTACTATACGCTGATAGGTGTGCTGTCCGGAGCTAACACCAATCCGCCTGCATTGGCCTATTCCTCGGACTTGACATCCTGCGATGCCCCTGCGGTGGGATACGCCACAGTCTATCCGCTGGCTATGTTCCTGCGGGTGCTGACGGCTCAGTTGCTGATACTGGCGTTGGCGTAGTTTCACCATAGATAATCTATGGTACATAGGTTGATTTGATAACAAGTAATGTAAAGGGAGCTAACAAGTAATGTTAGGCTGCTTTACATTACTTGTTATTTTTGTTTGTAGTATTCCTCCGCTTGCGTCAGTGTCTCCGGTTTGCCGATGTCGAACCAGCGGAATCCTTGCAGCGGATAGCCTTGTATGTGCACCTTTGTGCAAGCGGACAAGTAGAAAGGAATGATGGAGAACTTGCCGTTCCACTGCCCATCGTCCATCAGGCGGAAGAGGGAGGGGGAGATGATGTGGATACCTCCGAAGGCGAGTTCCCGGTACTTCGTTTCCCGGTAGTCGAAGCCTGCCGGTTTCACCTCTCCGGTGGACTTGTTTATCCAGCCGTGCAGGTGGTAGTCGTCGTCAAAAAGGAGATAGCGGGAAGTCTTGCGCTCGCTCACAAGCAGGGTAGACTCCGCATCGCTCTCCAGATGGTGGCGGTAGAGACCTGCAAGGTCAATGTCCGTCAGAATATCCGCGTTGTGCACCAGGAAAGGTTCTTGTCCGTCCAGAAAGGGGCGTGCCTTTTTGATGCCTCCTCCGGTGTCGAGCAGCATGCCGCGTTCGTCGCTGATGTGAATCTCCGTGCCGAAGTTGTCGTGGGCACGGAGGAAGTCGATAATCTGCTCCCCGAAGTGGTGGATATTGACCGTTATCTCGTTGAATCCTGCTTCCTTCAACCGCAGTATCACCCGTTCCAGCATGGGCTTTCCTGCTACGGGAACGAGGGCCTTGGGCATGTGGTCCGTCAAGGGGCGCAACCGGGTGCCCAGGCCGGCGGCGAAAATCATGGCTTTCATATTGGCATATTCTCACATTAGCACATTAAACTTTGGCCTTAAACGTCTGTTCAATATTCTGTTCTCTATGTATCAGGTTCACTTGCACGCCGAACTTCTTGTGCAGATGTTCCGCCAGGTGTTGTGCCGAATATACGGAGCGGTGCTGTCCGCCGGTGCAGCCGAAGCAGACAGACAGATTGGTGAAGCCGCGTTCCATGTAGCGCTTCACGGAAGCGTCGACAAGGGCGTAGGCATGCTCCAGGAATACGGCTATCTCGCCGTCGTCTTCCAGGAAGCGGATAACGGGTTCGTCCAGTCCCGTGAAGGGTTTGTAACGCTCGTACTTGCCGGGGTTGTTCACAGCGCGGCAGTCAAAGACGAAACCTCCTCCGTTGCCCGTGGAATCTTCGGGGATACCTTTTTTGTAGGCAAAGCTGGTGACTTTCACCACGAGGCGACGCTTTTGCAGGTCGTCTGTAAACTGTTTCAGATCGGTGAGTTCGCGCAGAATCCGGCAGAGGTAGGGATATTCTGGATAAGGTTCTTGGAGCAGTTGGCGAAGGTTCTCGATGGCGAAGGGGACACTTTGTATGAAGTGGGGCTTCTTCTCGAAGTAACCGCGGAAACCATAGGCACCCAGCACCTGCATGGTGCGGAACAATACGAAGTGGCGAAGCTGGGCATAGAAATAAGCCTCGTCCACGGGCTGGTACTTGCGCAGGGCGTCGATGTATTCCTTCAGCAACTCTTGGCGCAGGCTGTCGGGATAGTTTGCTTTGGCCTGCCACAAGAAGGAGGCAACGTCGTAGTAGACCGGACCTTTGCGTCCGCCCTGGAAGTCGATGAGCCACGGTTCGCCGTCCTTTATCATAACGTTACGGCTCTGGAAGTCGCGGTACATGAAGGTGGCGGAGCTGCTACGGAGCAACACGTCTGCCATCTTCTGGAAGTCGTCTTCCAGCCGGTCTTCCTGGAAGTCCATTCCCGTAGCCTTGAGGAAGCAGTATTTAAAGTAGTTCAAGTCCCACAGAATGCTGCGGCTATTGAACTCTGCCTGCGGGTAGCAGTAGGAGAAGTCCATGCCGTCGGCTCCGGCAAACTGTACGGCGGGCAGCAGACGGATGGTCTTGCGCAGCAACTGTTTCTCTTCCTCACCGAATACGCTGGTCTTGCGGCCTTTCTCGATGGCATTGAATAGGAGCGAGTCGCCCAGGTCTTCTTGCAGATAATAGATATCATCTTCGGAGCGGATGAACACTTGCGGTACGGGCAGTCCTTTCTGGCGGAAATGTTCTGCCATGTAGAGGAAGGCGCGGTTCTCCTCCACAGACTCTCCGCTGACGCCGATAAGTGTAGGACTTCCGATGAGGCGGAAGTAACGGCGGTTGGAGCCGGAGGAGGGGAGTTCGTCAATCTGTTCCGGTTCGTGTCCGGTATGTGCGATGTAGAGTTTCTTAAGTTCTTCGGTTATCATGGTGGTATGTTTTATTTTCGCAGCTAAGATAAAACTTTTGTCGGAGATATGCTTACCTTTGCAGGAGGAAAATATTTAATTTGATAGCTTCATAATGGATTCCATTCCTCAGTTTCTCATAGCCGCCCCTACATCGGGCAGTGGAAAGACCACCGTCAGTCGTGGACTGATGGCATTGTTTGTGAAGAAAGGTCTGAAGGTGCAGCCTTTCAAGTGCGGTCCCGATTATATAGATACTAAGTATCACGAGGCGGTATGTGGCCGTCCTTCCATCAATCTGGATACTTTCATGGCATCTCCGGAGCATGTCCGCAGTCTGTATGCACGCTATTCGGCAGATGCTGATGTTGCCGTGGTCGAGGGGATGATGGGGATGTACGACGGGTACGACCGCGACCGGGGCTCGTCGGCAGAAGTGGCACGGCTCTTGGGTATTCCTGTGGTGCTGGTGGTCGATGCCAAGTCGGCTGCCTATTCCATGGCTCCTTTGTTGTCGGGGTTCATCAATTTCCGTCCGGATATACGTATTGCGGGAGTTATCTTCAATCGTGTCGGCTCACCCCACCACTACCGGATGCTGCAGGAGGTCTGTGAAGACTTGAACGTGACTTGTCTGGGCTATCTGCCCAAACGGAAGGAACTGGAGCAGGAGTCACGCCATCTGGGGCTGGATTTCAGCCGTTCTAAGGAGACGGAGGGGCTGGACATGCTGGCAGGCTTGCTGGAGGAACATGTGGACTGGGAACTGCTACTCTCGACAATCGGGCTTCCATTGCCTGCGGCGGCTGTGGAGGAGAAGTCGGTACTATCAGAGCCGGGGAAGCTGCATATCTCGGTAGCGCGCAACGAAGAGTCCTTTTCCTTCCTCTATGCGGAGCATCTGGATATTCTGCGCTGTATGGGCACGGTCACTTTCTTCAATCCGGAGCAGGACCGGGCTATTCCGCAAGAGACGGATTTGCTCTATCTGCCCGGCGGCTATCCCGAGAACCGTCTGGAGGAACTTGCCGGGGCAAGGCTTGCCAGGGAGTCTATCCGCAGCTATATAGAGGCTGGTGGCAGGACGCTGGCAGAATGCGGGGGGATGATATATCTTTCGCAGTCCGTTCTTTCTGATGGGGATACGGACGGGGGAGGCAGTGATACAGACGGAAGAAGCACCGGGAACAGTGTAAGCAATGTCGGAAATGAGATGGTGGGAGTATTACCTTTCAGCATCACGAACGAGCGTAAACGCAGGAAACTGACATTGGGATACCGTCGGTTCGACTATAACGGATGGCGGCTTAAAGGACACGAATTCCATTATACGCAGCTTGCTGTGCCCGAAGCTGGTGGAAAAGAAAGTGGTGCGTACAGTCTT
The DNA here is from genome assembly GCF_003603495.1 of Bacteroides sp. AM41-16. Classification (NCBI taxonomy): domain Bacteria; kingdom Pseudomonadati; phylum Bacteroidota; class Bacteroidia; order Bacteroidales; family Bacteroidaceae; genus Bacteroides; species Bacteroides sp. AM41-16. Next base: position 262,725 of record NZ_QTNE01000001.1, on the reverse strand, counting down.
ACTCCCTCGATAGTGCAGGTTTTCAATGCCAGAGGAGAGAAGGTCGCTACTCCCATTTTTCGTTATAAGAACCTGATTGCCAGCTATACACATCTGTATTGGGGCGAGATGGATGTGATGTCTTTGTTCGGTGGAGCCTAATCTTGTAAAACATCTTTTGAATCTGCTGGACTTTCCTTCTTTTTCCTTTCATGTTTTGCTTGAAAAGTCCCGGTATTTCTGCATATTTATATTCCAAATTTGTTTGTATCTTTGCGATAGAGAAAAGGTCTACGGGCTGTGAGGGAGTCCCCTTTACAATCCGGGCTATAGTAGCTGATTTTGAAGAGTTATCCCATGCAGGAAAGTCCTCTACACGTACCTCTGTAAAGGATGAACATCTTAAAATGGAGTTTGTCGATGGTGATTCGATTGGTGTTTTTGCCATAAAGGACGGTGCTATAATGGATGATATTGATAATGCCAAATTGGTTTACAATAGGTCAAGCGGCAGTTGGAATCCGGTGGGAAATGGTACACTTTATTGGTATGATGGAGTGAGTTATGTCGCATACTATCCATATAGGAGGAATATCACAATAGATGTCTCAAAGGGTATGGACGGAGCTATTGCCTCACTGACCGGGAATGAAAAACTGCAACCTTCGAAAGACCAGTCCACAACAGAAAAGCATATTGTCAGCGACTTGTTGATTGCCACCGGCGTACCTGCTATTGACAATTCTTCCGGAATAATCTTGAGCTTGCAGTTTCAACACCAGTTTGCATTGCTTGTGTTGCAACCGCAAGTATACGTAGGTTGTTTTGCTCCTGAAAAGGCAGGCTTTGTTTACCATATGGAATCGAGGGTTTTAGGAACAGACTCGGTAGCTATTAATGTGAGTCTGAATGGTATTACTCCATATCAGATAGATTCTTTGAAATATTGTGCCATTGTTCCGCCACAAGCAAATGCACGGGTTACCGGAAACTATACGACTACCAATGGAAGAGATGATACGAATATAAAGATAAATTATTCGGGCAGCTCCATCACTCTTGTTTCTGGAAAATGCTATACTCTGAAAGTTATCAGTCCCGTACCCGGTAAAGGAAGTATAGAAAGAAAGCTTTATCCCGGGGATTTTATCTTTCAGAACGAAATCGATAGAAGAATAGAGGTACATCCAGGAAATGGAATGTTGGAAGAAGATGGGAAAATCTATGATTATAAAAATGCTATCGGAATGGTAATTACTTGCGATCCGAAAAGGATGACAGACAAGAAGTGCAATGAAAAGGGATGGAATCATGCCTATGTGATGATGTTGGATAGTTTGAAAGAAGGGAATTGGGGACCGGTGGATTTAATCGAAGTGGGTATTGACACAATATCAATAGCTGATGTAAAGTCAAAGCATGATTTTAGTAGAATCAAGAATAACATGAATGGCTACTCTGAAACTTTACAGATGCTGGCAAATCATGAGGGTGATGCATCTTTTGTAAGCGACTGTCGTGCTTTTTATCTGGTGAAAACTTACAATAACAGCAATAAGGTACCGGATGGGATTGAACGCAGTCCGTGGTTTCTGCCAAGTATAGGGCAATGGTTTGATATGTTGGTGAATATTTGTGGAAGATCTCCGGAAAACTTCCAACACAATACCGGTAATGGTTTACAAGATGAAAAGTGGGGACAGGAAACGTTAGATAAATTAGAAGGACAGTTATCCAAAGTTGGTAAATCGTTACCGCAGTTTAACGTGAACTACAGACTTGGTTTCAGTTGCAGTTCTCAATATGATAAAGATAGAAGCTGGATGCTTCTCTGGCATATTGATGATCCCTTATATAAGTGGGAAAGGGTTTGCTTACAAGGATATAATAAGACTTCTGCATGGCATGTCCGGCCGTTTTTTGCATTTTAATCATTCCTTGATTAAAAATAGTCCTAATCTAAGTTTGAATTCATTATGAAAAAGTCCGGATAGCGCATTGATATTTTATGTAATTTCGTTTGTGTTCTCGAAATAGTGGAGTATCTTTGTTTTCATTTAAATATATTATGATTATGAAACTGAATACTTATCGCTTGTCTTCTTTGGAAGACCCTACTGATGAACAACTGCATGCTTTGATGGAACAAGTGGCTGTTGCGGCCCGTGAAAGTTCTCGCAAGGCAAAAAGAGAATTGGAGCGGAGAATGCAAGAGGTGAGAGAAAAATTGAAAGCATATAGAGCTAAAAATGTAAGTGATATATCCATGTGATGAACGAAAAAAATCCGACACTTTGTATAGTAGCTGGTCCGAATGGTTCGGGTAAAACTTCTACGACAGTGCAACTGCTTCATAATGAATGGGCAGAAAATAGCCTTTACATTAATCCTGATAATATAGCGCAAGAACAATATGGTGATTGGAATTCTCCCGTTGCAGTATTGAAGGCAGCAGAATTGGCGACTAAAATGCGTTATGAGTGTTTAAGGAAAAGGCAAGATTTTGTATTTGAAACAGTCTTTTCCTCAGACGAAAAACTTGCATTTGTTGAAGAAGCAAAAAAAGCAGGATTTTTTATTCGCATTTTTTTTGTCTGTACAAATAATCCTGAGATAAATGTACGGCGTATTACACAGCGCTATTTGAATGGAGGGCATGAAGTTCCCATTTCCAAAATTATTTCCCGTTATTATAAATCGTTATTGAATATAGGCAAAGCAATATCCTTGGTTGATAGGGTATATGTCTACGATAATTCAATAGAAAATCAAATTCCTCGATTATTGTTCCGCACTGTAAACGGGACCCTCTTCAAACAATATGTAGAGGAAATCCCGCAGTGGGCACAGTTCCTTATCAAATAGAGAATGAAAAGAGTCTATACCAAAACTGGAGACAAAGGAACAACAGGTATTCATGGTGGCATGCGCGTGCCGAAAGACGATATCCGTATCGAGGCAAACGGATGCCTTGATGAATTGAATGCCGTGATTGGTATCGTGCGCTCCATGCTGGCGGCAGAAGATGGATGGCAGGAGTTGCTGCATGCTGTCCAGCGGGAACTGATGGTGGTGATGAGCCATGTGGCCACTCCCTCGGGAGTGGTGAACCCTAATCCGCTTTCTGCCGCAGAGCTCACGCTGCGCTGTGAGCAGGAGATGGATGCCATGACCGTCCTGCTGACGGACAACGGCTACTTCCTTTTGCCTGGTGGCACTCCCATATCAGCCCAACTGCAGTTTGCCCGTACCGTGGCCCGCCGTGCCGAACGCCGTTTGTGGACACTCCATCGCCAAGACCCCGTGAACGAGGATATTCTGCGCTTCATCAACCGCCTTTCGGACTTGTTCTTCGTCATGGCCCGCATGGAGATGCAGCGGCAGGACTGGCCGGAGGAGAAATGGCAAGAGTTTGCCTACAAAAGGAAAAGACAGTAAGCACTTATCGCTAACCGCCGGGAAGCTGTTTTCAGCATAGGGGTTCTATTTGCTGTCCGAGCCTTAAATCATACAGACATGCCCGTACTTCCGCTTCGCTGCCGATATGCTTTCCTGCATCGTCGGACAGCTTCACGCATTCGCGCCATTCCTGGTTGACGTTCATCTTGCATTGCGTCAGTTTCATTACGATGTTGGAGGGCTTGAATCCGGTATCATTCGTCAGATTGGTGCCGATGCCGAAGGAGCAGCGGATTTTGCCCCTGCAATGCTCCTGGATGTCGAGTGCCTTGCCAAAATCGAGCGCATTGCTGAAGACGATGGTTTTAGTGGTAGGGTCGATACCCAGTTCGCGGTAGCGGGCAACGAGCTTGTCGGTGAAATCGAATTCATCGCCGGAGTCGCAGCGTACACCGTCGAATAGTTTGGCCTGCTTGCGGCTCAGGTTACTTAAGAAAATGCCGGAGGTATAGGTATCGGACAGTGCGATGCCCAAGTCACCGTCGTACACGTTCACCCAGTTTTCCAAGGCCATGTAGTTGGCGTGTTTGTAGCCGAACTGTGCGCCGTGGAACATGAACCATTCATGCGGATGCGTCCCCATAGGCTTCATGCCGTATTTCATGGCGAAGTGGCAGTTGGAAGTCCCGGTACAGTATTCGGCGGTTTCCTTCAGACGGTCTATGACTTTGTCCTGTACCTCGAACGAGAAGCGTCTCCGGGTGCCGAACTCCGAAAAATATAGCTGGTGTCGGTTGGAGAGTGCCACCTTTTCGGACAGTTTGCAGAGTATGCCGTCCATGTCGGCCACGTTTCCCAAAGAACGGTTCTTTATTTCGGATACGATGGAAAGCAGGGGGACTTCGTAAAGGGTGGCCTTGTACAGATAGTCCGTGATTTCAATGTTCAAGTGCCGGTCCTCGTCCAGATGGATGCTTACCTTCTCCGGCTGGAAGCGGAAGGAGGAGAGCCACTCCCAATAGACCCTCGGCAGGAAACGGCAGTGGCGGGTCATGTATTCCAGCTCTTCGGCAGTAAGTACGGTCTGTGCCAGGCTGTCCACCGCCTTTTGCAGTTCCTTCAGAAACGTGTCCGTATAGGCGGTGTCGTCTCTGTCCTTGAAGCTGAAAGTGCCCATGGCATAGGGAAACAATTTGATGTAGGCATACGAGGTGGTGAATTTGTAAAGGTCTGTATCGAGTATGGTATGAATCATGGCAAAATATTCTTTAGTTATGATGTTCGATTTTGGGGATGAAGATAGTGAAAATTTCTTATTTGACCAGCCTCTATCTGTTAACAACGGCATATTCCTATTAAACCATGTTATAAATAAGACCGTTATGAGCTGAAATTTTGGAGAATTCGGAGGAGTCCGTATATTTGCAATGTGTTTTTCATAGTATTAGATTTAAGGTTAACAAAAGATTGGCTGTCTGGGATAGATAGCCTTTTTTTATGCCTTCACTTTTCCTTTTCCGTAGAGGTGGCGTGTAGTGCAGAGCGCCAAAGTTCCATAGACCAATACTTGTATCCACATCGTCAACATCTGCGGCCATACGTCGGCCAGCGTTCCACCCATTGAATTCAGTTTTACAAAAGCAAGTACGGCAGGACCTGCCGGAAACAGATAGTGGGCTGTCTGCCAATACCACGGCATCAGCTCCAGCGGATAGGACACGCCCGAAAGGAAGATATAGCCCACAGAGAAGAAGGCTATCATCAGCAACGGCGCTTCGGAGTCTGTAAACCAGCGGGAGACGGCCAGGGCAAGGAAACTCGTGCCCAGCAGGAAGGGTATCATCATTGTGACGATGTCTCCTCCGCTGCCGATGTGTGGGATGCTGAACAGGTGCGGCAACAGTCCCAGCAGGAATAGGGAAAACACCACGTAGAGCATGAAGTATACGAAGGTCCTGCCTCCGACAATCCGTAATGTATCCTTCAATGAGTCGGCACGCATCAGCCGTATTCCTTTTCTTCGGGCTTCCGCTTCCTCGCCCGTCAGCATGGCAATCACCATCAGCATCGTCTGGAAGATGATGACAATTAGGACGGCGGGAATCAGATAGGAACCGTAGCCCTCTGTATAGTTGTAGAGCGCCGTGCCGGACACGCTGACGGGAGCGGACGAAGCCACTGCCAGCAGTCCTTGCGGAGGTAGGAATACGGTGCCCTCCATGCGGTGGGCATCGTTCACGGCAAGCATGACGCGCGCACTGGATTCTTGCAGTCCTTTGAAGTTGAGGAAAGCGTCCGTGGCGGCATAGAGTACGAAGACCGAAGTCTCGCCCCGTGCCACACGTGCCTCGAAGTCGGCAGGCAGGTAAAGGATGCCTGCCACGTCGCCCTGCTTCATCCATTGGCGGGCTTCGAGGATGTTGGGTGTCTGGCCGTAGACGGCGGTCTGGGGAGTGGCGTCGAGCAGTCGGATGTATTCGCGGCTGAGGGCGGAGTGGGAGAGGTCTACCACTGCGACGGGAGCCTTGCGCACCAGGTTGGGGGCGTACATGTAGTTGTAGAGCAGTCCGTAGAGGAAGATACCGCCTGCCAGCACGAGCAGGATGGCGGGATTGGTGGCGATGGCATGCCACTCGTGGCGGATGACGGAAGCTGTTGACAATGCGGTAGGTGGGCAAGGTGATGGGGAGGCGGAGATTGCTTCTTCCCTTATCTCTTTTTTTATCCACCATTTCAGCAATGGCAGTATCAGCAGTGCTGCCAATAGGAAGATGAAGAGTGTAGCTACCGACTGCCAGAAGTAGGCAAATCCTGCATCGAAGTAAATCATGGCTTGTGCCGCCTCCGTGAAGTGCCGCACGGGGAAGAGGTAGGAGGCCGCATGCACGGGCGCATACATGGCTGTAACGGGAAACGTGACTCCGGACAGCGTAGCCCCCAACGACCCCACCATGGATACTACACTGATGATATAGGCAATCTTGGGAAAGACAGAATAGATAAAGACCGCCAATGCCTGGGTAGCGATGATGAAGAGCACGGTCACTGCATTCATCAGCCACAGACTGCCAGCGAAGGGGATATGTAGCGGGCCGAACAGTACATAGTTTGCCAGGATACCGATGGACGAGAAGATGAGGGTATAGGGCAGCAGTTTCCCTGCTACGGCAGTGAGGATATTGCCTCGTGCCATCTCCAGCCATTCGCCGGCGCTGCCGAATTTCAGTTCGCTGCCTATGGAGTAGACGGTGGTGAGCAGGATGAGTATCTGGAACAGTACGAAAAAGAAAGGCTGGCTCAGGTAGATGGAGTAGTCCATGTCCGGATTGTAGAGGGGATGGGTACTGGCTTCTACGGGGAGCAGAAAGGTCTGTATCTGTTCTCCGCTGACTCCCAGAGCTTCGGCCTGCATCACGATGGGCGAGAGCGCCACGGGGGCAAGCGTATTCTCGAACGCCGCCATCAGCTCGCTGCCTACTGAAAGAAGGGCATAGTGGTAATAATAGGTGAGCGTTGCGCCAGTTCCCGTCACCGCCTTCTGTTCGAAGCGGGGCGGGATGACGAGGTAGCCGTATATGTCCTTCTGTTGCAATGCCCGGCGGGCGTCGGCTTCGTCGGTGAAGTGCTCCGTCACACGGAAGGTGGGGGCGGCAGAGATGCGTCGGGAGATATTGCGCGAAGTGGCAGTGTTGTCCAGGTCGACGATACCCACGGGAATGTTCTCCATCTGTCCGTTTCCAAAGATGGTGGCCATGAAGAACAGACAGAGCAAGGGTAGCACGACGCAGACGCCGAGGTATAGACGGCGGGAGGTCATGCGGTGCCATTCGCGACGGATAACCATGCGGAGCGCTTTCATTGCGTAGCCAAATTCTTTATCTTTCATTTTTTATTCTTCATTTTTAAGAGTACGGACATCCCCGGTCTCAATCCCTCTACCTGCTGTGTGGGACGTGCGTGTATCTCGAACGTCTGCATGTCATAGCTGCCCGTCTGTTTGGTGGATTTCCAGGTGGCGAAGCTGCCCAGCGGACTGATGTAATAGATGCGGAATTCAATGTCCTTGCCGTCGATGGCGGGGACATCGGCACGGAAAGTGCCTCCCATCTTGAACTGCGGCATCAGGTCCTCGCGTATGTTCAGTACCACGTGTGCATCGTCCATCACGACAAGGCTCATGATGGGAGTGCCGGGGGCCACCAGCTCTCCGCGTTTTGGGAAGATGGTGGCTATCTGGCCGTCTTCGGGAGCGGTGAGACGGGAGTCGACGAGGAGGGAGGAGACTTCATCGACGGTGCTTCGCGCCGCTTCCACCAGGCTGCGGGCCGAGGCACGGTCCTCGCTCTGCGCTCCGTCCACGGCCATCTGGTATTGCTCGTAGGCGGCACGTTCGGCGGCTTGGGCGGCTTTGTACATGGCTTCCACCTCGTCACGCCGCTGGGAGGTGACGACACTGTCCTTATAAAGCGTTACAATGCGCTGGTAAGTAGTCTTGGCGAGGGCAAGGTCGCTCTGCGTCTTGTTCCAGAGTTGCCGGGCGGTGGCCACAATCTGGCGGCGGGTACCGGCGTCTATCTTCTTGTTCTGCTCCTGGGCCACCTGCTCCAGGGCATTCACCTGGCGGTATTTGGCTTCGATGGTGGGGCTGTTGATGACGACAAGCGTATCGCCTGCCTTCACCCAGTCGCCCTCTTGTACGAGGAAGGAGTCCACACGTCCGGGCAGCTTCCCGCTGATACGTATTTCCGTTGCTTCCACTTGTCCTTGCAGAACCAGGGGCTGCCGGCTCATGAGTAATATGCCGGCAAGCGAAATGATGACCGTTGCGGCCAGGATAATGACGAATGCAATGCTGATGCTTTTATTATTGATTTTCATAAAGGGTAGGTTTTAATAAGTTGTCTCGAAATATTTCTCGAACCGTTCCGGCGTTCCGCAGATAGCCAGCAGGTTCATCAGTGCCACATCATATTCGTAGTAGGCTGCCAGACGCGCCACGCGGACGGTTGCCAGCATCGTTTCCGCATCTACGACCTCGGTACTGGTTGCCATGCCTTCGGCAAAGGATTTCTTGCGGATTCGCACCAGCTCTTCGCTCAGCTCGATGGTGGTATTCAGGGCGCGTACGTTGTCTTGTGCCTTTTGCAGTTGGGTGTATAGCTTGTCGATGCCTACGCTCAGGTCTTCTTTGGCTTTTTCTTGTCCCAGGGCAAGGGTCTGCTGGGCTATCTTCGACTGGCGGATGCGCTTCTCACGCGCCAGTCCGTCGAACAGGTTCCAGGTGAAGCCCACACCTACGATGGTGCGGGGGACAAGATTGCTTTGTATGCCGTGGGCATAGAGGGTCTGCTTGCCGAATACGGCGATGTCCGGCAGGTAGCCGCTCTGGTCGATGCGGAGCTGCTGGCGGGCAATCTGTGACTGCAGTTGCAGTTGGTTCACGGTGTAGTTCTCCACCCGCATGGCTTGCAGGAACTCCTCTTTGGCGGGCAGTTGGTTGTTGATGAAAAGCTCCGAAGTAGGATGGATGCTGCATGTGTCTTGCAGGTTGAGCAGGGTGCGCAGGGCACTTTGCACGACGGAGGCCTCCTTCCGGGCAGCCTCCAGTGAACGGGCAGCTTCATCCATATTCACTTGGGCAAAGAGCCGGCCTGCCTTGTCTATCATGCCGGCAGCTTCCAGTTTAAGGGCATTCTGGTAATGGCGTTGTAGGCTGTTGTAAGTCTCCTGCCGCACGCGTACTACCTCTTGCGCAAGTTTCAGCCCGAAGTAGCTTTCTGCCAGCAGGGTGCGTTGCGTGGCATCGGTCTGTCCCCGGTTTTCGCGGGCGATGTCTATCATGGTGTTGCCTATCTTCGAGGCCCGGATGCGCTTGCCGCCGGAGAATACGACCCATTCGGCGGTCAGGCCGACGGAAGTCAGGTTGCGTGGAGCCAGTGGAAAGGCAAGGGTATGGGAGCCTATCTGGTCGAGTATGCTGCTGATGAATTGGTCGTCCGGCACGATGTTGTGCACAAAGTCCTTTGCCGGGTCGGTGAACTGGGAAAGGGGCTGTTTTACCTCTATCTTTTCGGAAAGATGCACGAACGTACCGGCACCTTGCAGGGAGGGGTACCAGAGGGCATTCAGTTTGTCACGTTCCGCACGGGCGGCTTCAATTCCCTTGTCGGCTATTTTCAGGCTGCGGTTGCCGTTTTGCATCTGCCTCAGGGCATCACCGAAGCTAAGGGGAAGGGAGGTTTGTGCGGCCACTCCACCGATGGCAAGCAGCACGCAGGCAGCAGCCGGAAAGAATCTCCGGCATAATAGATTATTCATAAGTTCGTTCGGTTTAGGGGTTCTTGTTTCTCTAAACAAGAGGAGGTGGGAATTGTTCAGTAGTCATCTTTTTGAATAGAACGTTACAAATATAACGAATAGTTTCCGAAGATATGGCTTATGAATGGGAGAGATATTCGGATTTGCACTATCTTTGCATTCGCTAAAATGGAATTTATGGAGAAACTTCATCCGATTATGTTTGCCGGGACGGGCAGTGATGTGGGAAAGAGTATCATTGCTGCCGCCTTCTGCCGCATCTTCAAGCAGGACGGCTATCAGCCCGCACCGTTCAAGGCACAGAATATGGCGCTCAATTCATTTGCCACTCCCGAAGGGCTGGAGATAGGCCGTGCCCAGGCTGTGCAAGCAGAAGCCGCCGGAGTGCCTTGCCACACGGACATGAATCCGCTACTGCTGAAACCACAGTCGGACCATACCTCGCAGGTTGTCCTCAACGGGCGTCCTATCGGCAACCGCAATGCTTATGAGTATTTCCGCAAGGAAGGACGCGACGAGCTGCGCCGGGAGGTTTGTGCTGCCTACGACCGCCTTGCCGCTCGCTATAATCCCGTTGTGCTGGAAGGCGCGGGAAGCATCTCCGAAATCAATCTGCGGGATACCGACCTTGTCAATCTGCCGATGGCCCTGCATGCCGGAGCCGATGTAATCCTTGTGGGGGACATTGACCGTGGCGGTGTGTTTGCCAGTGTCTATGGTTCGCTGATGTTGCTTCGTCCCCATGAGCGGGAACGCATTAAAGGAATTCTTATCAACAAGTTCCGGGGGGATATACGTCTCTTCGAGTCGGGCATTACGATGCTGGAGGAGCTTTGCGGCATTCCCGTTGTCGGGGTAGTACCTTACTACCGTGATATCTACATTGAAGAAGAAGACTCCGTGGCGCTTGCCGCAAAGTCTGTCCGTGCCGAGAAGGGAAAGGTGAACATCGCCGTCATTCTGCTGCGCCACCTCAGTAACTTTACCGATTTTAATGTCCTGGAACGTGACCCGCGCGTACATCTCTTCTATACCAACAATGTGGATGAGCTGGCAAAGGCCGACGTCATCCTGCTGCCCGGCTCCAAGAGCACGCTTGATGACCTTTACGAATTACGCCGTAACGGTGTGGCGGCTGCCATCATCCGTGCCCACCGTGAAGGTGCCACCGTGATGGGTATCTGCGGCGGCTATCAGATGATGGGGCAGGAGGTGCTCGACCCTGAGCATGTGGAGGGGGACATTGAACGCCTGCCCGGACTGGGGCTGTTGCCCATCAGTACCCGCATGTCGGGAGAGAAGGTGACCCGCCAGGTGAAGTTCGGTCTGTGCAGTCCCCATTCTCCATCTTCCACTCTCCATTCTTCATTAATGCAGGGTTATGAAATCCATATGGGAGTGACCACCCCCGTGGAAGGTACTCCCGATTCTCCCCTGAATCTTTTGGAGAACGGCTCTACCGACGGTTACTGCGTGGACTCCACCTGCATGGGGACCTATATTCATGGCATTCTCGACAATCCGGAATTCATAGATTTCCTGCTTGCGCCTTTTGCAGACAAACTGTCCGGGAATGCCGGCGCTTTCGATTACCATACATTCAAAGAAGAACAATACGATAGGCTTGCCGAGCACGTGCGCCGCCACGTCAACCTGCCGCTTATCTACCAAATATTGACAAAGAACCATGATTGAAGGACACGGAGACGATTCCTATAAATACAGCCGTCCCATTACGGCAAACTTCAGCTCGAACGTTTACAGCAGGGTAGACCTCTCTGCCTTGAAGGCGCATCTGTGTGCCCGGATTGACGGCATCGGCAACTATCCCGAACCGGAGCCTTACACGTTTGAGGCCTGCCTTGCCCGCTGCCACCGTCTTCCTGCCGAGGCAGTGTGCGTGACGAACGGAGCTACCGAAGCCATCTATCTTACCGCACAGACTTTCCGCGGGACAAACACCGCCATTGTGCAGCCCACTTTCAGTGAATATGCCGATGCCTGCCGCATGCACGGCCATCGGGTCACTTCCCTCTACCGGCTTCCTGCGGAGAGCGAGGGGTATCGCTTGCCGGAAGAGGTGCGCATGCTGTGGCTGTGCAATCCCAATAACCCTACCGGAACGGTTGTGGAGAAGGAATATCTGGCAACACTTATCAGTCATAATCCGCAGGTCTGTTTCGTCATCGACCAGTCCTACGAGTTTTTCACCTTGCGTCCGCTTTTCTCTGCTGCCGAGGCTGCGGAGTTTCCCAACGTCTTGCTGCTGCACTCCATGACCAAGCGTTATGCCGTTCCCGGTCTGCGACTGGGATATGTCACCGGCGCCCCCCACCTGCTGCACCGTCTGCGTACCAACCGTATGCCCTGGTCGGTCAACCAGCTTGCCATTGAGGCAGGGCTCCATCTGCTGGAACATGATGTTCCCAATCCGCTGGATGTGGCGTCTTACTTGCAAGAGGCTGCCCGCCTGCGCAGTGCGCTCGAGGCATTGGGAGGACTGGAGGTATGGGCCACCGAAACCCATTTCATGCTGGTGTGCCTCCGTATGGGTAGGGCTTCCGCTTTGAAAGACTATCTGGCAGGGGAGCATGGTATCTTGATTCGGGACGCCTCCAACTTCGACGGACTGAATGAGCATTTCTTCCGTATAGCCGCCCAGAGCCGGGAGGAGAATGACAGGCTTGTAAAAGCAATAGGACAATGGCTTGAGGAGGAATAACCGATGGAAGAAGATGTGCTTATACTTTTGGGTGTCGCCTTCAACTTGAACCTGCCGCTTCTCACAGCCTGGCTGCTCGACCACTGGCTGGGCGACCCGGCGTGGCTACCCCATCCGGTGGTGGCTTTCGGCAAAGCCATTTCTTTCTGTGAGCACCGGTTGAACCGGGGCGATTCGCGTTTCCTGAAAGGAGCGCTTATGACGGTGCTCCTCGTGGCAGGTGTGTATTTCGTCACGCTTCTGCTACTCCGCTTGGCTGCACTCTTTTCTCCGGGCATGCTGCTGACGGTGCAGATACTGCTGATATTCTATTGCTTGGCGGGCACTACGCTGGTTCGCGAGGTGCGTATGGTGTTCAAGGCGGTGGACCGTTCCTTGGAGGAAGGGAGGATGCAAGTGGCACGTATCGTTGGGCGTGATACGTCTGCGCTCTCGGCGCAGGAGGTGAGAACCGCGGCATTGGAGACTTTGGCAGAGAATTTGAGTGACGGGGTCGTTGCTCCCTTATTCTGGTATCTGCTGTTGGGAGTTCCGGGCATGCTTGCCTATAAGATGGTGAACACGTTGGATTCCATGGTCGGCTACAAGAACGAGCGCTATCGTCGGTTCGGCTGTTTCGCCGCCCGTCTGGATGATGTTGCCAATTATATTCCTGCTCGTCTGACAGCCTTTCTGATGGTACTGGTTTCCGGTCGCCTTTCCTTGTTTGCTTTTGTGGGCAGATATGGCAGCCAGCATGCCAGTCCCAATTCCGGTTATCCGGAAGCCGCCCTTGCCGGTATTTTGAATTGCCGTTTCGGGGGGCCGCACAACTATTTCGGCGAGGAGGTATGGAAACCTTATATCGGTTCTAATGAACGGCCTCTGAAGACAGAAGATATGCGTGTGGCTGTCCGCATCAACCGGCGTGTGGAGTGGTGGATGGTAGTTGCCGTAATAGTGACATCGACCTTGGCTTCCTTTTGTTTTTAAAATGTTGTTATTTTAACTGATTCTTTGTCCGTTCCAAAAAGATATAATATCTTTGCAAGACCGCGTTGCATTAAAAATGTAACTTTTAAAGCAGACAAAGTCTTATAAATGAGGATAAAGCAACTATATATATTCCTTTTCTTTATTTGGTTCGGGAGCACAATAATTGCATCGGCAACAGATAAAGCGGATTCTTGGACTAAAGAAAAGGAAAGTATAGTCCATGAGGTCATCTCCACTTTTCACAACAGCCTCGGTTTCGACTATCTGACCCGGGAGGAGTGTGACTCGCTGAATGCCGACGGCCTTTTGTCCCAATTGGATGAATCCCAGCGCTATTACACCTATTTCGAACTGGAAAGAATACTTATAAAATCCTCCCTTTTCCGTGGAGAAATCCGTATGGCTATTGCCCAGAGCGACCAGATGTACTCCAAAGCCCGCGCGCTTGCCTACCCCTTCGGCAATGCCCTTGCGCTGAATGCCATGGGAGAGGTGTACAGCTATACCGGCAGGCTCCGGGAAGCCGGTGTCGCTTATGAAGAGTCCTTGAGACTGCTGGATGGGATGGACGGGGAGGATGTGCATATCCGTATGCTACTGGTGGAACTGATAGATTATAACCTGCGCATACGGAATGTAAACGGTGCCTCGCGTTATCTTGCACGTCTGAACCTCTATCCGGAAGACCGGCTTTCTCCGCTGGAGCTGGCCATGCGTCACATCTCCAATGCTTCCTGCCAATTATTCAAGGGTGACTTGAAAGCTGCCAGCCATTGTCTGGTACAGATAGGCCAGCTTGAAACGCAGCTGATTCCGGAGATACGGCAATACCTTCTGATTATAGATGCCCGTTATCTGGTGGCCACCGGAGAGCATGAGGCAGCCTTGACCGCCTACAATGATTTCCTTCAAACCGAATATGCCCGGATAAACCATAACATCTACAAGGAAGCTCTGCTCGAAAAAGCGGATTTACTGGTGAAGATGGGAAATAAGGAAGAAGCCTACGGACAGTACGGCAAGGTCTTTTCGTATATCAAGACTTCGTTCGAGAAGAACTATCCCAAGGAGATAGACCGGCTCTGTACCCGTTTCCAGGCCGACCAACTGGCCTACCAGAACGAACGCGACCGCATTGTATCCATGCGTTTCTATCTGGCAGGCATCATTGTGTCCGTACTGTTTCTGATATTCCTCCTGGTGCTGGGCTGGAAGAAGATATTCCGTTTGAAGCGTTCCCAGATGCGGCAGGAGGCGATGAAGGAGAAAGCGGTGCAAGCCATACAACGGAAGAATATGTTTCTTTCGAACATGAGCCATGAGGTACGTACGCCGCTGAATGCCATTGTCGGATTCTCGGCGGTACTGACGGATGAGGACGAGTCGTTCGATGACGAATCGCGCCGGGAGTTCTCCGAAATTATCAAGGTGAATTCCTTTCAGTTGCTGAAACTTATCAATGACATTCTGGATTTCTCGGATTTCGAGAATGACAATATAACCTTCAACATCCGCACGCATGATGCCGTGAAGTTGTGTAATGAGGTCGTGGAGACCGTGATGGCCTCGCGCAAGCTGGAGGTTGAAATGCGTTTTGACACGGATTTGTCCGTCCTGATGCTGGATACGGACGATGCGCGCCTCCGCCAAGTCTTGATAAACCTGCTGGTGAATGCCACCAAGTTTACGGAACAAGGCTCCATCGTGCTGGAACTGAAGATGGCTGATGCCGGTACGGCACTTTTCTCCGTGACGGATACCGGATGCGGCATTCCACCGGAGAAGCAGCACTTGATTTTTGAACGCTTTGAAAAGCTGAATGATTTTGTGCAGGGAAGCGGACTGGGCCTTTCCATCTGCCAACTGATTGTGAAATATATGAACGGCAAGCTGTGGGTGGACAGTGGGTACACCCGTGGCGCGCGTTTCTGTTTTACGCATCCTTTGAAGTATAATCCCGCATTACACGGAGGAACGGCGCAATGAAACGAATACTGATTCTCATCCATGTTTTGTTTTGCGGATATATCTGTCCGCTGCTGGCAGAAGACACGGGGGCTGTCCGGTATCAGGACAGCATCCTGAAGGTTGCCGATACCCTGCCGGCCACCCTTGTCCGGCTGACGTATCTCCGTGACATGGCCTACAAGCACCAGTATGCTCCCTATAACATGACTTTTTCCACCCGTCTGTACGAGGAGGCGCGGCGGCAGAAGAACGCTTTCTATGAGAATATGGGCGCTTACTATCTGGCGGCATGTTATGACAAGAAACACGACCCGGACAGTCTGTCGTATTGGGTGGATGTGCTGAAGGATTTTGTCCCCCAGGTAGGCACTTACGATTATTATCTGGAGCAGAAGGCTGCCATCAGCCGCGCCCTGGCTTCCAAGAGACAGATAGAGAAAGCGGTGTATGTGGCTAAGGAGACGTTGGAGGAATCAAAACTCCGCCATAGCAATAACGGGATGATAGCAGCGTATAACAGTCTGGGATGTGCCTACGGAGTGTCCAGCCGCCCGAATGAGGCACTGGACTCTTTCTTGGAGGCTTACCGGAATTTCTCTCCCCAGACAAAGGCCAGCCTGAAGGTGGATATACTGTCGCGTATTGCCCAGGTATACGGCAATGGCGGTAAAGACAGCCTGAAGCTGCCCTATTTGCATGAAATGGACACGACGTTGCAGGCGGTCATTTCCAAAGAACCCGAGACACGGAAGAACTGGAGCAATTTCGAGATTGACTGCGAAGTGAAGTATATCCTGCACTACATGAACCAGAAGAACTTTACAGTGGCGCACGAGCATATCGAGAAAGTAAAGAAACTGCTTGAGCCGCATGTAGATCCCGTCTTCTGGCTGAATGTCCAGTTGATACAGCTTCAATATTATGCCAAGACCGATGAGTATGACAAAAGCATCGCATTGATAGACGAGGTGACCCCTACGGTACTGAACAACTACGTCTCCACCTTTGCCACTTTGATAAACTACAAGGCGAGTACGCAATATGACAAGGGGGACATTGACGGGGCCATCGAGACCCGGCGCTACCTCATACGCAAGCAGGATTCGCTGAACAATGCCTTCTCGGCCAACCAGTTGAAGCAGGTGAAGGAGATTTACCACATTGACGAGCTGTTGCTGGAGAAGCAGAAGATTCAGGACATGAATTACCGTATAGGATTTATATTCCTGGGTGTCTGCCTGCTGCTGATGCTGCTTTTCTATCTGTATACGCGCTATGTCTCCGGAAAGATTGCTGTCGTAGAGAAGAAGACGGCTGAAGCCGCCTTGCAGGCAGAGACGGACAACATCGCGAAGGAGCGTCTGAAATCGGAAATCAGCCATGATATACGTACCCCGCTGAATGTGGTGGTGGGCTTTGCCGAATTGCTGATCGGGAAAGAGGAGCTGGATAAAGAGACTAAGAAGGAGTACGGACAGATGATTCAGACCAATGCGGAAAGTCTGCTGAATTATGTCAACAGCATTCTGGAGTTGTCCCGCTTGGAGTCCGGCAAGATTCAGTATGAGGACGAGGAGTGTGACGTTATTCAGTTGTGCAGTGAGGTGCTGGATAAAGTGAACGGTCGTGGGGAGAGCACTGTGTCTGTCAGCCTGCAGACCGATCTCAAGGAACAGCTTGCAAGGACGGACCGGAGGTGGTTCGATACATTGCTTGTCAGCCTGCTGACTCCGTCAGAGAATGACACTTCCCGTTATGAGGCGATTATCCGCATCAGACGCGACCGGAGTAAACCGCTCCTTTATTTCGACGTGGTCAACGCCCCGTTTGCAAAGGTACATTTTGAGAATAAAACGAGCTTGATTCGCCATGAAATCAATGCCCATTTTATTCATTATTTTGGAGGTATCTACAAGGTGCAAACCGAAGCGGAGGAAGGCCCTACTATTTCGTTCACTATTCCTTGTCGAGATTGATGCGGACGATGCCGCCGTAGGGCGTCAATGCGTCGAAGGCTTCTTCGGCTTTAAGGATTCCGGCATAGAGTTGTGCGCAGATTAATACGCCTCCGTGTGCGAAGATGGCAACGCGTGTATAGGGCTTCTTCTTTAATTCGTCCAAAAACTGGCTGACACGCCGGTATTGCATAGCAAAAGATTCTCCACCGGTAGCTGCCACGTTTATGTAGTCGGCATACCATTCCTGCAGGCGTGGGTCCTCATTCTGCTCGAACGGCTTCATCTCCCAGTCGCCAAAATTGATTTCCATAATCCGTTTGTCCCGTTCTGCATCGGGATAGCCGCAATAGGTGGCGAGGCGCACGCAGCGGGTCAGGGGACTGGTGTAGACGTGGTCGAACGGAAGGTATGCCTTCAGGTTTTCTGCTGTCACGGCGGCTTCCGCTTCAAACGTGGGTTTCAGGGGAACATCGGTCTGTCCGTAGCATACGCCCGGAGGAACATCTACCGAAGTGTGTCGAATGAGTATTACTTCCATCTTTAATTTTTGGTTTTAATTTATAATTAGGATAAGGCTTCCCAAGTAGAAGGACAGTTCGCATAGCAGGAAAGTAGCCCCGCAGCAGTCCCCCGTATATCCTTGCAGGCGTCGCTTCATCAATCGGTAGAGCAGGAAGAAGGTGAGCAGTGGGAAGAGGGTGGCAATCCACAGTTTTATAGGCAGCAGCAGTACGAAAGGAAGCAGGCCGCAAAGAAATCCGGCCAGTAACTCGTGCCGACTCATGCGGTTGTAGACGGTTTTGCTTTTGCTGTCTTCCTCTTTCCGGGCATAGGGCAGGTAGTTGACAATCTGGGAGGCACAGAACTTGGACCAGCAGTCACCGCTGAGCACAAGGATGCAGAGAAGTCCCAGTGGCAGGTGATGAAGTTGGAGCAACAGCAGGAAATAGCATATCAATCCGATGACACCGTAGCTTCCGATGTGGGAATCCTTCATGATGGCAAGAGTCCGTTCTCGGGTGGTGCCGCCACCAAAGCCGTCGAAAAAGTCCGCCAGTCCGTCTTCGTGCAGGCAACCGGTGACAAGCAGGCGTGCGATGAGGGCAAGAATCCATGCCAATGACACCGGCATAATCTGTCCGGCAAGCCACAGCACTGCCGCCATCACGCCTCCCGTCAGCCAGCCTATAAGCGGCCAATAGGGAACCACATGCTTGAAACATTCTGCCGGTACTTCCTTGATTTTCCAGAAGGGCAGTCGGGTGAGCATTATGAATGCAGCCAAGACATTGTTCATGTTAAAAGTATTTGGTGATGGAGGCATGTACAAAGTTATCCATTTCATTGAGCATCCGCACGGCCGAGTCGACAATGGGATATGCACAGATGGCCCCTGTTCCTTCTCCCAAACGCAGCCCCAGATTCAGCAGCGGACGGGCATGCAGGGCGTCGAGCACCAGTTTGTGGCCCGACTCGTCTCCGCAGTGTCCGAAGATGGCGTAATCCGTCACTTCCGGGTAGAGCCTGGCGGCGGCAAGCAGGCAGTTGGTCATGATGAATCCGTCAACAAGGATAATCATCTTCAGCTCGGCAGCTTGCAGCATGGCGCCTATGGCCATTACCATTTCCAGTCCACCAAAGTAGCGGATGATGTCCCGGGGAGAGCCGTCGCCTTTGTAATTCTCCATAGACTGTTTCAGCACTTCGTATTTGTGGCGGATGCCCGCGCTGTCGAGTCCGCTGCCTGCGCCGACACATTGTTCCAGAGGAATACTGGTAAAGCAGGTCATCCACAGGGAGGATGAAGAGGTGTTTCCGATACCCATTTCACCGAAGCTGAGGACATTGCTGCCTTCTTCATGGCATTGGCGCACCACCTCGGCACCCCGTTCCAGGCACATCTCCATTTCCTCTTCCGTCATGGCTGCCTCGTGCAGATAATTTCTGGTACTTTTGCGCACTTTCATATTGATGATGCCTTTCTCGTAGGGGAGGTCGTAGTCTACTCCTGCATCTACTATTTTCAGGGTAAAGCCGTGCTGCCGGCAGAGGAAATTGACACCTGCCCCTCCATGAAGGAAGTTGCTGATTTGCTGCCAGGTGATTTCCTTTGGAGACAGACTGACACCTTCTTCTACAATGCCGTGGTCGGCGGCGAAGATAATGTTTTGCGGATGTTTCAAGGCGGGGGATAATGTCTGTTGTATGAGTCCGATTTGGAGTGCCAGTTCTTCTAAAATGCCCAATGAACCTTTGGGTTTGGTCAGGTTGTTGATTTTGTCAATCAATGCGGGACGGATTGACTCGTCCGGACGGGTGATATGAAATGTTTTCATCAGTCTGTTGAATTTTAATTGTTTGTTGTTTTATGAATGAGTGTTTTTTACGGTAAGTGGGATGCCGGATACCATCAGTATCACTTCGTCGGCACGGGCGGCTACATATTGGTTCATCCAGCCTTGCATGTCCGTGAACTTTCGTTGCAGTTCGTTCTCGGAAGCTCCTCCCATACCTATTTCATTGGTTACAAAGATGAAGGTTGCGTCTTGTGCCGTGAAGCGGTCGAACTCTGCCTTTACTGCGGCAAGTGCCCGGTCGGTATCTGAATGCAGGTCGAAGAAAAAGTTGGTACACCATAAGGTGATGCAGTCTATCAGGACGATCCGTCCCTCCAGCCGGTGGCGGCTGAGTTCTTTCTGCTCTTCGATGTTTGTCCATTCCGGTCCCCGGCGTTCCTGATGCCGGATTACCCTCTGGCGGAATTCTTCGTCCCAAATGCGTGCTGTGGCAAGATAAACGGGAGTGGGAGAGAGCTTGAGTGCCAACTTTTCCGCATAGGTGCTTTTGCCGGAACGTGCTCCTCCGGTGATGAGTATGATTCGTTTCATTGGTATTTAGTCTGTATTTTGAAAGAATATCTTTGTTTTCCCGAGCAAAAATAGGAAATATTTGACGAAACGTTTGTTTTTTTAGGAAGGAATTTATTAACTTTGCCACCGTTTTTAAGGCATGACCTTGGAAATGTTTATGCGGCAGTAGCTCAGTTGGTAGAGCATCAGCTTCCCAAGCTGAGGGTCACGAGTTCGAGTCTCGCTTGCCGCTCTTTATAAAAGGCTGAATACTTAGTTATTCAGTCTTTTTCTTTTTTAAGAACATTCATTCTCAGGTATTAATAATTCTTCTAAACTATTTTTTAAGCTGCACTTATATTGTTTTTCCCCTTTTTCTGTTTTTCTTATTGTTTGTTCGCATATGTAATATAGCCGAAATATATATTACATCGTGAATAGTAAATTTACAAAAATGCAACACTTTAAAAGTTAATAAATATAAAAGAAGTAATAATATATTCTTTATATGTTGCTTTTATTAAAAATTATCCATTTATTTGTCTGACAAATAATACTAATAGGACTAATAATAACACGATTTAATATATGGAAAACTTAAAAATTGATGGGCAGTCGATTACTTTGGTAGACCAAGTGGAAGACAAGTTATTGAATTATTTCAGAAGTCAGGACTTGAAAGTGGGTGATTCTATCCCTAACGAAATTGAGTTGTCGTCAGCGTTGGGGGTAGCTCGTAGTGTTCTTCGGGAAGCTCTTAGCCGTCTGAAAATGATGGGAATGATTGAAAGCCGTACACGTCGTGGAATGATATTAACTGAGCCTTTCATCTTAGGGGGAATGAAGAGAGTGGTTGATCCCCGTATTATGAGCCAGGAATCACTTCTCGATCTTTTGGGATTCAGGGTTGCCTTGGAGATAGGAATCAGTAGTGACATATTTCATAATATTAAAGAGCAGGATATTATGGAACTGGAAGAGATTGTTAATGCAGGCGTTGCATTGGGGAACAACGAATATGCCAATCTCAGCGAATATACTTTCCATTCAAAACTATACGAAATAACGGGGAATAAGACGATTGTACAGTTCCAAAGCATCATTCATCCGGTTATGAACTTTGTAAAAACCAATTTGAGGGAACGGGTGGAAGCTATAAATATAGAACTGGAGAAAAAGGGAAAGATTGTAACTCACACCGATTTATTGAACTTTATCAAGAATAAGGATGAAATGGGCTACAGAAATGCTATCGAGCAACACTTTTATGTCTATAAGAAGCTGATTTATGATAGGGCAGTGTTAGGAGAACAGAATAAGGGTCAATCACAATAAAAATATGACAAATGACACGGATTGTAAATAATTGTGTTGCATTGGTATGCCTTTGTTTGTTTTGGGGTCAAAGCCTGAGAGCTGCAGATGCTTCTCATTCTGAGCAGATAAAGTGGGGCAACGAGAGTGTTTTTAATGAGGAACACAACACTTTGGGACTCTTTTCCGGAGTACTTGGCGGACAAATTGTATTGGCAGGCGGCACTTCCGACGATTATAGCCGATGGGGAAGAAATGCGGTATGCCTTTCTGAAAATGCCGGATTCGCTTTGTATGAAGATGTGTTGTCCAAGCCGTTGGCTTATGGCGCTTCCATAACACTCTCTGACGGTATCTTGTGTATTGGAGGGCGTGATTCTTCCCAATGCTACGAAGATGTATTTTTTGTCACAATGCAGCAGGGCAAACTGAATGTTTCGGAAGATTGGCCGCCACTTCCTTTTCCGTTGTCTAACGCGGCAGGAGCACTACTGGACAATAAGGTATATTTGTTTGGAGGCAGGAAGTCGGTAAGTCCGTCCAGGTTATCGGATTCTTTTTTTGTGCTGGACTTGTCGAACAAGTCCAGAGGATGGAAAGAACTACCGGGCTATCCGGGATGCGTCCGGGAAGATGCAATTCTCGTGGTACAGAACAACGGCGTTTCCCCTTGTCTGTATTTATTGGGTGGACAGACGGAAACGGAAGAAGGGTTGTCTTCTTGCTTGACTGATGGATATGTCTATAACCCCCAATTGGGTAAATGGAGTTCATTAGGTTCGGATTTTCCGAAAGGAATATGTGCTGCTGTCGCCAGCGGAGCCAACCATATACTTCTTTTTCAGAAAGAGCCGGAAGATACACAGCATCTTAAAAAAGAGAATGCTTTATGGAAATACCATACAATTACGCAGACTCTTGTCAAGTCTGAATGTATTCCAGGTACCTATGACACTATGCAAGTCTTGCAAAGAAACCGTTCCTTCGTTATACTCGGTAGCAATGCCAGTTCCGGAACGAATAGACTGTACAGCCTTCAAGGGGATATTGTTCCTTTGGAAAAGGGGTTGGGACTTGTCAATATCCTTGTGATTATCGGTTATTTTGCCGTATTGGCCGGAATTGGAATTTACTTTTCACGGCGCCAGAAAAGTACGAATGACTATTTCAAGGGTGGAGGACGTATTCCGTGGTGGGCTGCCGGGCTGAGTCTTTTCGGAACCGCGTTGAGTGCCATCACCTTCATGGCTATACCCTCCAAGGCATATGCCACTAACTGGAGTTATGTGTTGTTCAATACCGGTATTGTGTTTGTTGCCCCCGTCATTGTTTATGTCTTTATTCCTTTTTTCCGGAGATTGAATATAACGACTGCCTATGAATATCTGGAGATACGTTTCAATGTCTTTATCCGGGTTATTTGCAGTCTGGCCTTTATTATTTTCCAGGTAGGGCGTATGGGCGTTGTGCTTTTTCTGCCCTCCATTGCTTTGAATGTGGTGACTGGATTGGATATATTCCTATGTATCGGTATTATGGGAGTTTGTAGTATTCTATATACAATGATAGGGGGAATAGAGGCGGTTGTATGGACAGATGCCATTCAAGTAATTGTACTGTTGGGAGGAGCGATATTTGCAGTGATATACATCTCGTGTTCTCTTCCCGGTGGATTGGGTGAAACGATTGATATTGCCGTGGCAAACGGTAAGTTCGATTTGGGAGCGACGAACTTTGACTTGAAGGATGCTACGATGTGGACTGTCATTATTGCCGCATGTTTTACCCATCTTACCACCTATGGGACGGACCAAAGTATGGTGCAGCGCTATCTCACTACCTCTTCGATGAAAGAGGCACGGAAGAGTGTATGGACCAATGCGATACTGACTGTTCCCGCCACACTGATTTTCTTCTTTATAGGCACTGCGCTTTATGCCTATTACAAGGTGTATCCTGAGAATCTGAGTATCAGTATTCCTAACGGCGATGCTATTTTTCCGTGGTATATTTTTACCCAATTACCGGTCGGTATTGTAGGGTTGTTGATTTCGGGCATCTTCGCTGCGGCAATGTCCACTTTGAGCGGCAGTATGAATTCGGCAGCCACAGCTTATATAGTAGACATTTATTCACGTTTCTTTCATAAGGGAGAGGGTGGCAATGAATTGCATGCGGCACGTATGGCAACTTGTGTGATAGGAATCATTAGTCTATCTTTTGCTTTTCTTATGGCAACATGGAATATCGCTTCATTGTGGGACGAATTTAACAAGATACTCGGGCTCATATTGGGCAGTATGGGAGGACTGTTCATGTTGGGCATGCTTACCAAACGCGCCAATTCCGGAGGAGCAATCATTGGTATAGTCGCAAGTATCATCGTACAATTGTTTGTTGCCAGATTCCAGACGTTCCATTTGCTTTTGTACACGGCATCCGGCTTTATCTCATGTTTTGTCATAGGTTATCTGGCAAGCTTGTTCTTTAAGAAAAAATAGGTTTGAACCTATCATTAATTATAATATAATTTTATTTATGAACAAACGACTTTTAACAGGATTAATCGCTGCACCATTTACGCCAATGCACGAAGATGGTTCCTTAAATTTGCAGGTGATCGGGCCGTATGCAGAGTTTCTGATGCAAAAGAAATGTGTGACGGGAGTGTTTATTTGTGGCACGACGGGAGAATCCGTTTCTCTGACAACAGAAGAACGAAAGGCTGTTGCGGAAAAATGGATGGAGGCAGCCAAGGGAAAACTGAAAGTGATAGTGCATGTAGGTGGCATGTCGCAGGTTCAGTGTGCCGAGCTGGCAGCCCATGCGCAAGCTATTGGAGCTGATATGATAGCAGCCATGGCGCCCTGCTTTTTCAAGCCCGGTTCTGTAGATGAGCTGATAGGTTTTTTCAAGCCGATAGCTGCATCGGCTTCCCGCTTGCCGTTTTATTACTATAACATGCCGTCCATAACCGGGGTTTCCTTGCCGGTACACAAGTTCCTTATAGAGGGCAAGAAGCAAATTCCCAATCTGGTGGGAGTCAAGTTTACTCATAACAACCTGATGGAGATGCAGCAGTGCATTCATGCGGACGGTGGGGCGTTCGAAGTCTTGCACGGTTTTGATGAGATACTGATTACCGGATTGTCGGTTGGAGCTAAGGCTGCCGTAGGCAGTACCTACAACTATGTTCCGGGTATATACAAAGCTGTGATGGAAGCCATGGAAAAGGGAGACCTTGAAACAGCCCGTGAAATGCAATGGAAATCTGTTGAAATCATTGATGTGCTGATAAAGCATGGGGGAGGAGTCAGAGCTGGTAAGATATTCATGAAACTGGCAGGAATAGACTGTGGACCATGTCGATTGCCGATAGCTCCTTGTTCTGAAGAAGAGCTGGAGGAGACAAGAAACGAATTGAAAAATACGGAATTCTTCAAATACATTAATTAACTAAAAACGATTGCCTATGGAGATATTGCAACAATACATCCAATGAAAAAACTCATTGGCCAACTTAAGTTTGACCCCCGAAAAGGGAGGGGAAACGAGTATTGGCACTTCTCGTTTCCCCTTAAATAAATTACTGAAACAATTTATTATTAAAATCGTAACAAAGATGAGAAAAATATTTCATTTTCACCTCATAACTTTTCTACTATTTTGCCCATTTTTGCTTTGGGCACAAGAATTTAACCTATCAGGTGTAGTAGTGGACAATACTGGTGAAACTCTTCCAGGAGTTTCCATCGCTGTGAAGGGTACGACTCGAGGAGTTATTACGGATATGAATGGCGCTTTCCAGCTGAAAGTAAGCAAGGGGGAAACTCTTGTATTTTCCTATGTGGGCTATGATGAACAGCAAATCCTGATTACTAATCAAAAGATTCTTAACATCCGGATGGAACCGACCACCATGGGGCTGGATGAAGTGGTGGTTGTAGGTTATGGTACCCAATCCAAGCGTACCGTAACATCCGCTATCAGTAAGGTGGATGGAGAAACATTGAAGGCAACTCCTATCAATACTGTGGGAGAAGGGCTGAAGGGTAAAATTGCGGGTGTACGCGTGTACAATGAGAACAATACTCCGGGTGCAGAGGCTACGTTCTTGATTCGTGGTGGTTCATCTATCAGTCAGAGTAATTCTCCTCTTATATTAGTTGATGGCGTAGAGCGCAGTACAGCGGGTATCAATCCCAATGACATCGAATCTATCGAAGTCTTGAAGGATGCCGCTTCTTCTGCTATTTATGGTTCGCGTGCATCGAATGGAGTTGTCCTGATTACGACAAGAAAAGGAAAAAGCGGTGCTCCTCGAGTGACGTTTGAGGCTTCCTTTGCAAACGAGAATGTGGAGCGGATGATTGAGTATCTGGATGCTACCCAAGCTGTTACTATCATGCGCGATCGTTGGGCTTCCGGACCCAGTCCGGAAAAGTTATACCTTGACGGATATGCTTATAGTTCCGGCAATACGGATGCTTCCAAGTTTTCTACCCGTTACCTGAGGGATGGAGAGAGCATTCCGGCAGGATGGAAGTCTGTGGCTGATCCGTTGGATCCCAGTAAGACTTTGATTTTTGAAGATAATGATTGGGCCAGTACTTGTTTCAAGAATGCTCTTTGGCAAAATTATTATGTGGGGATAGAAGGAGGTACGGAGAAATTGAGCTATGTGGGCAGTATTGGCTATATGAAAGATTCCGGTGTAGGTGTAGGCACGGCATTCGACCGTTTCAATGCCCGTACTAATGTAACTGCCAAAATCAGAGAGAACCTGACTTTCAGTAGCAACATAGATTACAGCCAGACGAATAGCGAAGAGTATGCCAGTCAGTATCAGGTGATTTCCCGTGGACTGATGACCCCGGCTGTTCAACGTAAATATTGGGTGTCTGACAATGAATGGTACGGAACCCCGACGCCAGGTCCAAACTCTTCGTCTCCGAATCCGAGCTTCTACTCGTATTTTAATGATAACAATCAGCGTACCAACCGTTTGGGGTTAGTCGGCTCTCTTGATTGGGAAGTTTTGAAAGGATGGCATGCTGTGGGCACCGCTTCTTTGTTTACGCAAAACAGCCATGGAGATACATTCATGCGTGCCAACCCGATGAATGGAACGCGGAAGGCGACTACCAACATGACGGATGAGCAACGGAAGAAACTGGAATTCTACACCAGCTATACAAGAACGTTTGCCGATAAACACAGCATCAGTGCGATGGTAGGATATTCCTATCAGCAATATTTGTACAAGTATGTGTATGCTGCCACTACCGGACACAGCTCCGACAAGATACCGACATTGAACGGAGGTTCTGTTTATTCCGATGCAACGTCGACCAAGCAGGAAGATGTGAATATCGGTTATTTCGGCCGATTGAACTATGATTATCTGAAAAGATATATGTTGACTGCTACTTTCCGTGAGGACGGCTCTTCCCGTTTTGCCAAAGGCAACCAATGGGGATTCTTCCCCGGATTGTCTGTCGGATGGGTTATGAGTGATGAGCCTTTTATGCAGAATATCGGTTTTATAAGTAATTTGAAGTGGCGTGGCAGTTATGGGCAGACCGGTAACAACTCCATCGGCTATTACGATGCATTAGGATTGTATGCCATTACCACCAGTTACGATCAAAGTGCTGCGACCGTTTCTTCGGCCATGCCTAACAAGGCTCTTGAATGGGAGACTTCCACACAATTGGATTTAGGTTTTGATTTAGGCTTGTTCAAGAACCGCATCATTCTGGGTATCGATTACTTTAATAAGATTACGGATAACCTGATTACTTCCAAAGTATTGCCCAATACGTCGGGATACGGTTCCATCCTTACCAATCTTGGAAAAGTACGTTTCCGTGGTTTCGATGCTGAAATAACAACACGTAACATTGTCAAGAAGGATTTCACGTGGGAATCTAAATTCACCATTACTTACGTAAAGAACAAGGTGCTTAAACTGCCCGAAAACGGACGGGACAAGAACCGCCAGGGAGGATACTCTGTAAAAATGCAGGATGGCACGACCAAAGAATTCGGAGGTGTTGCCGAGGGTGAACCGTTGGGGCGTTTCTATGGATATAAGAAAGACTTTATCATTACAACTCCCGAGCAGGCTGCCAATGCCCGTTATGACACCTCATCCAAAGGTTGGGACTGGACCACGAAACAGAAACTGGGTGTCGGAAAAAAGACTATTGGAGACTATGAGTGGAAAGACCTGAACGGAGACAATATCATCAACAGCAATGATATGTTCCTGCTGGGAAATACGATTCCCCATACCACCGGAGGTTTGAACAATACTTTCACTTACAAGGGCTTCACTTTGAATGTCTATCTTGATTTTGCTTTGGGGCACTCCATTTCCAATGGTTATCTGCAACGCCAGATGTGTAATTTCATGAATGGAAACACCAGCCTGCCTGCTGAAATCCTAAAATGCTGGAATGTGGGGGATGACCCGAGTAAGGCCAAGTATGCCCGTTTCTCAGGCAATGACTCCGATGAGTTGAATAAGAATTTCCGGGACAACTCCGATGTTTTCACCCAGAAAGCCGATTATCTCTGTATCCGTGAAATCTCTCTGCAATATGCTCTGCCTCAGGCATTGCTGGCAAAGATTGGTCTGAAAGGGCTGGTATTGACCCTGGCCGGAAACAATCTGCATTATTTTACGGAAGTAATAGGCCTTTCTCCCGAAGTAGGTGCATCAAGTACCTATTCCGGTAGTTTCAACACCTATCCGCCTATCCGTAAGTTCTCTATCGGATGTAAAGTTACTTTGTGATAAAAGAAGTTTAATACGAAAAATAAGAATTATGAAAATAAAAATATTATCCGGCATTCTTCTTATAAGTGGGGTCTCGTTTTTTACATCATGTCATGGAGACCTGAATGTGATACAGCCCAGCCAGTTCACCAGCCTATCCATGTGGACAGAGGAGAGCGATGCTACGAGTGCGGTAAATGGAGCATATACTCAATTCCGTTCCGCCTTTTCCGATTTGCTCAACATCTATGGAGAGATGCGCTCAAACTGGTATGAGAGTGGGGCGGTAAATGATGCGTTTTTTAATAGAGTGGGTACAAACGTATTGCTGAGCGGTGATGCAGGTACAAATTGGAGTAGCATATATACTACCATTAACAGTGCAAATTTGATTCTGAAGCATACTCCGGAAATCTCTTTCACCAATGAAGCTACACGCAGTGAAGTGATGGCCAATGCCTATTTCCTACGGGCATATTGTTACTTTACTCTGGTGCGGGTATTCGGTGACTGTCCGTTACTGACTTCCGGCTTTGAGTCAGAAAAGCAGGAGGACATGTATCCCAGCCGTACGGCGGCCTCTGAAGTATATGCTCAGGTCGAAACCGATATAGAAGAAGCTTTAAGGTTGATGCCCGCTTCTTCCAAGCTTCTCCATAAGGCATCTCCGGCAGCCATCAACATGTTGCGTACTGAATATTACTTATGGAAGGCAAAGCGTCTGGGAGGAGGGAATGCGGCTCTGAGTACGGCGCAGTCTTCTGTTGATGCGGTATTGAAAGCCGGATATACACTTCTTCCCACGTTTGCCGATATTTTCAATTTAAACAACGAAGCCAATTCTGAGCTTATCTGGACATTGCCCTATATCGTCAATGAAAATGTGACTCCGGGAACATCCCCCAACTTTTTCGCCTATTATCTGGCACCTAACGGTGACAGAACCCGGCTGAGGGAAGCCGGATATACCGAGGATGAGGTTCCTGCCGGTTCCCATGCCCAGTATGTTGTGCCCACGCAAGCCTATTGCGATTTCCTGGCTGAGGATGCACGTGACACGCGTACGGATGTTTCAGTACGGGTATTCGAGGATAAGTTCCTGACGGAAGAAGTACAGATTAAAAGGATGGTTGTGAAGTTCAAAGGCTCCTTTGCCAATGATACGCGTAGTTTTGACAGTGATGTCCCCGTCTATCGTTTGGCCGAAGCCTATCTTTTGAAAGCTGAAGTGGAAAATGCCTTGGGAAATACGGATGCCGCTTTGCAGAATCTGAATGTAGTGGCCAAGCGTGCTTATGGGGTAGACAACTACTACACGGCAAGGACTCAGGATGCCATAGACAATGCCATTATCAGCGAAATACTGAAAGAGTTTGTCGCAGAATCAAAAGCATGGTGGGCATACCTTCGCTTTAATAAGGAATTCGAGCTTATTGAGACCTTGAAGGGGCGTGAAGGGGAGAAGAATGTTACCTTGTGGCCTATTGCTCCTGCTTGTCTCAATACTAATCCGAATATAACACAAACGGAAGGTTACAAATAAATATTGGGATGATATGAGATATAAGACTATACTTTTACTGGTCTTGTCTGCTTGGGGCATCATGGCATGCCAAAATTATACGGATAAGATAGCGGTGGAGATTCGGCAACCGGTATATCCGGTGTTGACATTGAAGGAGCATA
Source organism: Bacteroides sp. AM41-16 (assembly GCF_003603495.1). Classification (NCBI taxonomy): domain Bacteria; kingdom Pseudomonadati; phylum Bacteroidota; class Bacteroidia; order Bacteroidales; family Bacteroidaceae; genus Bacteroides; species Bacteroides sp. AM41-16. The sequence goes on along the minus strand of NZ_QTNE01000001.1, from coordinate 232,773 downwards.
ATCCGGTATTGTGTCTGCGTCTGATTAGGAACAGCGGCGTGGCATATCAGTTGGAAAAGATAAATTTCACTTTGGATGGAACTGTCCGTTCCGGTGATGTCGTTTCCGCTTCGCTGTTCTTGGATGAGAATTGTGGGCAGGTTTGTGCAAGTGCCAAACCGGTGAACAAACAATTGAGTTTTAAGGTAGGCCGGCAGATAGAGGAAGATACACTGACATGCTGGGTGGCACTCCGACTGAGGGATGATGCGGCGCAGGCTACAAGCAAGATTGAAATCTCATGCAGCAGTGTCCAGACAGACTTGGGGCTGGTGGGCATCCGCCAGTTGCCCGCAGTAAAGCCGCTCCGTATAGGAGTGGCCCTGCGGCAGCCGGGTCAGGACGGGGTACACACTTCCCGCATTCCCGGATTGGTGACTTCGACGAAAGGTACCTTGCTGGCCTTGTATGATGCACGCAATGAAAGAGATGACGATTTGCAGGGTGACATTGATATTGCCATCAATCGCAGTGAAGATGGAGGGCGGACTTGGCAACCCATGCAGACTGTTCTGGATATGAAAGAATGGGGCGGGTTACCTCAGAAATATAATGGAGTGAGTGATGGTTGCATCTTGTCGGATGATTTCACCGGAGACCTCTATGTCATAGGGTTATGGATGCACGGAGTCTTGGACCCCAAGACGGGCAAATGGATAGAGAATCTTACCGATACCTCGACCGTATGGAACCACCAGTGGCGTGCGCACGGTTCTCAGCCGGGATATGACGTTAAACAGAGTTCCCAATTCCTGATTAGTAAGAGTACTGACGACGGACTTACCTGGAGTGAGCCGCGTAACATTACCCGCCAAGTAAAAAAGGAAAAATGGTGGCTGCTTGCTCCCGGACCGGGTCGTGGCATCACAATGGAAGACGGTACATTGGTATTTCCGGTAGAGGGGCGAAACGAAGACGGGCTTCAGTTCTCTACAATCATGTGGAGTAAAGACAAGGGCGAAAACTGGACCGTAGGCGAACCGGCCTACTACAATACCAACGAATGTCAGGTGGTAGAACTTTCAGACCATTCCTTGATGTTGAACATGCGTGAGCGCAGCAACCGGGGACGTCAGGAAGGTAATGGGCGGGCTATTGCCGTCACTGCCGATTTGGGGAAAACGTGGACGGAACATCCCACGTCGCGCAGAGCTCTCATTGAACCGGCTTGCCAGGCATCCTTGCTGCGCCATGATTATATTGAAGACGGAGAAGAACGTCATGTATTACTCTTTGCCAATCCTAATTCAAAAGAGCGCCGTAACAACATTACCATTAAGGTGAGTTTCGATGACGGGCAAACTTGGCCCGAGGAGTATTGGATGTTGTTGGATGAAGGTAGGGGGGCGGGGTACTCTTGCATGACTTCCATTGACGAGCATACCATAGGTATCTTTTATGAGGGGAGTCAAGCCGACATTCAGTTCCAGGCTATCCCGCTGAAAGAATTATTGAAGAAATAAAAGTATAACACCTTAAAAAATAGACAAATATGAAACGCAGTGAAATCAATCAATATATCCGCGAAGCCAAAGCATTTATGACAAAGTATCACTTCATGCTGCCGCCATGGGCGGACTGGACTCCGGACGACTGGAAAAGCAAAGGACTGGAATGTAATGATATCCGGGAAAGAGCCATGGGCTGGGACTTGACCGACTTCGGCTGGGGCGATTTCCTGAAAATCGGCCTGACTCTGGTAACCCTCCGTAATGGAAGTCTGCAGAAGAAAGACAAACCCTATTGTGAAAAGATTATGTTTGTCCGCTGCGGACAAGTTACTCCTACCCATTTCCATTGGCTGAAAACGGAAGACATCATCAACCGGGGCGGAGGAATCCTCTGCATGCGTCTGTGGAAGGCCGACAAGGAAACTGAAATGCTGACTGAAGAACCGCTTGTCGTTTCCATCGACGGAGTCAGTACACGGGTAGCTCCCGGAGAAACGGTGCGTCTTGCTCCCGGACAAAGCATTTGTTATGAGCCTTATCTCTACCATACTTTCTGGGCCGAGGACGACCATTGTCTGGTAGGCGAAGTCTCTACAGTGAACGATGACATGAGAGACAACCGTTTCCTCACCCCCAAGGGGCGTTTCCCGCAGATAGAAGAGGATGTTCCGGCCGAACATCTATTGTGCAACGAATATCCCGAAGTTTAGAAAGTATGAAAGATAAGACCAACCTGACGGGATTGAATCCTGATAATTTCCGGTCCGTAATCAACGGAAAGGATACCGGCCTTTATATACTGCGCAATGGCAGCGGTATGGAGATGTGCGTCACGAACTACGGGGCCATCGTCTTATCCATCATGGCTCCTGATAGTCATGGTAAGTTTGAAAATGTCGTCATAGGCTTCGATACGCTGGAAGAGGCCCGCAGGCAAAGCAAGGACTATTATATAGGAGCTACTATAGGCCCCGTAGCCGGACGCATATTGCACGGCGCTTTCCGTGTAGGAGAAAAAGATTATCACTTACAGCTTAACTCTGTTTCTAATACTCTGCACAGTGGTGATAACGGTTTTCACACGGTGGTGTGGGAAGCACAGCAACCGTGTGAAAACCAACTTCTCCTCCGGCATTTCCATGCCGATGGAGAAGCCGGTTTTCCGGGCAATGTTACGGTAAGGATGATGTATACCTTGACGGACGACAATGGGTTCCGTATAGATTATGAGGCGGAGACAGACCGCGACACCTTGTTCTGTCCCACCAATCATGCCTATTTTAACCTGGCGGGCATGGAAACTCCCACTACCTCCATTGAAGACCATCTGGTGAGGATAAACGCGGATTTCTACCTGCCTATCGACATGAATACGAACAATACCGGTGAAGTCAGGGCAGTGGGCGATACGCCTTTTGATTTCCGCGACTACCATTCCATAGGCGAACGCATCAACCGGAAAGACTTGCAGTTGCTCAACGGCCACGGTTATGACCACTGTTTTGTCTTGAAGAAACCCGCGCTGCATGAGCTCTCTTTCGCCGCCACCTGCATCAGTCCGTCCAGTGGGCGCAGAATGGATATCTATACCACAGAGCCGGGGCTTATCATGTACACCGGCAATTATTTGCCGGGCTTCACGGGCATGCATGGCACTGTGTATCCGCGTCGTAGCGCCGTCTGCTTTGAAACCCAGTGCTTTCCCGATACACCGAACAATCCGCATTTCCCCTCCATCGTATTACGTGAAGGAGACCTTTATAAACAGACATGTATTTATCAATTCAGTACGCAACCATGAAAAACAGAATCATTCTTTGTTTGGGATGCCTGCTGGCATTCCTCCAGCTCCGGGCACAAGTCAATACCAACCAGCAGCATTTGTGCAATCCTAATTCTTTTTCCATCGTCCTGCTGGGCGACCCGCAAAACTACGTGAAGTATGACTATAACCAACCGGTTTTTGAGCTGATGACGGCGTGGACCGCTCATCATATAGACTCCCTCCGTGTAAAGGCGGTGCTTTGTACGGGCGACTTGGTAGACCAGAATGAATGTATTCTACCTCCCTTCCCACGTTTCGGGAATCTTACGAGCCGGGAGCAGTGGACATTTGTGTCGCGGGCTTTCGGGCGGTTGGACAACAAGGTCCCTTATCTCATTTCTACCGGAAACCATGATTACGGCTACACCCGTTCGGAGAACTCGATGACCCGTTTCCCGGAATATTTCCCGATAGAGCGCAACAGCCAATGGAAAAAGACCATCGTGGCTGCAACCAATAATAGAAACGGCCTGCCTACGCTGGAAAATGCCGCAATGGAGATAACGGACGAGCATTGGGGGAGGATTTTGATTATTGCCGTTGAATTTGCCCCACGTGATGAGGTCTTGTCATGGGCAAGGGAGCTGGTGGCTACCCCACGCTTCAAAAACCACACAGTGATTCTCATCACCCATTCCTATCTTACCGGCTTCGACAGCAAGCGCATCACCAAAGAAGGCTATAAGATAACCCCGTCCAATACGGGCGAAGGCATCTGGCAGAAGCTGGTGCAACCTTCTGCCAACATCCGTCTTGTGCTGTGCGGACACTATGCCACTCCGAATGAACGGTTGGACTATACCACGGGATTCCGTACCGACAAGAATGCAGCCGGACACGATGTGCACCAGATGATGTTCAACTGCCAGGCGTTGGGTGGCGGCATGAGTGGAAACGGGGGAGACGGCTGGCTGCGTCTGCTCGAATTCCTGCCCGACGGACATACGGTGCAGGTCAGGACCTATTCTCCGCTTTTCGGCTTTTCTCCTCAAACCAAGGACAAGGCATGGCGTACGGAATCTTATGACCAGTTTCAATTCACGATAAAATAAAAAATATGAAGCGTATATCAATTATTTATTCATTAATACTCTTTTGTATGTATTTATCAGCACAGACAAGTCCGGAGTGGACTTCCGGAAATGCGAAGAAATGGATGAAAAGTGCCGTTTGGTCCAATGGCTGGACTGTCTCTCCCCATAAATCAGTCAATGCTGTTGAATTTGCCTGCCAATATCATAAGAACAAGGATGTCTGGGATGCTGCATTCCGCTTTCTTGCCGAACATGATTTGGAAGCGCTGTCCATTGGCAACCATGTCATTCTGGAGGGGAAATGCTGGGCTACGGTCAGTGAATACATTCCCAAAGAGGTGGAGAAAGGGAATATTGAAAGCCACCTCCGTTTTGTCGACCTTCAGTATGTACTCTGGGGAAATGAAAAGATGGGGCTGGCAAGTGACGTCGAAGTACGCCAGGCGTATAATTCAAAAAAAGATGTTGCTTTTTATACCTCTTCCCGGATAAAACACTACTCTGCCGATGCCGGCAGTTTCTTCTTGTTTTTCCCTTCGGACATTCACCAGCCTTCTGTCCGGGGAAAGGGGGAACTTGTTAAAAGCAGGAAGATTGTGATTAAAATAGAATATGTAGATTAGTGTGTTTTGGGTTCTACTAAAAATACTATTTGTTTTTCAAATAAATTTCCTTTAAAATTTGTACTTTTGCCGACTGTTTAGAGAAATCAACGAAAACTTTAAAAAACGAAATAGAATGGCAGTAGAATTGAAAGACCTTACCAAACGTAGTGAGAACTATTCTCAGTGGTACAACGAGTTGGTGGTAAAAGCCGATTTGGCAGAACAATCGGCAGTACGCGGCTGTATGGTGATCAAGCCCTACGGATACGCTATCTGGGAGAAGATGCAACGTCAGTTGGACGATATGTTCAAGGAAACGGGACACGTCAACGCTTATTTCCCCTTGCTTATTCCGAAATCATTCCTCAGCCGTGAAGCGGAACATGTGGAAGGCTTTGCCAAAGAGTGTGCCGTCGTGACGCACTATCGTTTGAAGAACGATCCGAATGGCGGCGGTGTGGTGGTGGACCCTGCTGCAAAACTGGAAGAAGAGCTGATTATCCGCCCCACTTCCGAAACCATCATCTGGAACACCTACAAGAACTGGATTAATTCATACCGCGACCTGCCTATCTTGTGCAACCAGTGGGCAAACGTGTTCCGTTGGGAAATGCGTACCCGTCTGTTCCTCCGTACCGCCGAATTCCTCTGGCAGGAAGGACACACGGCACATGCCACTCGCGAGGAAGCCGAAGAAGAAGCGGTAAAGATGCTGAATGTATATGCCGAGTTTGCCGAAAAATACATGGCGGTGCCCGTGGTAAAGGGCGTGAAGTCTGCCAACGAGCGTTTTGCCGGTGCCCTCAACACCTACACCATCGAAGCGATGATGCAGGACGGAAAGGCTTTGCAGAGCGGTACTTCCCACTTCTTGGGACAGAACTTCGCCAAGGCGTTCGATGTACAGTTCGTCAATAAGGAGAACAAGCTGGAGTATGTTTGGGCTACCTCCTGGGGTGTTTCCACCCGTCTGATGGGAGCGCTTATCATGACGCATTCCGATGACAACGGTCTGGTACTTCCTCCGCACCTGGCTCCGATACAAGTAGTCATCGTACCTATCTACAAGAATGCGGAGATGCTGGCTAAGATTGACGAGAAAGTGGCAGGCATTGTTGCCAAGCTGAAGTCAATGGGTATTTCCGTGAAGTACGACAATGCCGACAACAAACGTCCGGGCTTCAAGTTTGCCGACTATGAGGTGAAGGGTGTTCCCGTTCGTCTGGTGATGGGTGGCCGCGACCTGGAGAACAATACAATGGAAATCATGCGTCGCGATACACTGGAGAAGGAGACGCGTTCCTGCGAGGGTATCGAAGAGTACGTGAAGGATTTGCTCGAGGACATTCAGGCAAATGTCTACAAGAAAGCGCTCGATTACCGTAACAGCCGCATCACCAGCGTGGACAGCTACGAGGAATTCAAGGAAAAGATTGAAGAAGGCGGCTTCATTCTGGCTCATTGGGACGGGACTACCGAAACCGAAGAGAAAATCAAGGAAGAGACCAAAGCAACCATCCGTTGTATTCCTTTCGATTCATTTGTTCCGGGTGACAAGGAACCGGGCAAGTGTATGGTTACCGGCAAGCCTTCTGCCTGCCGCGTGATTTTCGCACGTTCCTATTAATAATACCCACCCCGGATTACGCGGATTAACACAGATGATTTTAGGAGTTCTGATAATCAGAAACTTTTATCTGTGTCAATCCGCGTAATCCGGGGTGATTGTATATCTTGATACGTCCTCTCGGTTTTAAATTTATAGAGTTATCTCTCATCATGAATTGATGAACAGCTATTTATATTGCTTCAGAAATTCTGAGATTGTTTTACGTACAGTTTCCGGAGATTGTTTTGAATGAAGCATTGCTGCAATGACAATCCTATTCTCATCAATCAAATAATATATCACGTTAGGGGAAAGTTTTAAATGACGGACAGTAATGTTGTTAAATAGAGTAGAAAAATCACTGTCTATAATTCCTATATACGGATGTTTTGCTTAAAGATTTACTTTGTCTTGTATCTTTTGACGTGTTTTCTGTGCCGTCAACATGCCAAAATTATTCTCTACATAAATAAGTATCTCTAAAAAGTGCTCATAAGCCAACTTAGACCAGACTATTTCCATCCCATGCGTTCATTTATCATACTCTCTATTTGGGAGTTTGATATACAGTGTCCTGCTTTATTCTCTTCTAAGGCAAATAGAAGGGCTTCAGCCAAAGCATCTCGGGGAATACTGTTGATAAAGTCGTCCATCGGTATGGCTGATTGATGATAAGTTGCCATCATCGGTTCTTGTGCCGTTTGTTTGGGAGAGTCCTGCTCTTTATATGGTTTAATTTTACCCATTGCTTTTATTTTTAATCAAAGGTAAACTGAATAAATGAAAACTCCTAATATTCAATCCATTTATTTTCTACTGCATCAAAGCCAACCAATCTACATACTATTGTAACCTCCTTCACATCTCCTCGTAACAACTTTCCCTCATTTTTGCAGCGTAAAAAAAGAAGGAGGCCCGAATATGAAACTGAACAGAAATGACTATACCGTAGAGGCGGCAGCCGGCGGTGGTTTTTACGCTTATTTTATGAATAATGTGTTGTGCAGCGCCTACGGTGAAACGCCTGACGAAGCCTGCGAAAACCTGGAACAGATTGTTGACGACTTTGTCAGTGATATGTATATGGTCGAGGAATTTGTCTGATATTCCGGCATCATATGCCGACCGAATTATCCTTTTTACGTATTTATTCCATAAATTCTCTTGAAGTCATGTCTGCGCGATGCCGGTGTGACTTTTGTCATTTATAACCGAATTGTCACATTCTTCACATTCTGCCGTAACACGGAGGTGCGATATTTGCATCAACTAAATGCAACGTCATGTGCTGCATGTGTTTCAACATTAATTTGTAAATCATCAAGTCGTCCCAATGAAAGTCCTTTTTATCGTTCAAGGAGAAGGCCGCGGGCATCTGACCCAAGCCATAACAATGGAAGAGCTGCTGCGCCGCAACGGTCACGAGGTAGTGGAAGTGTTGGTGGGCAAAAGCAATTCGCGCTGTCTGCCCGGTTTCTTCAACCGCAGCATCCAAGCTCCGGTGAAACGTTTTCTCAGTCCCAATTTCCTGCCTACGCCTGCCAACAAGCGGGCAAGTCTTGCGCGTAGTGTGGCCTATAATCTCACCCGTCTGCCCGTCTATCTGAAAAGCATGCACTATATACACCGCCGCATCGAGGAGAGTGGTGCCGAACTGGTCATCAACTTCTACGAACTGCTCACGGGGATGACCTATCTCTTCTTCCGTCCTTCCGTTCCTCAAATAAGCGTCGGGCACCAGTACCTGTTCCTGCACCGCGATTTCGAGTTTCCCGGTAAGAACGGCTTCCATCTGTGGCTGCTCCGCCTTTTCACCCGCCTCACGTGCATAGGTGCCCGCGAAAAGCTCGCCCTTTCCTTCCGCGAGATGGAGGATGACGAAGAAGCGTATGTCCGCGTGGTTCCGCCATTGCTGCGGAGGGAGGTGCTGTCGTGCGAAGGTACGGAAGGGGATTATCTCCACGGATACATGGTAAACTCCGGTTTTGGCGAGAATATCCTCCACTGGCACAGTGCCCATCCGGAAATACCCCTCCACTTCTTCTGGGACAAGCAGGACGAAGCCGAGGTGTGCCGTGTGGACGACACCTTGAGTTTCCATCAGCTCGATGACGTCAAGTTCCTGCGCTACATGGCAGGCTGCAAGGCCTATGCCACCACTGCCGGCTTCGAGTCGGTCTGCGAGGCGATGTATCTGGGCAAGCCTTTGCTGATGGTTCCGGCGCATATCGAGCAGGACTGTAACGCCTACGATGCATTCCGTAGCGGTGCCGGTGTCATCTCCGAGGAGTTTGATTTGGAACGTCTGCTGGACTTCTCGGAGCATTTCCACCCGAACATGGCTTTCCGCTATTGGGTGCGTAGCTGCGACTGGCGTATCCTGCGCTGTATAGAGAGGGAAGAGAAAGAGGAAACCTTTTTCGGGGTTTCCTCTTCCTGCCGTCCTTTCTTTCCGGCGACTTAAATGTTCACGTTCATCGCATTGGCTCCCAATGCCCCTAAGATGGCAGAGGCTACTGCAATTACGACTTTCAGAATTTTATCCCAGATACTTTTTTTCATGCTATATACGTTTTAAAAGTTGAACATACGAATCGGTAGTAAAATCAGTCATACTTATCCCAACGGATTTTCGCCCTGGTCTCCGTCCGAACCGCCTCCGTCTCCCGAGCCGGAACCGCCGCCGGAGCTTCCTCCTTCACCGTCTCCCTTGTTCACCAATGCCTCCAGGTCGTAGAAGTCAATCTTCTGCCCGGCACGCGTGGCGGCGATGTCCGGTCTTACGGTGCTGGAAGGCCGGAAATTGATTTTCACCGCTTTGATGTTCTTGGCGGTGCACTCCTTTACATCCAGTACGCCTGCCGTACGCGCCGACAGGCTGAATACGCCGAAGTTCTTGATATTCACTGACTGGCCGCTGTAGAGGGTTGTTATCATGGCCTCCACAAAATTGGTCAATACACTCTGGATGTCTCCCAGTGTCAGCGAACTCTTCTCTTTCATCACATACGCAATGTCGTCCAGCGTCGCATTGTCGCCCAGTGTCACCAGCTGCGGGTAGAACTTTGCCACCGCATCTGCCTTTCGAGGATCTTTCCTCGCAATCTTCTTGAATGGTACTCCCATAAACAATTAAATAATTAAAAATTAACAATTAGAAATTAAAGTCCCGTATTGCAATACTCTTCTCTTTCTCCTTTAGGGGGGGAAGAGGGGTGCTGCAAAAGTACTTCTCCGGCTTTTTCTGCTCATGGCTTTCTTCGGGTTACGCCGTCTCTTTCCCGTTTCCTTTCTGTTCAGGAAAAGTTCTTCGTCCGATGCCCGTTTATGTCTGTATACGCTTGGTCATACCGCTGATATTCAGTATCTTTATGGTGTAATAATCAACCAATAACATAAGGAATGAAAACAGAAAAAGAAAAGAGGGAAGAGGAGGAGGAAGACCTTCGTCCGTTCCGCATCCACGCCTATTCGAAGGAGGAGCTTGCCATGCTCTACAACCCGACTTACTGCATCAGCAATGCCATCTATACCCTGGCGGCATGGATACGCCACAACAAGGCGCTGAAGGGTGAGCTGGAGAAGGTGGGTTACAACAAATACCGACGCACCTTCACTCCGCTGGAAGTGAAAGTGCTGGTGAAGTATCTGGGAGAACCCTGACAGGATGCCGGCCGGAAATAGGGAAGCCTTGTAAGGAAAACGCCAATATATGTAAAGCCCCGTAACAATATATGTTGTCATGCACAACAATATATGTTACGGGGCTTCTCTCTTCTCCTCGAATGCCGGTTACTGATATAGCTGGATGTCCACTACCTCATATTCGGTCGTCTCCTGCTCGTTGGTCCGTGTGCCGAATCCGTACTTTTCCAGTGCCTGCACCAGTACCAGCTGGGTGTGCGGGTTCACCTGCACCTTTCCGAATATGCTGAGCTTGGTCAGTATGACGCTGGCAGGGAGCCATTTTACCTGCAGGTCCTCGGGCAGCGGTTTGCGGAAGAAGACGAAGAGGTTCTCCTCCACGGGGTCTTTCATGCGGTGCCGTTCGTTGTGCTTGTTCAGCTGTTCTATCTCCTCGCCCTCGTACCAGTATCTGAAACCGCCTTTCAGCAGGGCGAGCGCCTGGGCGTAGATACCGGGATGGTTCACCGGGGTGTGGTAGTCTATGCCGGTGATGGTGATGGGGAGGAAACGCCGGTTTCCGCCGATGTCCTGCAGGCACTGCCGGTTGTTGGTGCTCGCGATGAAGGAGCAGTGGCGGGGCAGGGTGAAGGCTTCGATGTCGTAGGCCTTGCGCTGCGTCACGTTGTCCTGCGCGATGATTCGCTTCAATGCTGCCAGCTCGCCGGGCTTCACGCCTTCGAACTCCTCCATGTTGATGATGATTCGCGTGGCGAGCAGGCGGGCATCGTCCTTGTTGCTCGGGTCTATTATGCCGTTGTAGAAGTACTCTTTCCACTCGGGCGGCAGCAGGCGCCGAATCCAGCTGCTCTTTCCCTTTCCCTGCTCGCTGTAGAGGATGATGACGAGCTGGTTCATGTCCTCGTCGCTCAGTGCGCAGGCCACCAGGCCCACTATCCACCGTTTGAAGCCCTTCTGCCATAGCTCCCGGTTCTCGGTCGTCAGGGTGTCGGCAAGTTGGGCGATGTAGTCCGTCCCGTCCCAGGGGGGAAGCGCGTACAGATAGTCGGTGTAGGGGTTGAACTCCTTGGCGTAGTTGGAGTCTATCACGGCTCTGAGGAAATTCTGGTAGCAGGAGATGCCGGCCATCTGCAGGTCTACGAACATGGTGTTGTAGTCCTTTCCGCGCATGGGGCGGTAACCTTTTCCGGCATCTGCCGACGGGGTGTAGGGCATGAATTCGAGGCGGTCCAGGATGAGTTTTTTTACAATTTGAATTCCTCGGTCCGTTTTACTCCTTGGGATATAGCTCATTGAAGAGCTTATATATCTCATCCTCAATACAATCGGGGTTCAGCGTATTGCCGCTTCCGTCCGCGTCCATAAAGTTTACAAGCAGATGCAGCAGCTTGGCGAAGGGGCTTACCCCCTTCAGTCCGTGTTCCTTTTGGGGATTTATCAGCAGCGGGATGAAGGGTGTCAGGAAAGCCTTCCGCTCCTTGTATTCCACGGTTAACGACTTGTGTTCTACCATAGAAAGCAGGTCGATAGCCACTTGCACCTCTTTGCTCTCTTTGGTGTACAGCACTTGGTAATCTCTCCCTTTGATTTGCATCACGCTAATTGGCGTTTTTTTGTTCTCATAATTACAATTTGAAAATCTAATTTTATATTAAGTTAGTAAATCGGTTGCAAAATTAACAAAAAAAAGAACCGGTGCATTATGCATTACACGGATTGGCACGGATTTTTGTAGTTTTTGTGCGTATCACTTTTGTGTATGTACGTGCGTATCATCCTTATTGTGTTTCCGTGAGTATCCGTCACTCAGAACGTAGCGAAGAATTCTTCTCTGTGCTCCTCTGTGCCAATCTGTGTAATCTGTGGTGCCCCTCTCCGTGAACTAGTGAAGCGTGTGTGTAGTCTGTATGTATAGGGTGAGGTACCGGAACCTATGGTTATATATGTAACACACTCTTTCTTTAAAAAAATAAGAAATGACGCGCGTGCGCGTGTATCTTACCTAATGAGCGTAATTATTTGATATATAGTGCGATGATACCTGCATTAAAAAAGATTATCATTTTATCAATCAGAATATTTTGTACTTTCATTTCTTGACATTACCTTTGCGTTCATTAAACGGAGCGTGTCATAAAACATTTTTTTTATTATAAACCTTTCGTTTATAACAGCTTATCGCAAGATAGCTTGAATATAACTATTTCGTCGCCTTCCTTCCGAGATGGTGGAGGGTTTTGAAATAAAATGAATGCACATAGTCTATTTAAAGTAACCGCATTACATTACTTGACCGGGAGGTACTTCGCTACTCCGGTGTCCCCCAATCATATTTTTTTGTGAACGAGAATGCAGAAATGCACTGGTATGCAGTGCGTGTCACCTATAGCCGAGAGCTTTTTTTCAAGGAATACCTGGATGCAGAGGGCATTGAAAACTATATACCCATGCGCTATGAGTATGTCGTGAGGAAAGAGCGCCGCTTGCGCAAGCTTGTTCCTGCGGTCCATAACCTGGTCTTCGTCCGCTCCACCCGTGAGCGTATGGACGAAATAAAGAACCAACCGGGCATGAACATCCCCATCCGCTATATCATGGACCGCGAAACCCGCCAGCCCATCGTCATCCCGGACTCGCAGATGCGCAGCTTCATCGCCGTGTCTGGCACCTACGACCAAGCTGTGCTCTATCTTGAACCCACCGAGCTGAACCTCTCCCAAGGAACCCGGGTACGTATCACCGGCGGCATCTTCGAAGGAGTGGAAGGGGTGTTTGTGCGTGTGCGCCATGATAGGAGGGTGGTGGTGAACATCGAGGGGGTGATGGCGGTGGCGACGACGTTTGTGCATGCGTCGCTGGTGGAGGAGATAGGAGAAGGGTAGAAGGGAAAACAGATTGTGTTTTTGAGTTTTTTCTTTTTTTTGTTGAAGAATAATATCCATTGGAGTAATGATTTTTTGTTAAGAATAAAGATAATACTTGTTATAGCTCGTATTGGGATCCTTATTTTTGTTTTTTTAGATAGAAATTTCGACAATATGTAAAGGAAAGCGAAGCTCTACTTAAAATAAATAGATGTAATTCGTTTACGTAAACTGTTTTCTAGCATCATGTTTTGCAATATGTAAATATTCCCATATAATGTATTTTTGCTTCTAATAGCAATAATTTCGGTAAGAATCATAATAGATGTCTGCATGAGTAAAATCCGACCTCTTGTATAGAAAAAAAATCGCTCCCGAAGAGGAGCGATTAATGTGGTCATTGTACACCACACATTGATATCACTGAAGGATAAACAGGATATCAATATTCGACTACTTGAATCTTCTGTCCATAATGATAGGAATCAGTACTAATATATTAAAATCAAGTGTTATTTTTTTATTTAAAGGGAAATTATTAAATGGTGTTTTCTTCTATACAATACGTCAAAATTGGACGCTTATATATTTTATCTGTTTTTGACATGAAGTAATGGGCATTGTTGACTTATAATGTCAAAAATGGAATATTGATAAATGGTGTTATTTATTCCATATAAAATAGATATTCCAATGAAAAATCCTAAAATTATTGCAGAAATTGGTTGTAATCACAAAGGTGATATGTTAATCGCAAAAGAGTTAATCAAAACAGCTGCAACTTATTGTAACGCTGATGTCGTGAAATTTCAGAAGCGATGTAATCGAGAACTTCTCACTTTTGAAGAATATAATTCCCCTCATCCTCATCCTGAGAATTCTTATGGCGATACTTATGGTAAACATCGTGAATTTCTTGAATTTACGATTGACCAACACCGCCAATTGCAAGAGTGGTGTAATGAATATGGTATTGAATACTCTACCTCAGTATGGGATGTTACATCAGCGAAGGAAATCTGTTCTTTAAAGCCTAATTTAATAAAAGTTCCATCCGCTTGTAATCTAAATAGAGATTTACTTGAATATCTATGTGAGCATTTTGAAGGAGAAATTCATCTTTCTTTTGGAATGACTACTCATGATGAAGAAGAAAAGATTATACGTTTTTTTGAATCGAAAGGACGAAATAAAGATCTTGTAATTTATGATTGTACATCTGGTTATCCTGTGCCTTTTGAAGATATATGTTTACTTGAATTAACTCGTTTACGTGAATTGTATGCTGACCGGATAAAAGCTATCGGATTTTCGGGACATCATTTAGGAATTGCTGTGGATTCGGCTGCTGTTGCATTAGGTGCAGAATGGATTGAACGGCATTATACGCTTGACCGTACTTGGAAAGGAACAGACCATGCAGCTTCATTAGAACCTGATGGCGTAAGAAAACTTGTACGTGATTGTAAGGCAGTTGCTAAATCTCTGACTTATAAAAAAGAGGAAATTTTGGATATTGAAAAGATTCAGCGTGATAAATTGAAAAAGCACCAAGTAAAATGGTAATTCTAGAATAAAAAATGAAAACGATAGCATTTATACCGGTAAGAGGAGGGAGTAAATCTATCCCTCTTAAAAACATAAAACTTTTTTGTGGTAAACCTCTGGTCTGTTGGAATATTGAGGCCTTGGAGAACTGTTCTCTGGTAGATGAAATAGTAATAGCTACTGATAGTGATGAAATAGAATGCGCAGTAGTGGCACAATCATATAAAAAAACAGTAATTTATCGTCGTTTAGCTGAAAATGCTTCTGATACAGCTACTACAGAGAGTGTAATGCTTGAATACATTAAATTGGCTAAGCTCAATGAACTTGACGTTTTTATGCTAGTTCAAGCGACCTCACCTTTAACTGGAACTCTCCATTTTACAGAAGCTCTTTCTATATATAAGCAAGGTAAATATGATTCTATGTTGACTTGTGTCCGTAATTATCGTTTTTTTTGGAATGAGGATGGTACCCCTTTAAATTATGATTACCATAAACGTCCCCGCCGTCAAAATTTCTCGGGTATGTTGATGGAAAATGGTGCATTTTATATTAATACCATAAAGAATATTTTAGAAAAAGGTAATCGTTTGAGTGGAAATATTGGTATATATGAAATGCCAGAATATACAGCTTTTGAAGTTGATGAACCTGACGATTGGATTATTTTAGAAAAATTGATGCAAAAGCATATACTTTCACGAATCGAAAGGCCAAGAAAAATCAAATTGTTCATTAGTGATGTAGATGGTACGTTGACAGATGGAGGGATGTATTATGCTGAACCAGGATATGAACTCAAAAAATTCAATACTCGTGATGGAATGGGCTTTCAGCTTTTGCGTGAGGCAGGTATTAAAACTGGTATCATAACTAGTGAAAATACTCGGATGGTAGAAGATAGAGCTAACAAGTTGAAAATAGATTATTTAATTCAAGGTAAACATGGGGAGGGTAAGTTAGAGGCTGCTATGGGTATTTGTGAACAAGAAGGTATATCGCTTGATGAAGTGGCTTATATAGGCGATGATATAAATTGTTGCAAATTACTTAATGCTGTAGGTATAAAGGCTTGTCCTGCTGATGCTTGTGAAAAGGTAAAGCAAATTGATGATATTCTTTTAATGAATAAAAAGGGAGGCGAAGGGTGTGTGAGAGAATTTGCAGAAAAGATAATTGATTTTCTTAAAAAGGAGTGAATTTTTAATTTCATTTTCGAATGGATTATTTGGAAGATAAAAAACTGCTAGAGTTACGTTTTAGTAATGGAATGATGATCTTACCATTTGTGCGATATAAATTGTTATGCAGTAAGAATCAAGATAATACTTCATCCTCTAGTAGAAATCCAGTGTCTAAACCTACTATTTTTTTTAGATTATTTAGTAATCTAATCCGAATAAGAGTAAAGAAGAAAAAACTTGTATTTTTCTCTTCTACTCTTTTTAATGTAGAAGTAGAAGGCGAAAAAGGGATTTATTATAATTCAATGGATGGTTACTATTATGATCTATTTCCTGAGGATAGTCTATTGATTGAAGATGCTGATGAAGAATTTAAATGGCGTGCCAAAAATTCTTATAAGTCAATGTCATTTATAAGAACTTATTTGCTGTTTTTGTCTTTTACACTTAGTCGTGTTTTTAATAAGATTAAACCTATAAGGAGAATAGACTTTGATTATATAATTAAAAATTATCCTGAACTTTATACAATTGAAGAGTTAGGGCGTTTGGATTATTTTCATCGCATATATTATTCTTTGATAAAATGGGTCTTAAAAAAGACACAATGCAATTTGATTGCTGTAAACTGTGGTTCGTACGGTGAAACTTATGCTCCTCTAATCAAGGCTGCTCACGATTTAGGTATTAAAGTAATAGAAATGCAACATGGTGCTATTTTGCAATCTCATTTAGGCTATCATGCAGATGATTTTATTGTAAATCATGATGAATATGCAACTTATCTTCCTGATATTTTATATAGCTTTGGTGACTATTGGAAACAATATATAGATTGGAAGTATGAGATTATTTCGGTTGGCAGTCCTCATCTGAATCGGTATATTAAGCAATATGCCAGTGAGGAAGTGATTAATGATTTTTTAATAATTTCACAACCTTCCATTCGAGAACATGTGTTGTCTTTCGCAAAAGATTTGGCGTCTTTTTATCCGGAAAAGAAGATTGTGCTTAGATTACATCCTCGTGATGTCATCCAGTTCTATCAAGAGATTATAGATGAATATTCCAATCTTTCGTTATCATTTTCAGAAATAAATCTTTATAAGGATATTTCGCAGTCGCATTACATTGTGGGTGGCTATTCTACGTGTTTATTTGAAGCTATGGCTTTTCATAAAAAGATTATCATTATAGACATTCCCATCGTGCGCAAATATTTTCCTGCAGATGTAGGTGTTTGGGTGAAGTCTGCGATAGAATTAGAGATGTTGGATAGAGATAATTGGAATACCATAGATTCAAGTCAATTATGGGCTGATGGATTTGAAGAGAAAGTGAAGCAAAGGTTAAAGGGGTATACCAAATAACATGACTGTAAATAAAATACTGAAAAATTCATCTTTATATACTTTTTGTGCACTATTGCAAAAAGGCACTGGTTTTTTGCTATTGCCAATTTACACAACTTATTTAAAGCCGGAAGATTATGGTATAATGAATTTGATAACATCTATAACGGGTTTCCTTTCTATTTTATTTCTTGTTTCTCTTCATGCTGCTGCTGCCCGTTTTCATTTTAAATATGTTACATCTAAAGGTCAAGCTATAGTGTGGGGAACTATTTTGCTAATGGTACTTTTTAATTCCGCATTCTGGGGATTGATTTGTATCATTTTCCATGATGCCCTTCTGGTTCCTTTGGCAGAAGGAATACCTTTTTATCCTTTGTTGCTTCTTGCCATATTAGGGACAATGCTTAGTCCTTTGTATTTGTTTTATCAGCAATGGCTTCAATGTACACAAGATGGCTTAAGATATACATTAAATTTGATGTGTAATTTTCTATTGCAAGTCTTTTTAAATTTACTCATGTTGATGGTATTTCATCAAGGTGTATTAGGTATAATTATATCCTCATTCATAGTATCAATGATTTTCTTTATATATTCTATGATTAGTTTTTTACCTCATATTACATTGTGTATTAATAAAGAAATATCAGTTGCTGCTTTTAAATACTCGCTGCCATTGATTCCCCATTCTGTTTCAGGATATTTATCTGTCATGTTAGATCGCATATTATTGAATAAGCTTATTGGTATTCAGCAAGTGGGCTTGTATGGCGTAGCTAATCAATTTGGCAATATTCTTAACTTATTTACTTCGAGTATTAATCAAGCTTTTACTCCTTGGCTTTACCAAAAGTTGGAGAAAGAAAATGAATCATCAAATTATAAATCAATATATAAATTTGCCGAAATTTCCAATGTACTGTGTTGTTTTGTTGCTTTGGTTATCACTTTCTTTTCGCCTGAATTCATACGGCTCATGACCACAGACGAATTTTATTCATCTTGGCAACCGATTGTATTTATTACATTTGGGTATGTTTTAAATGGACTATATTTCTTTTTTTCCAAATCTCTATTTTTCTCCTATACTAAATATGTAATGATTATAAGCCTCTCCACAGTCTTATTGAATTTTGTATTTAATATGATTCTTATTCCTAATTATGGCTATCTAGGGGCAGGTGTTGCATTTTTGCTATCTCAATTTGTAAGTTCAGTTATCTCATTGCTTTTGTCAATGAAGTTAGTTCCTTATCTTAGATATTATTGGAAAAAAATGTATTTTTTTTGTTTCATTTTTTTTCTATTGTGTATTTCAATTTTTTTCTTTCAGTTAGTAGATGATTTGTGGTATAGATTGATACTGAAAATTGCTTTCATGCTAAGTGTGTTAGGGTGTGTCTCTTATATTTATAGGCATAGTTTGCGTTTATTCAAAAATCAAATATTAAATAAGAATAAGTATATATGATTGTACGTTATTTATCCGAGGATGATTATGAAGTATGGAACCATTTTGTCGACCAATCGCCTCAAGGTTTTTTGTGGGATTATTCTTGGTGGCTTGATGCAATAACAGATTCGGATTTTAAAATTTGTGCGCTTTTTGATGAAGATAATCTTATTGTTGCAGGTTTAGCTCTTCCGTATTTTTCATCGGGGAATATTCATCAGCCCCCATTGACGCAATCATTAGGTATGTTGTATGAAGATATGAGTAAACGTAATAATATGCGTTTACAAAAGCAGCTTACTAATCAAAAAGAATATTCTAATCAAATCATAGAATTCGTTATGAAGGATATAAAACGATTTTCTATGCATTTCAACTACAATTATGATTATTGGTTGCCTTTGTATTGGAAAAAATTTACTCAAACTACTTTGTATACTTATGTGATAGACTATTCTAACTATGTGCTTGAAGAGGAATTTAAACGGTTTAGTAAAGGACATAAATGGATCTTGAATAAAGTCGAGAAGAAGTCTGATTTGCAGGTTGTAAAGACTGATGATGTGGAAGAGTATCTTGTAGAGTCTGATAAAACTTATTTGCGTCAGGGACTAAAGAAACCTTATTTTAATGATACAGTCCGGAAATTATATAAGGAAGTTATGAAAAGAGGTATGGGGACGATATTGAAAATAGTGGATTCTCAAAATCAGATACATGCAATAACATTTTATCTTCATAACCAAAAAGAAGTATATTATTGGCTGGGAGCCAGCGATGAAAAACTACGTGATAGTGGGGGACATACTTATCTTACATGGTATGCAATACGTTATTTTTCGTCAAAAGTACACTTTTTTAATTTTGGAGGTTCAATGATAGAGCATGTAGAACGAAACTTTAGAAATTTCAGTTCTAAGCCTCGTCAATATTTTAAATTACAATATGGTTATGATACTACTTGGCAATATGCGAAAAATTTGATAAATAAAATGCTTGGAAGAATATGATAGCACGTTCTAAACCCAATGTAGATTATAATTTTTTGTGGGAGTGTATTTGTGGAAAAGGACAACAAATTGATAATACTATATCTAATAGTTTTTTTTTTAATAGTGGAGCTTCTTCCTTGCTTTTCTTTTTGAATTTATTTGGAACTAAAAAGCGTGTAGGGTTGCAAGTTTTTACATGTTCTACTGTTCTTGATGTAATACAAATGGCCGAGGATAGGGTTGTATTAATGGATATTGATAAAGACTATTTTACTACAACTTATGACATTGTAGAGAAACATATTGATTCGATAGATATTCTTATTCTTTCTCATCTTTTTGGCATTCCCAACCCGGATTATTTGCGTATAAAACAACTCTGTCAATTAAGAGGAGTAGTCTTGATAGATGATTTATGTCAGACTTTTCATGCTAAAATAGGTGGATATTTTTTAGAGGATTTGTCAGATAATTATTTTTATAGTTTCTTTTATGACAAGCCAATTTCAGCTACTTCTGGGGGGATGTTAAAGTTGTCAGATGATTTATATACAAAAGCTTTTGATGTTTATAATGCTTTAGAGAAAGAATCTGATAGTCGTGGAAAGTTGTTATTACGGAAATTATTTTGGATGAGTTACTTGTTGGAACCTCAGTATTATAAATATGATTTTCGTAATAATTCTTTGTGGAATGAAGTATTATTAGGATATTATCCTTTATCATGCCCCCTTCTTTTATTAAGGGCATTGCTTTATTCTATTGTGGGAAGAGTTTTTTGTAAACTCCATTTGGTTGTTAAACATGAATATAAAATAAAGCGCATGTCTGATTTGCAAAAGCAATATGTATTACATATGATTGACAGATTCAATAATAACAATAAAAATTTGATTGCTTATTGCAGAAAAAATCATTTGCATTTACCTTTATATATGTGCAATTCTTTGATAGAATGCTCCTTAGCAAAACGTGGAATTCTTCATGATGGGCCAACTATAAATAAAGAGAATGTAGAAGTTGCTCTATATAATTGGCCATATCTTATTGACTCTGACAATAATTATCCTATAGCAGATTCGGTAATAAAAGAATATGTAAATATACCGATTTGGAGTGATGAGTTTTAATGAGTCTGTATGATTGTATGTTATTATAAATCAATAAAATAGAGTATATGAATTCAATTAAGATTTGCGTAATCGGTCTCGGTTATGTAGGGCTTCCTTTAGCTCGTCTTTTTTCAACAAAATATTTCACTGTTGGGTTTGATATGAATCGAAAGCGTGTGGATGAATTGATGGCTGGGCACGATTCAACTTTTGAAGTCTCTGATGAATTATTGCAAGATGCTATTAGCAATTATGATTTTGTGTGTACTTCAGACATCAATAGAATTCGTGGATGTAATTTTTATGTGGTTGCAGTGCCCACTCCGGTAGATGCGAATAATCGTCCGGATTTGACACCTTTATGGAGAGCAAGTGAAACAGTTGGTAAAGTCATATCAAAAGGAGATATCGTGGTCTATGAGTCAACGGTTTATCCAGGTGTTACTGAGGAGGAATGTTTGCCTGTAGTAGAACGTGTGTCAGGTCTGAAATTTAATAAGGATTTTTTTGCTGGTTATTCGCCTGAACGTATTAATCCGGGCGATAAAGAACATACGGTTGAGAAGATTAAGAAAGTGACTTCCGGTTCTACGCCTGAAATTGCTGATATTGTGGATAATGTTTATAATTCGGTATTGGTAAACGGTACTCATAAAGCCCCTTCCATAAAAGTAGCAGAGGCATCAAAGATTATAGAAAACTCCCAGCGTGATGTGAATATTGCTTTTATGAATGAGTTGGCGAAAATTTTCAATGCGATGGGGATTGATACCAACGATGTGATAGAGGCTGCTTCATCAAAGTGGAATTTCATTAAGTTGAAGCCGGGTTTGGTTGGTGGTCATTGTATCAGTGTGGACCCTTATTATCTGATTCAAAAAGCGCAAGTATATGGTGTGTTGCCTCGTGTGATGTTTTCTGCCCGTCGCCTGAATGACGGTATGGGTGATTATGTGGGCAACCAGGTGATAAAACTGATGAATAAAAAGGGTGTCTTGGTGAAAGATAGTAATGTATTGATCCTTGGTTTTACGTTTAAAGAAAATTGTCCGGATGTAAGAAATACTAAGATTGTTGACATATATCACACATTGGAGGAATATACCAAGAACATAACGGTTTATGATCCTTGGGCAAATGCAGATAAAGTTGAGCATGAATATGGTGTGCAACTCACTTCATCTTCATTAGAAAGCCTGAAAGGCAAATTCAATGCGGTAATACTTGCTGTTGCACATAAAGAGTTTGTTTCTCTTGATATACGTTCATTCTTGAAGAATGAAAATGGTGTTGTGTATGATGTGAAAGGTATTTTGGATAGGGAGATGATTGATGGAAGATTATAAAAAGGAAATGTTTTAGTTGATATAGACTATTGTAATGCTTTTTTAGAGGATTAAAAAAATTGGGATTAATGGAAAGAAGGTTGTTATCAGTAATCATACCTATGTATAATGCTGAAAAGTTTATTGCTAGTATGATAAAAGCAATACAAAATCAAAGTTATACGAATTTTGAAGTCATAATAGTGGATGATCAATCAACAGATAATAGTGTAGAGGTGGTAAAAAAAATGGTTTCTTATGATTCTCGTTTCCATTTGTTTGTTCGTCCAAATTTATTAATAAAAGGTGCTCAGTCTTGTAGAAATTATGCTATAAATTTTGTGAATGGTACATATCTTATTTATTTAGATGCTGATGATTTGATAGCTTCTTATTGCTTTGAACAACGTGTTGATTACCTTGAAAATCATCCCGAATTAGATTTTGCAGTATTTCCTATGATAGGATTTAAAAAACAATTGATGGATGTAGATACTATTTTGTATGGTTATAGAGAAAATGGTAATGACATTTCTAATTTGGTTAGACGCACATTACCTTTTGTTGTTGTTACGAATATATATAGATTAGATTTTATAAGAGAAAATAGCATTGAGTGGGATATAAAGTTAAAATCGTTCCAAGATTCTGATTTTAATTTATCAGTTATTGCTGTTGGAGGCAAATATTGTTATTCAAACTTAAAGCCTGATTATTATTATAGGATTTCTGGTAATGAGCACTCTATATCTAAAAAAATTATTACTTCAGTTCATGTTGATTCGCATATTTATTTTTTTGAGAAGCAATTTAATCGGTTACATAATGGTAATCTATATGAAAATGATTTTTTAGTATTTTCAGATTTACTGTTTAAAATATTCTCTTTTAATATGAATTATAGTAATATTAAAAAACTTCTTTCTTGTTCGTTCTACTTAAAACATCCTTTTGTTCGATTTAAGTTGGTTTTAATAGCATGGATAAAAAATAAAATGAATATTTCAAATAAGCTATTTATAAATCTTTCTCTTATGCTATTGTGCCCTATCTATGAGCTTAGATTTCGTCTCGTCTATATTAAATGGTATAGATATCAGTATAAGAGTTGTAGAACATTGATAGACAAGATGTGTAATGAAAAAAATAATTAATCCTTTTTATTTATATATTTATGTTTTTGTAATTATTTTGATGTTATATTCATTGCATTGGTCTATTCTTTTACCTGATTTGTCAATAGAGTTAATAGTCTTTTTGTTGATAACATTTATTCTATCTCTAATTTATGGTCTGCATATTCAAAAATGTAGGAAGTCTTTTTTTTCAAATCCATTTGATGTTTCGATAAATGTTAACAGGAGAGTTGTGTTATTGGGAATATTATATGTATTAGAGTTTTTATATGCTAAACGGTTACCTTTATTAGAGATTTTATTGGGCACGGAAGGATTTGTTCATTTTGGAGGAATTCCGACAATTCATGTACTTCTTGTTACTTATACAGTGTTCTTCAGTACTTTTATATTTCATAGACTAATTTGCAATTTTAGTCGAAAACTTTTGTATAATTTCCTTATAATAGCTTTTTTCCCTCCTTTACTGATGGTAAATAGAGGTATGCTTTTCACGATTTTTTTTGCATGTTTATTTGTGTATCTTTTTTCATTAAAAGCATTTAAACGAAAAATATTGATTTATTGTATTATTAGTATATCCTTGGCATTATACCTTTTCAGTATCATAGGTAGTGTACGTATTAATGACGATGAGAATAGTACAGTATTTGTCGCTTTTACACAGCCAACTGATGATTTCGAATCATTAGGCATATCTAATATGTTTCTTTGGCCATACATGTATATAGCTTCTCCTATTGGTAATCTTCAAAATTGTATTGATATATATCAGCCTACGGGATCATTTTCTACTTTTTTTTGGAAGTGTATATGTCCTGATTTTATTTCAAAACATTTTTATAAGTCTGAATTAGAATCACCTCCTTTGATTTCCCCAGTTTTTAATGTGTCTACTATGTATACTGATGCTTATGCACAACTTGGATACTTGGGTATGGGGATATTATTTGTTATGCAAACATTTGTATTGTATACTGTACTCTTGGCTTTTAGTGCTAAAAAAAATCCATATTATACAACGACTGTAAGTTTATCTTGTTCGGTCGTAATATTAAATGCATTTGCTAATATGTGGACTTTTTCTGCGATTTCATTTCCTATAATTTGGGGACCTATTAGTTATTTTTTACGAAAGATTAGATGGTAGCAATTGTTATAGTGAATTATAATGGCAGTGTTGATACATTAACTTGTATTGAGTCCTTGCTAAAATCGAGTTATACAGATTATCGCATAATAGTCGTTGATAATGCTTCAACTCCTGATTCATTGAATATTCTTAGAATGGGATTAGAAAAGTATGGGAGTTTTGAATCAAAAAATGGAAAAATAGTTTATTTTAATGGATTTGTTACTCTTATTCTTTCTAGTAGAAATTGTGGTTTTGCGGGCGGAAATAATATAGGTGTCAAATATGCTGTCGATACTCTGAAACAATTAAAATACATTTGGTTATTAAATAATGATACAACTGTTAAACCGAATACATTATATTGTTTAGTTAATTACATGAGTAATGCAGATGTTCAATTAGGTATTTTAGGAAATAAACTATTGTTTTTAGATGATCCTACAAAAATTCAAGCAATTGGAGGTGTATATAATAAATGGTTTGCACGTTGTAAACATATTGGGGCTTATGAAACGGATAGAGGTCAATACGATAATCCAATACCAGTAATGGACTATGTGGTAGGAGCGTCCATGTTTGTTAGAAAAACATTTATTGAGGAGGTTGGATATATGTCAGAAGACTATTTTTTATATTTTGAAGAATTGGATTGGATTCTTCGAGGTAAAGCTTGTGGTTGGAATATAGGATATATTCCAGAAGCCATAGTTTTCCATAAAGAAGGGGGGAGTACAAAAGAAAAAGGGATAATGATTAGTGAATTTGCAGATATCTGTCAGTTAAAAAATCGTATTCTTTTTACGAAAAGATTTTATCCTTTGTGTTTGATATCTGTATTGCCGATGTGTGCGTTTACTATCTTATTACGCTTAATTAATGGGCGCATTTCACGTTCAAAAGTATTATTCAAAGAATATATAAGAGTAATTCTTAATTTATTTTTAAACAGATGAGTAATAGCCTTTTTCATATTTATGCTGGTACACAAGGTTCTGCAGGTCTATATATTAATGAGATAATTAAAGCTCTTGATTTAGCTAATATAAAGCAAAATGCATTTGTCAGCTATTATTATCCGTTTAAAAATGGAAAAAAAATTTTTTATCGTTTTACGGATTTAGCAGCAGGAAAGAAGAAAACTAAGTATAGGCCGTATATTAGATATGTAGAATTAATTTGTGGCTTACTTATCATTTTTTTTGAAGCTCTATTTAAACGTCCTCGATATATAAATTACTCTCTTAATTCTTCATACCTTCCAGAATATGCTTTTTTGGTTTTAATAAAAAAAATGTTGAAAATAAAACTCATAATAACTTGTCACGATGTGGTGCCTTTTGCAAACTCATATTTAAATATTTCAAAGGAAAATAGTCGGCGTGCTTATTTGTTGAATATGGCTGATTTCTTGTTGGTACATAATGAAAATTCAATAGTAGATTTGATGCAATATTATCAGATAAAGCCTTCAAAAATAATTTGCCATCCTTTTCCTATTATGGATTTAAATCCGTGGATAAAGGCAGATATAACAAAAACAATAGATTTCCTTTTTATTGGCCATTTAAGATGTGAAAAAGGGATAAATATATTATTGGAATCGTGGGAAAAATTTAGCAGTTTATATCCTGAAGCTAATTTATATGTTGTAGGGAATAATCCACCAAATTCAGGTATTGATGTTACTAAGTATAAGAAGTATAATATAAAGTTTGTTCTTCATTATGTAGATGATGCTGTTTATGCACAATATATAGCATCGGCGAAATGTGTAATACTTCCGTATTTAAGAGGAACTAATAGCGGAATACCTTCATCTGTATATTCATTAGGGTCTGACTTGATAGTATCTGATATTCCTATGTTTAAAAATAATCCATTGATTGGCAAAGAATCTTATTTTGAATGTGGCAATAGTAACTCTTTATTTGAAAAAATGTGTTCTTTTTATAAAGAGTTACATAAGGAAACTTCTATTAAAAAAGAAAGGATAGATTCATATAGGCAATCATTTAATAATCAGGTCGTGCAATTATATTCTCAATTATTGAATAAATAATAGTATTTTTATATGTCCATCTTCAAAGATAAAGTCCTCCTTATCACCGGAGGCACCGGATCTTTTGGTAATGCCGTATTGCGTCGTTTTCTTGATAGTGACATCAAAGAGATCCGTATTTTTAGCCGTGACGAGAAAAAGCAGGATGACATGCGTCATCACCTGCAAAATTCCAAAGTAAAATTTTACATTGGTAATGTCCGTGACCGCCAGTCTGTGGACGGTGCCATGATGGGAGTGGATTATGTGTTTTCCGCCGCCGCCTTGAAGCAGGTTCCCAGCTGCGAGTTCTTCCCGTTGCAGGCTGTGCAGACCAATGTGATCGGTACGGACAATGTACTGGAATCCGCCATAGCGCATGGTGTAAAGAATGTGGTGGTGCTTTCTACCGACAAGGCCGCCTATCCCATCAATGCCATGGGCATCAGCAAGGCCATGATGGAGAAGGTTGCCATAGCCAAGGGCCGTGCGTTGGGTGAGGAAGCCGGTACGACCATCTGCTGTACCCGTTACGGCAATGTGATGGCAAGCCGCGGTTCTGTAATACCGTTGTGGGTGGAGCAGATAAAGAACGGCAGGCCCATTACGGTAACGGACCCCAACATGACCCGCTTCATGATGACGCTGGACGATGCCGTGGATCTGGTAATCTATGCGTTTGAGCACGGGCATAACGGTGACCTGTTCGTGCAGAAGGCTCCTGCCGCCACCTTGGATATACTGGCGCAGGCCTTGAAGGAAACATACGCGCAGGTTGATCCGAAATACGGTGAGACGGAGGTGAAGACCATCGGCACGCGCCACGGCGAGAAACTGTATGAGACACTGGTAACCCGCGAAGAGATGGCAAAGGCTGTCGACATGGGCGACTACTACCGCATTCCCTGCGACACCCGTGACCTGAACTATGACAAGTTCTTCACGGAAGGCAATGAGGATATTGCCCGTATAGAGGACTATCACAGCCATAACACCGCCCGCCTGGATGTGGAGGGCATGAAAAAGCTTCTTTTGAAACTCCGTTTCATCCGCGAAGACCTCGGGATGGAGGAAAAGGCGAAGAGCGCGGAAATCAAGAGTGAATAGTATAGCCATTGTTAACTTTTCCATCCTATCCAATCCCATTAGTTTATGAAAATCTTAGTAACCGGCGCCCGAGGGTTTGTCGGCCGGAACCTTGTATCCCAGCTGCACAACATCCGTGACGGGAAAGCCCGTAATTACGGCATTGCAGGTGAGGAACTTACCATCTACGAATATGACATGGACAGTGACTCTGCCGAACTGGATGTCTATTGCAGACAGGCTGACTTTGTCTTCAATCTGGCGGGCGTGAACCGTCCCCAGGATGCGTCTGAGTTTATGAAAGGGAACTTCGGCTTCGCCTCCACGCTGCTTGATACATTGAAGAAGCACGGCAATACCTGTCCGGTAATGATTTCCTCTTCCACGCAGGCCGCACTCGACAACCCTTACGGTGAATCGAAGCGGGCAGGGGAGCAACTGTTGTTCGAGTACTCCAGGGAAACGGGTGCAAAGGTACTGGTGTACCGCTTCCCGAATGTTTTCGGCAAATGGTGTCGCCCCAACTATAACAGCGCGGTGGCCACTTTCTGCAATAACATCGCCCATGACTTGCCCATCCGGGTAAACGACCCTTCGGTGGTGATGCATCTGGTTTACATAGACGATGTGGTGGACGAGCTTATCTCTGCCCTGAGCGGCAGGGAACACCGCAACGGTGATTATTGCGAAGTGCCCGTGGTGCATACCATTACCTTGGGCGGCATTGTGGAACTGATAAGGTCTTTCAGGCAAATGCCCGGTACCTTGTCCGTCCCGGATTTGAGCGATGCCTTTACAAAGAAACTCTATTCCACATACCTCTCATACCTGCCTGAAGAACGGTTCAGCTATCCCCTGAAGATGAATGTGGACGACCGCGGCAGTTTTACAGAGATTATCCGTACTTCCGACCGCGGGCAGTTCTCGGTGAACATCTCCAAGCCGGGCGTTACGAAAGGCCAGCACTGGCACCATACCAAGAACGAGAAGTTTGTGGTGGTGAGCGGACATGGTCTGATACAGCTCCGCAAGATAGGTACGGAGGAAATTGTCAGCTTCGAGGTAAACGGCGGGAGGATGGAGGTCGTGGAGATGATTCCCGGCTATACGCACAACATTGTCAACCTTTCGGAAACGGAAGACCTGGTGACCTTCATGTGGTGCAACGAGTGTTTCGACCCGGCACGTCCGGACACTTATTTTGAAAAAGTCTGAAACGAGTTAAAGAATATAGGAACAGATGGATATAAAATTGGATTATTCGCAAGTCAGGTTTCAGGAGAACGGCAGACTGAAACTTCTGATTATAGTGGGCACCCGTCCGGAAATCATCCGCCTGGCGGCTGTCATCAACAAATGCCGCAGTTATTTTGACTGTCTTCTGGCCCACACCGGCCAGAATTACGACTATAACCTGAACGGTGTCTTCTTCCGTGACCTGAAGCTGAAAGACCCCGATGTGTATATGGATGCCGTCGGCGATGACCTCGGTGCCACGATGGGGAATATTATCAACGCCGGCTACAAGCTGATGGTGCAGGTGAAACCTGATGCCGTGCTGGTGTTGGGAGACACGAACTCCTGCCTGAGCGTGATAGGTGCGAAACGTCTGCATATCCCCATCTTCCATATGGAGGCAGGCAACCGCTGCTTTGACGAGTGCCTGCCTGAGGAGACCAACCGCCGTATTGTGGACGTCATTTCCGATGTGAACCTCTGCTATTCGGAGCATGCCCGCAGATACCTGAACGCTTCGGGCGTGGCGAAAGAACGTACATACGTAACCGGTTCGCCCATGGCGGAAGTCCTGCATGAGAATTTATCCGAAATAGAGTCCAGCGATATTCATCAGAGATTGCATCTCCAGAAAGGTAAATACATCCTGCTTTCCGCGCATCGGGAAGAGAACATTGACACGGAGAAGAACTTCCTGTCTCTTTTCAGCGCGGTTAACGCTATGGCCGAGAAATATGACATGCCCATACTTTACAGTTGTCATCCTCGTAGCAGGAAACGTCTGGAATCAAGCGGCTTTGCACTTGACAGACGTGTGATTCAGCATGAACCTCTCGGTTTCCACGACTACAACTGCCTGCAGATGAACGCCTATGCCGTTGTGAGTGACAGCGGTACCCTGCCTGAGGAGAGCAGTTTCTTCACTTCTGTGGGGCATCCTTTCCCTGCTGTATGCATCCGTACCAGTACGGAGCGTCCCGAGGCTCTTGACAAGGGTATCTTTGTCCTTGCCGGCATTGATGGCAAATCCTTGCTTCAGGCTGTAGATACTGCCGTGGAGATGAATAGGAATGGGGATCACGGTCTGCCGGTGCCCAATTATACGGATGAGAATGTATCGGCCAAGGTCGTGAAGATAATTCAGAGCTATACGGGGGTGGTGAACAAGATGGTTTGGAGAAAATTCTGAAAACGCAATGTCTTCTAAAAGAGTGTGGGTTGTTTCTGAAATATATTATCCAGTAAAAACTTCTACGGGATATTACATGACTGAAATAGCCGAATATCTGGCAGCTAGAGCTATGGACGTGCATGTGTTATGTACTGGGTCTGTATATAATAATGGCGAAAAGCGGTCACGCTTGAATGAGGAATCACGCAATGGAGTAAAGGTTCATAGGGTATATGTACCCAATATTGATAAGAACAACTTCGTAAAAAGAACTCTTAGGTTGTCGTTGTCCAGTTTGTTGCTGTTCGGCAAAATACTAAAGCTGGTAAGGAATGGAGATGAGGTCCTGGTGGTAACCAATCCTGCTTTTCTAATACTGATGATGCCACTTGTTGCATGGATAAAAGGCGTTTCATATAAGATTCTCGTACATGATATATTTCCTGAAAATTTGGTGGCCATAAAGCGTCTGTCTTCTTCCTCCTTCATTTACAAAAGTCTGAAAAGGGTATTTGATGCCGCTTATTCTAAAGCTGTACTTTGTATTTCGATAGGCAGGGATATGAGTGAGGTGTTGAAAAAAAAAATAGGGGATGCTTCCAAAATCTGTTTTATACCTATTTGGGCTGAGAATGGAGTGGTCTTTCCTATGGATAAAGCAGGTACCCGGATTTGTTCATCCTTGAGGTTGCAGGACAGATTTGTATTTCAGTTTGCAGGGAATTTGGGCTATGCCCAAGGTATAGATAATCTGCTGGAAGCTATAGGACTCATTAAAAATGATAACATTCATTTCCTATTCATAGGTGATGGTGCCAAGGCTGGTGACATAGTGTCATATATGAAAAAAGGGACACATAAGAATGTATCCTTGTTGGGTTTCCAGGATCGTGCGAATCAGAATGATTTCTTGAATGCTTGTGATATTGGCATTGTGACTTTATCTGATGGGATGTACGGTTTGGGGGTTCCTTCCAAATCATATAATATAATGGCAAGCGGCAAGCCTATGCTATTTATCGGTGACAGACAGTCGGAGATTGCTTTATGCATTGAAGAATATTCGTTGGGCTGGGTTGTAGAGCCGGATAATCCTAAAATGCTGGCCCGTATGATAGAGCATATCTATTCTAATAGGACATGTCTGTCCGCAATGCAAAACAATGCGAAAACGGTGGCGGATACTGTTTTTGCAAAAGAACGGATACTGGAAAAGTATTATAGACTGTTGAGCTAAGATAACCTATTCATTTTATGAAGCTTTTATTTACCGGAGCCTCAGGTTTTTTGGGTAATGGCATACGTTCCCTTTTGGATAGAATGTATACTGTTGCAACTGTAGGACTGCTATCGCAGAATGACTATACTGTAAATATAGCCAATGAGATTCCTGAATTACATGAACGGTATGATATTATACTCCATGCTGCAGGAAAAGCCCATTCTGTGCCCAGAAGTGAAGCCGAGAAACAGATGTTTTTTGATGTGAATTTACAGGGTACAAAGAATCTCTGTGCTGCATTGGAAAAAGTTGGAGTACCGAGAGTATTTATTTTTATTTCCACGGTGGCAGTTTACGGTTGTGCTTATGGCGAGAATATTACGGAAGACCATCCTTTGAATGGAGACACACCATACGCCATGAGTAAGCGTCTTGCGGAGGAATATCTGCAAAAGTGGTGTTACGAACATAATGTCATTTTAGGCATAATCCGTCCTTCCTTGATTGCCGGTCCCAACCCTCCGGGAAATCTGGGGGCTATGATTTATGGTATCCGCAGTGGGAAATACCTCAGTATTGCTGGCAGTCAGGCACGAAAGAGTGTATTGATGGTGCAGGATATTGCAAAATTAGTTCCTCTGTTGGCAGAAAAGGGAGGCATCTACAATGTATGTGACAGTCATCACCCGACTTTCAGAGAACTTGAGACTACTATTTGCAGGCAACTGGATAAGAAATTGCCTTTATCAATACCGTACTGGGTGGCTAAATGCATGGCTTTGGCAGGTGATTGCTTGGGAAGGAAAGCTCCAATCAATTCCTTGAAGTTAGATAAGATTACGAAATCCTTGACTTTCAGTAATGAAAAGGCGATACGTGAATTGGGATGGAAGCCGACCAATGTGTTGGAAAACTTCAATATAGAATGAATGTATATTTAGGTGTCTTATTGATAGGGCTGGGTATTGTATCTTTAGGATTTACATGTATTCAGCTCTGGTTTTACTGGATAATCAAAAACGGATGATGTATTATTTAATGGTTTTGGTTCTGCTGTTTTTGGCAGAACTTTTTTATTTTAGAGTGGCTGATAGGTACAATATCATCGACAAGCCCAATGAGCGGAGTTCCCATACGAAAGTGACTTTACGCGGTGGTGGGATTATTTTCTATTTCGGAGCGTTGGCCTATTTCCTGACGAGTGGCTTTGAATATCCCTGGTTCCTGCTTGCCTTGACACTGGTGACGTTCATCAGCTTCGTGGACGATATAAAATCCACCGGACAGATGACAAGGCTGCTTTTTCATTTCTCTGCTATGGCTATGATGTTTTATCAGTGGGGACTTTTCTCCTTGTCCTGGTGGTGGATAGTCATAGCCTTGATAGTCTGTACGGGCATCATCAATGCCTACAACTTTATGGATGGCATTAACGGCATAACCGGTGGTTATTCTCTGGTTATTCTTGCTGCGTTGGCCTATATCAATAAGGAGGTGGTTACTTTTGTGGAAGCGGATTTCATCTATACCGTTATCTGTTCCGTTCTAGTCTTCTGTTTCTTCAATTTCCGCAAGCGTGCTAAATGCTTTGCCGGTGATGTGGGGTCGGTGAGCATTGCCTTTATCCTTCTTTTCCTGATAGGCAGGCTCATCATTGAAACGGAAGATTTCAGTTGGATAGTCCTTTTATCCGTTTATGGTGTGGATAGTGTACTGACTATCATTCACCGCCTGATGCTTCATGAGAATATCGGGCTGCCGCATCGCAAACATCTGTATCAGATTATGGCGAATGAGCTGAAGATTCCTCATGTCATAGTCTCTCTGGCCTATATGACAATACAGACTTTTATAATAGTAGGATATATTTATTACCAACAGTATGGCTATATCTTCTTGATAGGGTGTATCTTACTATTGAGCGTAATATACGTACTCTTCATGAAAAAGTATTTTTCAAGACATATCTCTTGAATTACTTTCCCATTACCAAAAGTAATCTTTAATCGGGATATTGGAGTATTGCTTTCCGAATCATTGGTTACTTGGTACAGTTTCTTTGCTGCTTCAAGAAATCTTGGAAATAATGTTCCCCACTGGTTGTTGACAACAATTTTTGTTCCGTCTGCCAATAAAATAACTTCATCAGGCTTAAGAAAGTAACGTTTCTTTAAATCGGGATGAGATTTGATTTTTTCTTGGACTTCTATCAAGGTACGTATTACACCTAATACTTTCAAATTATAGTCATAAAAAATGAATCGGGCGGTGTACAATAAAAACAAATAGTCCCGGATTCTTTGTCAAGAATCCGGGACTATTTGTTTTTATCGTTTTTGAGGGGCTTTACTTAGCCGGCTTCAACCATTTGTCCAGCCATTCAAAGAAGGTACGTTGCCACAGCACGCCATTCTGAGGTTTCAGTACCCAGTGGTTTTCGTCCGGATAGATAAGCAGTTCGGCAGGAACGCCACGCATCACGGCTGCATCGAAGGCGGCCATTGCCTGGTTGGCAAGAATGCGGAAGTCCTTCTCTCCGTGGATGCAGAGGATAGGGGTGTCCCATTTGTCGACGAAGAGATGCGGGGAGTTGGCAAAAGTGCGTTGTGCCGTAGCGTTGTTCTTTTCCCAATAAGCGCCGCCCATATCCCAGTTGGCAAACCATTTCTCTTCCGTTTCCAGATATTGCATTTCCATGTTGAAGATACCGTCGTGTGCGATGAATGCCTTGAAGCGTTTGTCATGGTGTCCGGCAAGCCAATATACGGAGAAACCTCCGAAGCTGGCACCTACGCAACCCAGGCGGTCTTTGTCGACGAAAGGTTCTTTCGCCATTTCGTCAATGGCAGTGAAGTAGTCCTTCATGCACTGGCCGCCATAATCACCGCTGATGGCTTCGTTCCACTCTACACCGAAGCCCGGAAGACCACGACGGTTGGGAGCTACGATGATATAGTCGTTTGCCGCCATAATCTGGAAATTCCAACGGTAGCTCCAGAACTGGCTGACGGGACTCTGAGGACCGCCTTCACAGAAGAGGAGGGTGGGGTACTTCTTGTTAGGGTCGAACTGCGGAGGATAAATCACCCAGGTCAGCATCTGCTTGCCGTCGGTGGTCTTCATCCAGCGGGCTTCCACTTTACCCATTTCCAGCTGGTCGTAAATCTGCTTGTTTTCTGTGGTCAGTTGCACTGCTTCTGCAAAAGCGTCGCCGTTACGTGCACTGTTTACGGCATAGATTTCGTCGCCCATGCTCATGGAATGGCGTTTGGCGATAATCTTGTCTCCGCAAAGGGCAAGCGAAGCATAGTCGTACATGCCGTCGGTGAGCTGGGTAAGCTTGTCGTTTCCGGCAAGGTCGATGTTGTAAATCTGTGTCTCGCCATGCCATACACCGATGAAGTAGATGCTCTGGGAATCTTTGTTCCACAAGAAGGCGTCCACGTTCGATTCGAAAGCTTTGCTTACAAAACGTTTCTCACCGGTCTCGAGGTTCATGATAAACAAGCGGTTCAAGTCGGCTTCGTAGCCGTCACGTTCCATGCTCTGCCAGGCGATGTATTTGCCGTCGGGAGAGTATTGGGGATTCGTATCATATCCCTTGTTTTCTTCCGTGATGTTTTTGGTTTCCTTGGAGGCAAGGTCGTAGATATAAATGTCGGAGTTGGTGGAAATGGCATACGCCAGTCCGGTTTTCTTACGGCATGTATAGGCCACCTTATCAGAAGACGGGCTCCATGCCAGCTGCTCGATACCGCCCCAGGGCTTCATCGGGCTTTCGTATGGCTCTCCCTCAAGAATATCAGTGACATTGCTGATGGCATTGCCGTCGAAATCAGCAACAAACGGATGGGGAGCAGTAGTCACCCATTCATCCCAATGCTTGTACATCAGGTCGGTAACGATGATGCCGGTGGCTTTAGGAAGGTCCGGATGTTTGTCTGCCGTACTCTTCACGGTCTTTACCTGGGCAATGAAAAGGAGTTTCTTGCCGTCGGGCGAGAAAGAGAACCCTTCGATGTCTCCTTCGTATTGGGTCAGCTGCTTGCGTCCGCTGCCGTCGGGATTCATTTCCCATACCTGGCTGCTGCCGCTTTCGTTGCAAAGGAAGGCAAGCTTCTTGCCGTCCTTGAACCATGTGGGCTGTTCTTCTTGCCAGGCGTCATGCGTTATCTGGGTATTGTCACTACCGTCGGCATTCATGACGAAGACTTCGCTGTTACTCTTGTTCTGGGGCACGCTGTAATAGGATACCGTGTAGGCAATTTGCTTTTCGTCGGGAGATACGGCTACACTGCCGATACGTCCCATCGCCCAGAGTGCCTCGGGTGTCATACGCTTTCCTTCAATCTTGATGTCCGACCGCTGGATGAGCGCTGCTGCGTCCTGCTGCTGTCCGGCATCTTTTGTTCCTCCGCAGGAGGCCAATGTCATGGCTGCTGACATAAGTAGTAGATTTACTTGTTTCATATATGTTTTTTGTTTCGGTTATTTCAATGCAAAGATACTAAATTTTCCTTCCTTGCCAATTCCCACGTTTGATATATAGCCAGCAGAAAATGAGAATAAAGCTGGAATAAACCATTTCCGAGGTCCAGCAAATGGCCACGTCGAGTTGCAGAATCAGAATAATGTAGGTGATATAGGCTGTGTAGATGACCAGCGTTGCCAGCTCCATGCCCAATGCAGTACGCGTATTGCCGGTTCCGGAAACTGCCTGGAAATAGACATTGGCAGGAACCAGGAACAGATAGGTGGAGCACATCACCCAAAGCGAATGCACGGCAGCATCCTGCAGGTCGGGTATGTCGGTATAAATTCCCAGAATCAGCTTGGGGAACAGCGCGAAAAGCAATGCCAGCGGAAGTACGAAAACGTAGGCTATGCGTACATGTTGCCGGATAGTGCCTGCCACGCAATCGGAGTGGCCTGCACCGATGAGGTTGCTGACCAATGAACCGCAGGTAGAGGCAAATGCCATGAGTACCATGAACAGTATGCCGGACACATTGCGGACAATGTTGGTCACTGCCAGCGAGCGCTCTCCCAGATGCTCCACATAAAGGAAGAACAAGAACCAGGTGGAGAGGGAGAAGAAATTCTGTATCATGGTCCAGAAAGAGACGTTCAGCATCCGTTTCAATACGTCCAGCCGGAACTTCGGAATACGGTCCAGCCCGTACTTGCGGCAGTCAATACGGCTACGGGTATAGAGGATGAAGAATAACAGCGAAACCAGCTCGGCCAATGAGGAGCCGATGGCGGCTCCGGCAATGCCGAGTGCAGGAAAACCGAATTTACCGAAAATCAGGATATAGTTGAATACAACATTGCTCAACACCATGACGATAGAGTTCAGTGTCAGTGTCTTGGTCTGGGTGGTTCCCAAGAAAAAGGCACGGAACATGACTGCGCTGAACGAGAAGAAGGCACCGAATACACGCCAATGCAGGTAGCTGGTGGCTGCTTCGTAGATATGTTCCGAAGCGACGATGCGTTTCAGGATAATCGGTGAGAAACAATAGGATAGCAGGAACATGACTGCCGCCATTCCGACTTGGAAATAGATGCCCTGATAGAACAAGTCACCGATTTCCTTATACTGCCGTTCGCCGTTGCGCCG
Organism: Bacteroides sp. AM41-16; assembly: GCF_003603495.1. Classification (NCBI taxonomy): domain Bacteria; kingdom Pseudomonadati; phylum Bacteroidota; class Bacteroidia; order Bacteroidales; family Bacteroidaceae; genus Bacteroides; species Bacteroides sp. AM41-16. Next base: position 196,082 of record NZ_QTNE01000001.1, on the reverse strand, counting down.
GGCAATGAGTATCTGTGCCCCGATGCTGAAACCGAAGGCAACCATGAAGATGACCATATAGAAGACACCGGCGATGGCAGATGCTCCCAGCTCGACTTCGCCCACACGCCCGAGGAAGGCGGTGTCCGTCATACCTATCATCTGCTCCATAAGGAGGCTGATTAGGATAGGGTAGGCTATGAGCCAGATTTGTTTGTAAGTGTATTTAGTCTGCATAATTTAGAGTCTGTGAATTTTTTCGTTGGTGTAAGGATAAGAAAGCCGGGCAAATGTCATTGTCCGGCTTTCTGCAAAAGAATATCTTGAACGGTAGTCTTACTACTTTTTGTTCTGTTTTTCTTTCATCATCTGTTCCTGCTGTTTCTGCATGGCTTCCAGACGGGCGGCGAAACCGGTTTTCTTCATCTTCTTCGGGTCTTTCTTGTTGGCTTCCAACTGGGCAAGAAGGGCTTCCTCATTGGTTGTCTTGCGCATGATGAGCGTTGTTACCACACTGACTAACGTAGAGATGAAGTAGTAATAGTTCAATCCCGAAGGATAGTCGTTCAATATGAAGAGGAACATGATAGGCATCAGGTATGACATCCACTTCATGGCAGCCATCTGCGGATTGGCACCCGTATCCTGTTGCTGCATCATGTACTTCGTGTTCAATATGTTGGTAACCGTCATCAGCAGGCAGAACAAGCTGAGGTGGCTTCCCAGGAACGGGATATGGAACGGGAAGTTGATGAACGCATCGTAAGTGGAAAGGTCGTCTGCCCACAAGAAGCTCTGCTGGCGGAGTTCAATGGCACTCGGCACGAACATGAACAAGGCCATCAAGATAGGGAACTGTATCAGCATCGGCAGACATCCGCCCATCGGACTGACTCCGTACTGGCTGTAGAGGCCCATCACTTCCTGCTGCTTCTTCATGGCATCTTCCTGCTTGGGGTACTTCTTGTTTATCTCGTCGATTTTCGGTTTCAGTACGCGCATCTTGGCGGATGACATGTAGGTTTTCCACGTTGCGGGGAATACTACAGCTTTTACGATTAACGTCATGAACAACAGTACGATACCCATGCTCAACCCCCAACTGGACAACCAGTCGAAGATGTTGATGGTGAACCATTTGTTTATCCAGCGGATGAGCGGCCAGCCCAGATAGACCAGACGGTTCAGCTCCCACTTCTCGTCACGCCCCTTGTCGAGTGCGGTCAGAGTCTTGTAGTGATTGGGGCCGAAGTAGAAGAACAGCTGGGTAGGTTCCTTGCCGGCAGGGTCGAACTTCGTGCTCATCTCCGCAGAATAGTCCTTGATGTAGCCGCTGCCTTGAGTCTCCATCTTGGAACTCAGTTTGGTCTTTTCAAAGTCGGCATCTGCCAAAAATACTGAAGAGAAGAACTGGTTCTTGAAAGCAATCCAGTCCAGGCGTTCCGGAACTTCCTTTTCGTCGTTCTTGTTGGCGGACAGATAATCGGTACCCTCTCCGGTGATTTTGTAAGTCAGTTCAGCCAGACGGTTCTCGTAGGTGTAACCCTTCTCTATCTGACGGGCACGCTGAGACCACTCGATGTCCACATAATTGTTGGTAGCCGCCAGCTTACCTTCCATATTGACTGCCTGAATAGTAAAGTCTATCAGGTATGTGTCATTGTGCATGCGATATGTAAAGTCGATATAGCTGTTGCTGTCTGCCGACAAACGCATGGTGACGGTACTGTCCGTACGGTTTACTGCGGTGAAATAATAGTCTTCCGTCTGGATAGTCTCTTTCTTGTTGTAAAAGAGGAAATTCATGGAAGCGTCATTGCCGCTGAACAGTGTGACGGGGGTCGTCTTGTCTTGTCCCATGTATTCCTTCAGTGTGACCGAAGCTATGCGTCCGCCTTTTGTATCTACGGTTATTTCTGCCAGGTTGTTCTGGATGGTTACCTGCGAGTTGGTTCCTTGACGGGCGTCGAAGAAGAGGGCAGTGGAGTCAACGCTTGCTTCCGCTCCACTTTCGTTGGCCAGGGCTGCTTCTGCCTTGGCTTTCAAGTCAGCCTCGCGCTGTTGCACCTGGGCTATGGAGTCGTAGTAACGTTGCTGTGCTTCCAACTGCTCCTGGCTGGGACGGCTCAGAAAGCTGAAACCTACTAACAATATCGCTATCAGAACAAGACCTGTGATGGTATTTTTATCCATTCTTTGTTGATTACAAATTACTTATTACAAATTATTTATTTTCGTTTTCATTTTCGATGGCGGCCTTCACGAATGCTACGAACAGTGGGTGCGGATGCAATACCGTACTGCTGTATTCGGGATGGAACTGGGTACCGACAAACCACTTCAATGCGGGAATCTCAACAATTTCCACCAGGTCCGATTCGGGGTTTATACCCACACACTTCATGCCTGCTGCTTCGTAGGCCTCCTTGAAGCTGTTGTTGAATTCGTAGCGGTGGCGGTGACGTTCCTGGATATGCTCGGTACCGTATGCCTCGTATGCCTTGCTGCCTTTCTGCAGAACACATTCGTAGGCACCCAGACGCATGGTTCCACCCATATTGGTGATGGACTTCTGCTCTTCCATGATGTCGATGACATTGTGTGGTGTCTTTTCGTCCATCTCGCGTGAGTTGGCATCGGCATAACCCAGTACGTTACGGGCAAATTCGATGGCGATACACTGCATACCCAGACAGATACCGAAGGTGGGGATGTCGTGTGTACGCGCATATTTGATGGCTACGAACTTGCCGGCAACGCCGCGTTCGCCGAATCCCGGACCGATAAGTACGCCTGCCATGCCTTTCAGGGCTTCTGCCACATTCTCGTCAGTCAGCTTTTCACTGTTCACGAAGTCTACCGATACCTTGCGGTCATTGTAGGTTCCTGCTTGTGAAAGGGCCTCGCGGATGGACTTGTAGGCATCCTGCAAGTCATATTTGCCCACCAATGCGATGTGCAGCGGGGCAGTCTCTTCGGCTTTGTGACGGCGTTCGAGGAAAGCGCGCCACGGTCCCAGTCCCGGAGTGTCGCCGACGGGAAGTCCCATTTTCTTCAAAATGGTAACGTCTAGTCCCTGGCTCTGCATCAAGATGGGCACCTCGTAGATGGTAGGCGCGTCGATGCTTTGCACCACGGCATTCTCGTCCACATTGCAGAACAGAGCCACTTTCTTGCGCAGGGTGGTACTCAACTCATGTTCCGTACGCAGTACGAGGACATCGGGTTGGATACCGGCACTTTGCAGTTCCTTTACGGAGTGCTGGGTGGGCTTGGTCTTCAGCTCACCGGCAGCTGCCAGGTAGGGGACATAAGTAAGGTGTACGCACAAGGCGTCTTTTCCCAGTTCCCACTTCAGCTGACGGATGCTTTCCAGATAGGGCAGAGACTCGATGTCACCCACTGTACCGCCAATCTCGGTAATAACAAAGTCGAATTTGTATTTGTTTCCCAGCAGTTTTACATTACGCTTGATTTCGTCTGTAATATGGGGAATAACCTGGATGGTCTTTCCCAGATAGTCACCCCGGCGCTCTTTGTCGATGACGCTTTTGTAGATGCGTCCGGTCGTGATATTGTTGGCCTTGGTGGTCTGGATGCCCAGGAAGCGTTCGTAATGGCCCAAATCGAGGTCGGCTTCGTGGCCATCCACGGTAACGTAGCATTCGCCGTGTTCATAAGGGTTCAGTGTACCCGGGTCGATGTTGATGTACGGGTCAAACTTCTGGATGGTTACCTTGTAACCTCTTGCTTGCAGCAATTTACCGATGGAGGATGAGATGATACCTTTACCTAATGAAGAGGCAACACCACCGGTGACGAAAATATACTTTGTTTCTCCCACAACTATATTATTTTATTAATTGTTTAATCTAATGCCAAGAGCCTATACGGCTTGTCGTTCAGGGTGCGCACTGCTCCCGTCAGTACACGTAGAACTTAAAAAGCGCAAAATTATAAAAAAAAGAGGAAGTAGAGAAAGTTTCGATGAAACAATTATTAAAAAATACGATTTCATCGAAGAAAGTCCTTCTTGCCTTTTTCTTATGGCTTTTCTATGTTTTCTAAACATTTTAAGCTAAATTTGCGCTCGAAACATAGACTTTAGGGCATTATGAAGAATAGACACATTGCATTTTGGTTAATTGCTACGATGATTTCTTCGTCGGTGATGGCACAGAATACGCTGGATACCGCCTCGAAGAACAGTGGACAGGAAACAACTGCCAAAGCCGACACCTTGCCGGATATAATGAAAGAATACATGATTCTGAAATTGAAACCGGAAGGTATGGGGTACAGGCTGGATACTGTTTCCATATTATATGAAAGGTATATCGGAGTGCTGGATTATTTGAATGACCCCACGACTCCGGAGCGTTATATACCTTCCAATCCGAACTACTATAGGTTGTTCCTTCCCCTTACCTATTATTATGCCCCCATGAGACGCCTTTCCAAGGTGGACTGGCATTTCCAGGTGCCTGATACGGTGCCTGCCCTGACGCGCGAGATGTTGCCGTTCGACACACTGAGTTTCACCTCAAAGGACCGAGCCAACAAACTGGTGGACCGTACGCTGCTGAACACGTATGTGAATTGTCCCAATCTGGTTGTAATGACCGAGAAGGAGGTGATGAAAGGGAAGATATTCAAGGATAATATAGAGAAGGAGGCTTCTTCCAAGCCGTCCGTCGTGAAACTGTTTGCACAAGAGAATATGGTGGGAGTGAAGGAGGAAGCCGACGTGATTATCCACAAGCCCAACTGGTGGGTGACGGGTGGAAACGGTTCATTGCAGATTACCCAGAACTATATCTCCGACAACTGGTACAAGGGAGGTGAGAGCACTAACGCCGTGCTTGCCAACCTGCAACTGTTTGCCAACTATAATGACCGTGAAAAGGTGCAGTGGGAAAATCTGCTCGATGCCAAGCTGGGCTTCAGCTCCGCACCTTCCGACGAGTTTCATAACTATCTGGTAAGTACCGACCAACTCCGGCTGTACAGTAAACTGGGTATTCAGGCTGCGTCCAAGTGGTATTATACCATCACGACTGAGTTTAAGACCCAGTTCTGCAATGGCTACAAGGCCAACAGTGAAGAGCTGGTTTCGGCTTTCTTTGCTCCGGCGGACTGGTCGAGCAGTATCGGTATGGACTACAAGTTGAAGAAGCAGAAATTCAGCTTGTCCGTTTTCATGGCTCCGCTGACGTACATGCTGCGCTATGTAGGAAATAAGGGGGTGAATGAAGTGAGTTTCGGTCTTGATGAGGGCAAATGCGTGAAGCATAACTTCGGTTCGCAGATACAGCCTACACTTTCATGGACCATCATTCCTTCCATCACGCTGGATTCCCGCTTGGACTTCCAGACCAGTTATGAGTGGACACGTATTGAATGGGAAAACACGGTGAACTTTGTGCTGAACCGCTATCTTTCCACCAAGCTCTATGTGCACGCCCGCTATGACGACAGTGCCAAGCCGACGGAAGGGGACAGCTATTTTCAGGTAAAAGAATTGCTCAGTTTCGGTATCAATTATAAATGGTAAATAAACAAATGGTCTGTTCGGAGTGAACAGATTATCTGTTTTGGTTAGTCAGACGGTCTGTTTTTCCTTGACAGACCGTCTGTTTTTTGTCTTTTTGTAGTCTGTGGCAGGTGAAAAAACATAAAAACATAGAAAAAGCACGTTTACGAACACAGAAAATGCATAGGAAAGGTTTGCAGTTCACAAATAATGCGTAAATTTGCCGTGATTTGTAATGCACACTTTGCAAAATGGCGAATACTATAAAACATCAAGGTATTGTGGAAAACATAAACGGTTCTCATCTCCAAGTGAGAATCATCCAGACTTCAGCGTGCGCTTCGTGTAGTGTCAAGGGGCATTGTACCTCTGCGGATACGAAAGAGAAACTTGTCGATGTGGCCGATGCCAATGCCGCATCCTACCAGCCCGGTGACCGTGTATGGGTGACGGGCGAACTTTCAATGGGAGTGATGGCAGTTCTGTTTGCCTTTATATTTCCTTTCCTTATTCTGATAATTTCACTGTTTGTCTTTATGGCTATCTGGAATGACGAGCTGCGTTCTGCACTTTGTTCGCTGGCACTTCTTATACCTTATTATTATATATTGTGGCTGAACAAGTCGCGGATGGGTAAGAAGTTCTCATTCTCCGTACGACCGATGAACTAACTAATAATAAAACAAATAATTAATAAACAACTAATTTATGAATGTAATTCTGATTGCAGTGATTTCATTGGGAGTTATAGCGCTGGTATCGGCCGCTATTCTTTACGTGGCTTCCAAGAAATTCGCCGTGTATGAAGATCCGCGGATTGCCCAGGTAGCAGAGGTGCTTCCCCAGGCAAATTGCGGTGGATGTGGTTACCCCGGTTGTAGCGGATTTGCAGATGCTTGCGTAAAGGCAGGTTCGCTGGATGGTAAACTTTGTCCGGTGGGTGGACAGCCCGTCATGACAAAGATTGCCGAGATTCTGGGCTTGGATGCCGCTGCTGCCGAACCTATGGTTGCGGTGGTGAGATGTAATGGAACTTGTGCCAACCGTCCTCGTGTGAACCAATACGATGGCGCCAAGAGTTGTGCCATTGCGGCTTCTCTCTATGGTGGTGAAACGGGTTGTAGTTATGGCTGTCTGGGATGCGGCGACTGTGTGGCTGCCTGCCAGTTCGATGCTATCCACATGAATCCGGAGACCGGACTTCCCGAAGTGGATGAGGAAAAGTGTACGGCTTGTGGAGCTTGTGCCAAGGCTTGTCCGAAATCTATTATTGAAATCCGTCCTCAAGGCAAGAAATCACGTCGTATTTACGTACAGTGTGTAAACAAGGACAAGGGGGCCGTAGCACGCAAGGCTTGTACCGTGGCATGTATCGGTTGCGGCAAGTGTGTGAAGGTTTGTCCGTTCGAGGCTATCACGCTGGAAAACAATCTGGCTTACATTGACCCCAATAAGTGTAAATCCTGTCGCAAGTGCGAGGAAGCTTGTCCGCAAAACACAATCATTGCCCTCAACTTCCCGCCGCGCAAACCGAAGGCTGACGATGCAGCTCCCCAAGTAAAGGTTGCAGCTCCTAATGCTGAGGTTGAGACTCCCAAAGCAGAGGTTTAGACTTCCCAAGTTGAGGTATGAATTAATAAAGTAAATAAACGACTAAAAATACAGAATTGTATGTTGAAGACATTTTCAATTGGTGGAGTCCATCCACACGAAAATAAACTTTCAGCACATCAGCCTATCATCAAGGCAGAGATTCCGGCCAAGGCCGCTATCTTGCTGGGACAGCACATCGGTGCTCCTGCCAAGCCTATCGTTGCCAAAGGTGATGTTGTGAAAGTGGGTACAAAGATTGCCGAGCCCGGCGGTTTTGTATCAGCAGCCATTCATTCGTCTGTCAGCGGGAAAGTCGCTAAGATTGACACGATTGTCGATGCCAGCGGTTACGCCAAGCCTGCTATATTCATTGACGTAGAAGGGGATGAATGGGAAGAATCCATTGACCGTTCCGAAACGTTGGTGAAGGAATGCAGTCTGACTTCCGAGGAAATCGTGAAGAAAATTGCCGATGCCGGTATCGTAGGTCTGGGCGGTGCATGCTTCCCTACGCAGGTCAAGTTGTGTCCTCCTCCTGCATTCAAGGCAGAGTGTGTCATCATCAACGCCGTAGAGTGCGAACCGTATCTGACTGCCGACCATCAGCTGATGCTGGAACATGCGGAAGAAATTATGGTAGGTGTATCCATTCTGATGAAAGCGGTAAAGGTGAACAAGGCGTTCATCGGCATTGAGAACAACAAGCCCGATGCCATCCAGCTGATGACGAAAGTCGCTTCCAGCTATGCAGGTATCGAGGTGGTACCCTTGAAGGTGCAATATCCGCAGGGTGGTGAAAAACAGTTGATTGATGCTGTCATCAGTCGCCAGGTTGCAGCCGGTGCGCTGCCTATCTCCACGGGAGCTGTGGTGCAGAATGTGGGTACCGCATTTGCCGTTTACCAGGCCGTACAGAAGAACAAACCTCTGTTTGAGCGTGTCATTACCGTGACTGGTAAGTCGTTGGCAAAGCCGTCCAATTTCCTGGCACGTATCGGTACGCCGATGAAGCAGCTGATTGAAGCTTGCGGCGGTCTGCCCGAAGATACGGGTAAGATTATCGGCGGTGGCCCGATGATGGGTAAAGCTCTGGTAAATACGGATGTACCGACAGCCAAAGGAAGCTCCGGTATTCTGATTATGAACGAGAAGGAAGCCAAGCGCGGCGAAGTACAGCCTTGTATCCGTTGTGCCAAGTGCGTGGGAGCCTGCCCGATGGGGTTGGAGCCGTATCTGCTGGCTACCGTTTCGGCCCACGGAGATTTTGAAAGAGTAGAGAAAGAAGACATTATGTCGTGTATAGAATGCGGTTCATGCCAGTTCACTTGTCCTTCCAACCGTCCGATGCTGGATTATATCCGCTTGGGTAAGGGTAAGGTAGGAGCGATGATCCGTGCACGTCAAGCTAAAAAATAACGAAGTATGAATAAATTAATCGTATCCCTTTCGCCCCACGTTCACGGCGGTGACAGCGTGAAGAAGAATATGTACGGTGTGCTTATCGCATTGATTCCGGCATTCCTTGTTTCGCTTTACTTTTTCGGACTGGGTGCGCTGATTGTTACGGCCACTTCCGTAGCAGCCTGCTTGTTCTTTGAATGGGCCATCGGCAAATTCCTCATGAAAAAAGAGACCACAACCATCACCGACGGCTCTGCCATCATTACCGGTGTGTTGCTGGCCTTTAACCTGCCTTCCAACCTGCCCATCTGGATTATCATCCTTGGTGCCTTGTTTGCCATCGGGGTAGGCAAGATGTCCTTCGGAGGTTTGGGTTGCAATCCCTTTAACCCTGCACTGGCAGGACGTGTATTCCTGTTGCTTTCATTCCCCGTGCAGATGACGACATGGCCGGCTGTAGGCCAGTTGACAGCCTATACGGATGCCACGACGGCTGCTACGCCGCTGGCTATTATGAAAGGTGTCATCAATGGTGCTCCGGGCATGTCCCTGAGCGACCTTCCGGGAGCTTTCGACCTTCTGATAGGTAATAATGGAGGATGTCTCGGTGAGGTGAGTGCCTTGGCGCTGCTGCTTGGTTTGTTCTACATGTTGTGGAAGAAAATCATCACCTGGCACATTCCGGTATCTATTCTGGTGACGGTATTCGTGTTCTCCGGTATCATGTATCTGGTCAATCCGGAACTTTATGTATCCCCGGTCGTACAGTTGTTGTCCGGTGGTCTGATGCTGGGTGCTGTCTTTATGGCTACGGACTACGTGACTTCTCCGATGAGCCACAAAGGTATGCTGATTTATGGTGTTTGCATCGGCCTACTGACTGTCATCATCCGTCTGTTCGGTGCATATCCGGAGGGTATGTCGTTTGCCATTCTGATTATGAATGCGTTCACTCCGCTCATCAACACCTATGTTAAACCTAAACGCTTTGGGGAGGTAGCGAAGAAGAAATGAAAAAGTTAGAATCATCCTTGAAGAATATGTTGCTGGTACTTACGGGCGTTACCGCAATCTCCGTAGCGTTGCTGGCTTATGTAAACGAATTGACGAAGGAGCCCATTGCGCAGGCCAATGCAAAGACCTTGAGCGATGCCGTAAGTGCGGTGGTTCCGGGCTTCGACAATGACCCCATCGCCGAGAAGAAGATGCAGGAAGTAAACGGAGTACAGTATTCTGTATATCCTGCCACCAAAGGCGGAGAATATATCGGAGCTGCTGTGGAAGCTGTTGCCATGGGTTTTGGCGGTGAGCTGAAAGTGTTGGTCGGTTTCGATGCTGAAGGCAAAATCATCGACTACTCCTTGTTGTCGCATGTGGAAACTCCGGGGTTGGGTTCCAAGGCTGCCGACTGGTTCAAGAAAGGCAATAAAGGTGACATCACCGGCATGAATCCGGGTGAAGCTGCATTGACAGTGAGCAAGGACGGTGGTAAAGTAGATGCCATTACAGCGTCTACCATCACCTCACGTGCTTTTTTGAATGCAGTGAATGCGGCTTATGCTGCCTATGCCGGTCAGGAAACTGCCGACGGCACTACCGGCGCTACTCAAAAGAATGTTGAACAACCTGCTGATTCCGCAGCTCCCGAAGCTGTGGATACACTCAGCGCTAAATGAGAAAGGAGTAGAAGATATGAATAATTTTAAAGTTATGATGAACGGGATTATCAAAGAGAATCCTACGTTTGTACTCCTGCTGGGTATGTGTCCTACACTGGGTACCACTTCCTCTGCCATTAACGGTATGGGTATGGGACTGGCTACAATGTTCGTGCTGATATGTTCCAATGTGGTGATTTCTGCCATCAAGAATCTGATTCCCGATATGGTGCGTATCCCTTCATTCATTGTAGTCATAGCATCATTTGTGACACTGTTGCAGATGATAATGCAAGCCTACGTTCCTGCATTGTACGCCACGCTGGGCTTGTTCATTCCGCTGATTGTTGTAAACTGTATCGTATTGGGACGTGCCGAGGCATTTGCTGCCAAAAACAATCCGGTGGCTTCCTTGTTCGACGGTCTGGGCATGGGCTTGGGCTTTACCATTGCACTGACATTACTGGGTGCCGTGCGTGAGTTCCTGGGAACCGGCAAGATATTCAACTTGAGTATCCTTCCCGAAGAATACGGCATGTTGGTATTTGTCCTTGCTCCGGGTGCATTCATTGCATTGGGCTATCTCATTGCTTTAATCAACAGTATGAAGAAGAATTAATAATGAAAAATTAAAAATGAAAAAATTGAGAACGTATCGGCGGTAAGCTGCCGGGCTTTTAATTTTTAGTTTTTAATTCTTAATTTAATGATTATGGAATATATATTGATATTTATCTCGGCAATCTTTGTAAACAACATCGTATTGTCGCAATTCTTGGGAATTTGCCCGTTCTTGGGAGTTTCCAAGAAAGTGGAGACTGCATTGGGCATGTCGGCAGCGGTGGCATTCGTGCTCACCATCGCCACTATCGTGACATTCCTTATTCAGAAGTATGTGCTCGACGCTTTTGATTTGGGCTATTTGCAGACTATTACCTTTATCCTGGTGATTGCCGCATTGGTGCAGATGGTAGAGATTATCCTGAAGAAAGTTTCTCCTTCTCTGTATCAGGCCTTGGGCGTGTTCCTGCCGTTGATTACTACCAACTGCTGTATTCTCGGTGTGGCTATCCTTGTTATCCAAAAAGATTATGATTTGCTGACGGGAGTGGTTTATGCATTCTCCACGGCACTTGGTTTCGGCTTGGCACTGACACTGTTTGCAGGCCTGCGCGAGCAAATGAGCCTGGTTAGTGTACCGAAAGGTATGCAGGGTACTCCGATAGCTTTGATTACTGCCGGACTGCTGGCAATGGCATTCATGGGCTTTTCGGGGGTTGTGAAGATTTAAAGAAGAAAAAACGGAAATAAAGTGGAAGGGGGATAAACTAAAATTTATCCCCCTTTTTCTGTTTTTATTAATTTATTTCCTTACATTTGTGGCGTATTGATAACCTAAAAGCTAAATTATCTATATTTAATATGAAAGGGAAAATCTTAGTTACGGGTGGAACCGGTTATATTGGTTCTCACACGGTGGTGGAACTTCAAAACGCAGGTTATGAAGTTGTTATTATTGATAATTTGTCAAACTCCAGCGCAGATGTTGTAGATAACATAGAGAAGGTATCGGGCATCCGCCCTGCATTCGAGGAATTGGATTGCTTGGATTATGCCGGTCTTGACGCTGTGTTTACCAAATATAAAGGCATTAAAGCCATCATTCACTTTGCGGCCAGCAAGGCTGTGGGTGAATCTGTCCAGAAACCATTGCTTTACTATCGTAATAACCTGGTTTCACTGATAAACCTGCTGGAATTGATGCCGAAGCATGGAGTGGAAGGTATCGTATTCTCTTCTTCCTGCACAGTTTACGGCCAGCCGGACGAACTTCCGGTAACGGAAAAGGCACCTATTAAGAAAGCTGAGTCTCCGTATGGAAACACGAAGCAAATCAATGAAGAGATTGTACGTGATACGGTTGCTTCCGGTGCTCCGATAAACGCCATCTTGTTGCGTTACTTCAACCCGATAGGTGCACACCCCACAGCATTGTTGGGAGAGTTGCCTAACGGTGTACCGCAGAACTTGATTCCTTATCTTACCCAGACCGCTATCGGCATCCGTGAGAAACTGAGCGTGTTTGGTGACGATTATGATACTCCCGACGGTTCTTGTATCCGCGACTTCATCAATGTAGTCGATTTGGCCAAAGCACACGTAGTGGCTATCCACCGTATCTTGGAGAACAAGCAGAAGGAAAAAGTGGAAGTATTCAATATCGGTACAGGTCGTGGACTTTCCGTATTGGAACTGATTAATGCTTTCGAAAAGGCTACCGGTGTAAAACTGAACTATCAGATAGTAGGTCGGCGTGCCGGTGATATTGAGAAGGTATGGGCAAACCCGGAATTGGCAAACAATGAACTGGGTTGGAAGGCAGAAACAAGTATTGAAGATACTTTACTTTCTGCATGGAAATGGCAGTTGAAGCTTCGTGAAAGAGGTATTCAATGACAAACTTTGAATTTGTGTTTTTTAACAAATAGGCAATAAACAAATGCCTCCCCGCATTTGTTTATAATGTGCAAATCAGCCTGAAGCTGTTTATGTATATGTGAATATCCGTAACTAGTACGTATGCCTCCCCGGCATAGACAGGTAAGATTGCATAGTAGTTTTGTCGTGTTTTATTTTGTGTTTGTGTTGTGAATAAGCCTTGTCGAGAGACAAGGCTTATTTTTTGTATATTATATACAGAATCTCTGTTGTCAATTCAGTGTTTTTTCATAAGATGGGTAGGCAATTCCTTTTTCTTACTAATTGTTAACTGACGTTATCATGTCTGTAACAATTTGTTCCAATTGTAGTATTAATCGTTCAAAATAGTCTTTTTTGTTCAAAAAATGCTATACACGGTAACAACTACATGCAAATTGTTTATACATTTGCGTTGTTGTTTATGTAACTATTGGGATGAACAAACCATAGCTGACAAACGTTAATAGGTACGAGTACATAGCTGATGAAAGACGCGACTTGGCTGACTTGTTAATGAGGATACACGCGACTTACAACTTAGTATTGGGAAAAATAATTAAGGAAATATAGAATAAAAAGATTGCTTATGTCACAGATTGTCGGACATATCTCACAGGTAATCGGGCCTGTAGTAGACGTCTATTTCGAAGGAACGGAGGCAGAAATGATGTTGCCGAGTATTCACGACGCACTGGAAATAAAAAGGTCGAACGGCAAAAGACTGATTGTAGAGGTACAGCAGCACATTGGTGAAAACACGGTGCGTACTGTTGCTATGGACAGTACGGACGGCCTGCAGAGAGGAATGACAGTGCATCCGCTGGGAGGCCCCATCACCATGCCGATAGGTACACAAATCAAAGGCCGCCTGATGAACGTAGTGGGCGACTCTATCGACGGCATGAAGGAGTTGGACCGTACCGGTGCTTATCCCATCCATCGCGACCCCCCTAAGTTTGAAGATTTGACTACCGTACAAGAGGTGCTTTATACAGGCATCAAGGTTATCGACTTGCTGGAACCATATAGCAAGGGCGGTAAAATCGGTCTGTTTGGTGGCGCCGGTGTAGGCAAGACGGTGCTTATCCAAGAGCTCATTAATAATATTGCGAAGAAGCAGCACGGCTTCTCTGTGTTTGCCGGTGTAGGAGAACGTACACGTGAAGGCAACGACCTGCTGAGAGAAATGATTGAATCCGGCGTTATCCGTTACGGAGAAGAATTCAAGAAAGGTATGGAGGAAGGCCATTGGGATTTGTCCAAAGTAGATTATGACGAAGTGGCCAAATCACAAGTGTCTTTGATATTCGGTCAGATGAACGAACCTCCCGGTGCGCGTCAGTCCGTGGCATTGTCTGGGTTGACGGTGGCCGAGTCCTTCCGTGACATGGGAGCGGAGACGGACGGTCCGCGTGACATTCTGTTCTTCATTGATAATATCTTCCGTTTCACCCAAGCCGGTTCCGAGGTTTCGGCCTTGCTGGGCCGTATGCCTTCTGCCGTAGGCTATCAGCCGACACTGGCAACGGAAATGGGTGCCATGCAGGAGCGTATTACCTCTACAAGAAACGGCTCCATCACTTCCGTGCAGGCTGTATATGTGCCTGCCGATGACTTGACGGACCCGGCACCTGCCACAACGTTTACCCACCTCGATGCCACCACGGTGTTGAGTCGTAAGATTACTGAACTTGGTATTTATCCTGCTGTGGACCCGTTGGAATCTACTTCACGCATTCTCGACCCACACATCGTGGGGGTAGAACACTACGAAGTGGCACAACGTGTAAAACAAATATTGCAGCGCAACAAGGAATTGCAAGACATTATCTCCATCCTTGGTATGGAGGAACTCTCTGATGCCGACCGTACGTTGGTGAACCGTGCACGTCGTGTGCAGCGTTTCCTTTCACAGCCGTTTGCCGTTGCCGAGCAGTTTACGGGTGTCCCAGGTACAATGGTTTCCATTGAGGACACTATCAAAGGCTTCAAGATGATTCTTGACGGAGAGGTGGACTACCTGCCCGAACCTGCTTTCTTGAATGTGGGAACCATTGAAGAAGCCATTGAGAAGGGTAAGAAACTACTGGAGCAGGCAGGGGGAAAAACGATTAAAAATTAAAAGTCTGGGAGCTTTGATGATGAAAAAGTTGCATTTGAATATTGTTTCACCGGAGAAGGAACTCTTCAACGGGGAAGTGGAAAGTGTTACATTGCCGGGCACTATGGGCTCTTTTTCTATCCTGCCGCAGCATGCACCGATTGTATCATCGTTGGGAACGGGGAAATTGATTTACGCAACGGACGGTGAGGAACATGAGTTGGATATTCAAAGCGGATTCGTGGAGATGAGTAACGGAAGGGTTGCCGTCTGTATAGAACAGCAATAGGCTATTAAAAAATTAAAAATTAAAAAATAGAGGTTGTTGGCGTGACTATTACTAAGAGAAACTACTTATTGCATACAGCGCTCTTGACGGTATTGATAGGAATTGTAGGCGGTTGGGCGTATTTTTCGATAAATCCGCATCACTATTTCGGCGGTTATCCGCTGATTCCGCTTTTCTTCTTTGTTTTCGGAGTATTCATGATTAATATGACCGAAAGCTGCCGTCACCGGATGCCAGGACGAATGTTGCAGATTTATCTGCTGATGCGTGTGATGAGAATGCTGGTCTCCATGATTGTGATGCTGGTTTATTGCGTTGCAGTACGTGAGGAAGCCAGGGCGTTTTTGTTGACGTTTATAGCCAACTATCTGATATATTTGATTTATGATTCCTGGTTCTTCTTCACTTTTGAGGCGAATCGGAAACTGAAAAAGAAAAGTAACAATGAAAAGATTGCGTAACATACTGACTGTAATTCTGCTGGCACTGGGCATGTTGCTACCCGCCACGGTGCGGGCCGAGAATACGGTGGACGTGAAGGAGATTGTCTTCGGGCATATCGGCGATTCTTACGAATGGCACATCACGACGTGGGGCGAAACTCACGTTACGATTCCTTTGCCGGTAATAGTGCATAGCTCTACCACCGGATGGCATGCCTTTCTATCCTCACGTCTGGAGGAGAACGGTGGAAGTTATGAAGGCTTTTCCATCGCTCCCGCAGGAAGCAAGTACGAAGGCAAGCTGGTGGAGTATGATGCCACCGGAAACGAAATACGCCCGTTGGACATCTCCATCACGAAGGTGACACTGGCTTTGCTCATCAACAGCGCATTGCTGCTTCTCATCATTTTGAGTGTGGCGCACTGGTATCGCAAGCACCCGCAGGGAAGTGCCGCTCCCGGTGGTTTCATCGGGTTTATGGAGATGTTTATCATGATGGTGAACGATGATATTATAAAGAGCTGTGTCGGTCCGAAGTACCGTAAATTCGCACCTTACTTGCTGACGGCCTTCTTCTTTATTTTCATCAACAACATTATGGGGCTGATTCCTTTCTTTCCCGGAGGGGCCAACGTGACGGGAAATATAGCCATTACGATGGTATTGGCCATCTGTACTTTCTTGGCCGTGAATATCTTTGGAACCAAGACTTATTGGAAAGATATCTTTTGGCCGGATGTGCCCTGGTGGCTGAAGGTACCGGTCCCCA
This sequence comes from Bacteroides sp. AM41-16, assembly GCF_003603495.1. Lineage (NCBI taxonomy): Bacteria > Pseudomonadati > Bacteroidota > Bacteroidia > Bacteroidales > Bacteroidaceae > Bacteroides > Bacteroides sp. AM41-16. The sequence continues at coordinate 179,834 of NZ_QTNE01000001.1, read as the reverse complement.
TGATGCCGTTTATCGAGTTCTTCGGTATTTTCACCAAACCGTTTGCTTTGATGATACGTCTTTTTGCCAATATGCTGGCAGGGCACATGGCAATGCTGGTGCTTACCTGCCTGATATTCATCTCGGCCAGTATGGGACCTGCTTTGAACGGAACGCTGACCGTGGCATCGGTGTTGTTCAATATCTTTATGAATGCACTTGAGTTGTTGGTTGCCTTTATCCAGGCATATGTGTTCACCATGCTGTCAGCCGTGTTCATCGGTCTGGCGCAGGAAGAGCATAAGGAGAAGGCGGTGAAGTGATACGATTATTGGGAATATAAATATTAATAAAAATAACCATTTAAAAACTGAAAGTTATGTTACTATCTGTATTATTGCAAGCTGCTGCGGCAGGTGTGGGAGTTAGTAAACTGGGTGCAGCCATTGGTGCTGGTTTGGCTGTTATTGGTGCTGGTGTAGGTATTGGTAAAATCGGCGGTTCTGCTATGGAGGCCATTGCCCGCCAGCCGGAAGCATCCGGAGATATCCGTATGAACATGATTATTGCCGCTGCCTTGATTGAAGGTGTTGCTTTGTTGGCAGTAGTTGTGTGTTTATTGGTATTCTTTTTATAATGTACAATCTACCATTTACCATTTACAATTTGTCCGTGCAGCATCACCGCGCAGCCAAATTGTAAATCGTAAATTGTCAAATAGTAAATAAAATTATGTCATTGTTATTACCCGATAGTGGTCTGCTGTTCTGGATGCTCCTTTCATTCGGTGTGGTGTTTGTGGTGCTTGCCAAGTACGGTTTTCCCGTTATCACCAAGATGGTGGAAGGTCGCAAGACCTACATCGACCAGTCTTTGGAAGTGGCACGCGAAGCAAATGCCCAGCTCTCCAAACTGAAAGAGGAGAGTGAAGCGTTGATTGCTGCTGCCAACAAAGAACAAGGACGTATTCTGCGGGAGGCGATGCATGAGCGTGACAAGATTATCGTCGAAGCACGCAAGCAGGCGGAAGCCGCCGCGCAGAAGGAGCTGGACGAAGTTAAAAAGCAGATACAGCAAGAGAAGGAAGAGGCCATCCGCGATATTCGCCGCCAGGTGGCAGTCTTGTCCGTAGATATAGCCGAGAAAATTATCCGCAAGAATCTGGACGAGAAACATGAGCAGATGGAGATGATAGACCGGATGTTGGATGAAGTGCTGGCCGCAAGTAAAAACAATTAATTCTCAAAGAAATGGATATAGGAATCGTTTCGATGCGTTATGCGAAAGCATTGATGGAATATGCCAAGAGCATGGGGGCAGAAGATACTCTGTACAAGGAGTTTTGTATGCTCGACCGTAGCTTCAGGAAACATCCCGATTTGCGCATGGCATTGGAAAACCCCATCCTGACGATACGTGAGAAGTTAACACTTATCTGTACCGCTGCTGTGGGGGATGCTCCTGCGGGCCGTGAGTTTGCGCGTTTCATGACCCTGGTGTTGAAGAACCGGCGGGAAAACTTTCTCCAGTACATCTGCCTGAGTTTTCTGGATTTGTACCGGAAAGACAAGCATATCGGTGTAGGAAAGCTGATAACAGCCGTTCCCGTCAGCCAGGAAGTGCGGGAGCGCATCCATGACAGTGCTTCCTCCCTGCTGCATGCCAGCATGGAGCTGCAGACTGAAGTGGATCCCTCCATTGAAGGTGGTTTTATCTTCGACATCAACGACTTCCGTCTGGATGCCAGTATTGCTACGCAGCTTAAGAAAGTGAAACAGCAGTTCATTGATAAGAATAGAAGAATCGTGTGATTTACGATTTGACAATTTACAATTTACTTATTTAATAGTCTTGTGATGCGTAAGTTGTAGAGGTCAAACAGTATATGATTCGGGTTCTTTCAAATAGTAAATAGTAAATTGTAAATTGTAAAATAGTAAATACTAAGATGTTGTCTGAAAATATAAAAGTAAGCGAAGTCTCCGATATTCTCCGCAAGCAACTGGAAGGGATTGACACCCGCGTACAGTTGGACGAGATTGGCACGGTACTGCAAGTCAGTGACGGTGTAGCCCGTATCTATGGGTTGCGCAATGCCGAAGCCAACGAGTTGTTGGAGTTCGACAACGGCATCAAGGCCATTGTGATGAACCTCGAAGAGGATAATGTGGGTGCTGTGTTGCTTGGCCCTACGGATAAAATCAAGGAAGGCTTCATTGTAAAGCGTACCAAGCGTATTGCTTCCATCATGGTGGGAGAGGGTATGCTGGGCCGTGTAATAGACCCTCTGGGTGCGCCGCTCGATGGCAAAGGACTGATAGGCGGAGAACTTTATGAAATGCCGCTGGAACGCAAGGCGCCGGGAGTTATCTTCCGTCAGCCGGTGAATCAGCCGCTACAGACCGGTCTGAAGGCTGTGGATGCCATGATACCTATCGGCCGTGGACAGCGTGAGCTGATTATCGGTGACCGCCAGACCGGTAAGACGGCCATTGCCATCGATACCATCATCAACCAGCGTGCCAATTTTGATGCTGGCGATCCGGTATATTGCATTTATGTAGCCATTGGCCAGAAAGGTTCTACCGTTGCCTCTATCGTGAATACCCTGCACCAGTACGGTGCGATGGACTATACCATTGTGGTGGCTGCTACGGCGGGAGACCCGGCTGCATTGCAGTATTACGCTCCCTTTGCAGGGGCTGCCATCGGAGAGTATTTCCGTGATACCGGCCGTCATGCGTTGGTGGTCTATGACGACTTGTCCAAGCAGGCGGTGGCCTATCGTGAAGTGTCTCTGATTCTGCGCCGTCCATCAGGACGTGAGGCCTATCCGGGTGATATCTTCTATCTGCACTCCCGTTTGTTGGAACGTGCGGCGAAGATTATCAGCCAGGAGGAAGTGGCACGCGAGATGAACGACCTGCCGGACAGTCTGAAAGGCAAGGTGAAAGGTGGCGGTTCGCTGACTGCATTGCCCATTATCGAAACTCAGGCAGGAGACGTGTCCGCCTATATCCCAACGAATGTGATTTCAATCACTGACGGGCAGATATTCCTTGATACGAACCTCTTCAACCAGGGTAACCGTCCGGCCATTGACGTGGGTATCTCTGTGAGCCGTGTGGGTGGTAATGCCCAAGTCAAGGCTATGAAGAAGGTGGCAGGTACATTAAAGATTGACCAGGCACAGTACCGGGAGCTGGAAGCGTTTACCAAGTTCAGTGGCGATATGGACCCCGTGACGGCATTGACCATCGACAAGGGACAGAAGAATACACGCCTGCTGGTACAGCCCCAATACAGCCCGATGCCGGTAGAAAAGCAGATTGCCATTCTTTATTGCGGCACGCACGGCTTGTTGAGGAATGTTCCTTTGGACAAGGTCAGCGAGTTTGAACGCAACTTCCTTGAGTCTCTTGAGATGAACTATCGCATGGAGGTACTCGACGTTTTAAAGACGGGTGCCATCAATGACGATGTCTGCAAGAAGATTGAGGAGACAGCAGAGGCGGTTGCAAGGCAATTCATGTAATTTACGATTGGACGATTTACGATTTACGATTGGGGCTACTCTATATGGTAAGTGGTAAATCGGCTGCAAGCAAAAGTAACTTCAATCGTAAATCGTAAATAATTAAATCGTAAATAGATATATGTCTTCACTGAAAGAGGTAAAAAATAGAATAAGCTCCGTCAAGAGTACACGCCAGATAACATCGGCTATGAAGATGGTGGCATCTGCCAAACTGCATAAGGCGCAGGGGCGGATTGAGAATATGCTGCCTTATCAACGGAAGCTGAATGAGATTCTGACGAACTTTCTGCGTACGGATGCTTCCTTCGAGTCGCCCTATACCGAGAAAAGACCCGTGACGAGGGTAGCGGTCGTGGCGTTTTCGTCCAATAGTTCCTTGTGCGGTGCATTCAACTCGAATGTGGCGAAGATGCTGGAACGGACTTTGGAAGATTACCAGTCGCTGGGCAAGGAGAATATTCTGATATATCCCGTTGGGAGAAAGGTGGAGGAAGCCGTCAAGAAAATGGGATATGTGCCGCAAGGCAGCTACCAGGTGATGGCAGACAAGCCTTCGTACGTTGAAGCGTATGAGCTGGCAGAGAAGTTGATGCATGAGTTTGTGGAAAAGCAGATTGACCATGTGGAGCTGATTTACCATCACTTCAAATCGATGGGTTCGCAGGTGCTGCTCCGCGAGAATTATCTGCCCATTGACCTGACGCAAGTAGCGCAGGAGGCGGCAGAAGATGTACCGGAGGATGCCCGCAGTTTTAATAATGATTACATTGTGGAACCTTCCGTCGGTGAACTGATAGCGGAACTTCTGCCAAAAGTGTTGAGTCAGAAGATATTTACCGTGCTTCTCGATTCCAATACTTCGGAACATGCTGCCCGTATGCTAGCCATGCAGACGGCGACAGATAATGCCAACGAGTTGATTCAAGATTTGACGAAACAGTATAACAAGAGCCGTCAGCAGGCCATTACGAATGAGCTGCTCGATATTATCGGCGGTAGCTTGAAATAGCCCGGATCGCCCCGTAAAGGGCTTTCTCAGGATGGGTACAAATAAATGGAATAATAGGACAAGGATAACGAAATAACCGCTATCTTTGTCCTATTATCATATATGGCTACTGATGAAATCCGTATCATTCTGAGAGAGAGCGGATTGGTTGAATAATAAACATATCAATGGAGAATAATCCCGAAATAGCGCTTGCATGGCAATTCATTGAAAACACAGGCACTCATCTTTTTTTGACCGGCAAGGCAGGTACCGGTAAGACAACTTTCCTGCGAAAACTGAGGGCAGAGAGTCCGAAACGGATGATTGTACTTGCACCGACGGGAATTGCCGCTATCAATGCAGGCGGTGTCACCATCCACTCCTTTTTCCAAGTACCTTTCGCTCCTTATGTGCCCGAAAGCTCATTCAGCGCAGATGGCAAGGCAACCTACCGTTTTCGTTACGGGAAAGAGAAAATCAACATTATACGCAGCATAGATTTATTGGTCATCGATGAAATCAGTATGGTCCGTGCCGACTTGCTCGATTCGGTGGATGCCGTCTTGAGGCGGTTCCGCGACCGGAACAAACCCTTTGGCGGCGTGCAACTGCTGATGATTGGCGACTTACAGCAGCTGTCTCCCGTAGTGAAAGACGATGAGTGGCAGATGCTGCGCAAATACTATGACACGCCTTATTTCTTCTCCAGCCAGGCCTTGAAGCAGACGGAATATTGCACCATAGAGCTAAAGAAAGTCTATCGGCAGAACGACGGGACTTTTCTTGAATTACTGAACCGCATTCGCGAAAACCGTTGTGACGGGCAAGTGCTGGAAGCCTTGAACCGCCGGTATATTCCCAATTTCGTACCAGATAAAGAAGAAGGATACATCCGCCTGGTGACCCACAATTATCAGGCCCAACGGATTAATGACCATGAGCTGGAACAACTTCCGGGACGCTCGTATGCCTTTCGTGCCAAGATTGACGGAAAGTTTCCCGAATATTCCTATCCCACGGATGAAGTACTGGAACTGAAACGCGGTGCCCAGGTAATGTTTGTGAAGAACGACACCTCCGGTGAGCACCGTTACTACAATGGCATGATTGGAGAGGTGACAGCCGTGTCGGCAGATGGAATTGAAGTGCGCAGTAAGGGAAGCGACGCTACCTTCTTACTTCAGGAGGAAGAGTGGACGAATGCCAAATACGTGCTTGATGAGGAAACCAAGGAGATTACAGAAGATATTGAAGGAACATTCCGGCAATATCCGCTGAAGCTGGCGTGGGCGATTACCATTCACAAAAGCCAGGGACTGACGTTTGAACGTGCCGTGATTGATGCCGGTGCCTCCTTTGCGCATGGGCAGACCTATGTGGCTCTGAGCCGCTGCAAGACATTGGAGGGAGTGGTGCTCAGTGCCCCGCTTTCTGCAAAGGCCGTTATCAGTGACCATGCAGTAGATACCTTCACGATGGAGGCACGGAGAAACGAGCCGGACGAGAAACGCTTCCGTTCCTTGCAGCAGACCTATTTCCTGGAACTGCTGTCGGGCTTGTTCGATTTCCAGCCCATGGAGCAGGCTTTGCGGCGGTATGTGCGGCTGATAGACGAACACTTGTACAAGCTCTTTCCCAAGCAACTCGCAGCCTGCAAGGAGGAAGTGGAACGTTTTCACGACAAAGTGACGAAAGTGGCCCAGAAGTTCGGTATCCAGTATACCCGCCTGATTGATACTGCGCAGGACTATGCAGCCGACCCGACTTTGCAGGGGCGCATACACGCTGCCGCCACTTATTTTCAAGAGCAGTTGCAACCGCTGGATGCGGTGATGGCGAGTGCGGTAACTTCTGATAATAAAGAGTTGAAGAAGAAGCTCCGGGATGCCATGGAGGAGCTGGAGGAAATGTTTGACTTGAAGACTGATTTGCTGGATTATGTGCTGGAGAATGGTTTCCATGTGGCAGAATACTTGAAGCAGAAAGCACTGCTTTCCATTGATGATTCGGCTTTGCAGAAGGGTAAAGGCAAAGGGAGAAGTGCCGCTGCCAAAGAAGGGCAGGGAAGCAGTAAGCAGGCTGATAAAGAGAAACGTCCGCGTGAGCGGAAACGCGATGCTGCGGCTGTTGAAGTACCCACGGATGTGTTGCATCCGGAACTTTACAACCGCTTGGTGGCATGGCGCAATGCAGAAGCTTCCGCGTTGGGGTTGCCCGTATACACCGTCATTCAGCAGAAGGCAATTCTGGGTATCAGCAATCTGCTTCCTTCGGATAAGGCTATGCTTGTACGCATTCCGTATTTCGGAAAGAAAGGGGCGGAGAAATATGGAGATGTGATTCTGGAGATGGTACGTGTGTATCGCAAAGAGAAAGGACTGGCAGAGCCGGAGTTGCTGTAGTCGAATCTGCTGCCATCCTCAACCTGCATCATTTACCATCCGACTGCATCATTTACCATCCGAACATCTGCTTTATTCCTTCCTCCAGCGTGCGCGGCTGATACCCCAGTTCCCGGTGTGCCTTTTCTATACTCAGCCCGCTGAAACGGGGACGTGGTGTCTTTTCGTTCATCTCCTTCGTGGTGACGGGACGGATGAGCGAGCGATTCAGCCCCAATACGTCCGCTACCCGATAAGCGATGTCTGCAATGGTCAGGCACTCGCTGCCACAGAGATGATAGATACCGTTTTGCGGATGACTTATCAGCTTCTCCACTCCTTGCGACACGTCTCCCACGAAGGTGGGCGTACGCCATTGGTCGGATACGACGAACACTTCCTCATTGTTCCTTAATCTGTTTGCCACCAGTTGGAGCACATTTCCATGCTGTCCGGGCAGGGCGGCACCGTACACCACCACTACGCGCACGATGGCATAATCCCTGCAAACGGCAGCGATACGTTTCTCACCTTCCAGTTTGGTGTAGCCGTAATAATTAACGGGAGCGGGAATATCCTCCTCCGTATAGGGTCGGTCCGTATCACCACCGAAAACGAAGTCGGTGGAAAGATGGATAAAACGGCTGCCTCCCGCCTCACAGCATTCTGCCAGATGCTTCACGGCAGTAATGTTGACGGCATCCGCTTCTGCATGGTGCGTTTCGCAGTAATCGGGGACGGAGAGGGCGGAGGTATTGATTACAACATCCGGCTGTACTTCCTGGAAAAGCTTTTTCACCGCCTGGCGGTTGCATATATCCGTACGGATAAAGCGATAGTCGCCCGAATGGGGACAGATGTCGTCGTGCAGGGAACAGCCCGTTGTCTGGTAAGACAAGTTGCGGGACAAATCATCCAGGATGCGTCTGCCGGTAAAACCGTTGGCGCCTATCACCAGTATTTTCTTTCTTGTCATTGATTCTGTTGTTAAGTGATGGGCATCAATAGGGCACGTGTCTGCCCTGCTGTACCTCGATGCGTATGCCAAAGGCTCCGTTGGCAGACTTCAGCTCGAACGCCCCTTTGAAATTGTTCTTTTCCCAAGGCAGTGCGGAAGGGTTGGGCACTTTCCAGCCGTCCTTGTCATATTCGCCGTACGTATGGATGCGCATGCCGTTCTTCAAAGTGAAACTTCCCATTTGCAGGTTGTCAGTAGAGCCCCAGAAGCCCGTCAGTCCGAAGGGATTCGAACTGAAATACCGAGAGTTGCTGAGTGAGAATATGTTCGAAAGACCTTGTGAATAAGTCACGTTCGGGTTCAACTGGAAGATGCGGCTATAGTCTTTGCTGGCATCCGGTATCTCCAAAGTGAATTTGGGAAGAGTGGGGGTGGACAGATTCATCAGCCCCATATCCAGCAGGAAGCCGTCGTAATTCTTCACGTCCGGCAGAAGCTCCTTTTCAGACGGAGACATGCCTTCGGGAGACGCTTCGCCATGTACTGCAGTACGTACCGTATCGGCAGGCATCCCGTTCTGTGCGCTGACGGATGACATGCCTGCAAGTAAAATGATGATGCAGAAGAAGATTCGTTTCATAGTTCTTTGTTCACAATTTCAGTTGCTGTCTGCCGCATAGGGGCGGACTGAACAAAGATACTCGTTTCCCTCTATTTCCGGAAATATCTTTGTATTATTTCTATTTCTTTATACGAATGGTAGGGGCGAAGATGGGCGAATTTACCCATTTCATTTTAGTGGGGTCGTATCTTCGTTCCATCCCTCCGTTGAGGTCGAGCCAGTCCGTCACTTTCAGTTCCAGTACCATGCCATAACCGCTTTGCGGATACATCGGGTTCATATATCCATGAAAGGAGTTACTTCTCCCGTAGCCCGAATACTGGCCGAAGGCATGTAGACGCATGTAGGGATTGATGCGGTAGGATACGGAGGCATTGTAGCCTATGTCCCATTGAGTACCCCGGGGGGCATCCCTTTTGGCATACTGGGCACCGGTAATGGATGAAGGTTGGGAGATGGAATAGTGGGCGGCATACACTCCGCCGCTCAATTCCCAATGTCCGTCGGGACTGTAATAAGTAACTCCTGCGCCAGCCTGCATGATGGAGCCCATTGCAGGATAGGTGTTATGGCTGCCGTACATCGTCAGTACGACTTCCGGCGAGAGCAGGAAATCGGCGAAACGCTGGAAGTCCCATTCAAAGATGTTTTTCTGAAAGTGTATCTTCTTCATGTCCGTCCAGGGCAGGGGCTCCACATAGTCGGAGGGAGGGAGATGGAGATTTATCTCTTCCTGCTGTTCGCCCTGCAGACTTTGTTGGGGCTGGCTTTCATCAAGGCCTGTACGCTTGTTCTCTTTTGGAGAAAAGGGAATCTGCTCTTTCTTTACGGGAGGCCGGTTCTTTATTGTGTCTTCCGGAATCTCGCTCTGTGCATAGGCGCAGAGTGAGGAACAGATAAAAGTAATGAATAATAACTTTTTCATAAATAGTAGTTTAGTTTTAGTTTAGTTCACTATTAGTTTATATCCTATTCCCCGCACATTGACGATACGGATGCGCTCGTCTCCGGCCAGTTTATGCCGCAGTTTGGTGATGAACACATGCAGGCTGCGGGAGTTGAAGAAGCTGTCGTCTCCCCAGAGGTCGAGCAATACATTCTGGGTGTTGACCACCTGGTTGCGGTTCTCGCAAAGACGTTTCAGTATCTCGGACTCGCGGTGGGAGAGTTCCACTTCCGTATCCGCGTTAGGTGAAGTCGGGGTGCCTGCAAAAGCAAGTCGTTGAGTGACGGAATTGAAACGGTAGTCACCGATTTCAAAAACGGTAGTTTCTTTGGGCTTTTCCTCTGTAAAGGAGAAAGCTTTGCCTACCAGGGCCTTTATGCGGATAATGAGTTCCTGCATTCCGAAAGGCTTTTTCAGGTAGTCGTTGGCACCCAGCTCAAACCCTTCCACCACATCGTTGATGGCGGAACGGGCGGTAAGGAATAGTACCGGGGTCTGTTTGTCGGTCTGCCGGATGCGGCGCACCATTTCAAAGCCGTCCATGCGGGGCATCATCACGTCTGCCACCAGCACGTCGGGACGGAGGTCGAAGAACTTGCGCAATCCCTCTTCACCGTCTGCTGCGGTGTGGATGATGAAGTTCTGCCCTTCCAATGTGTCCTTGATAATCATGGCGAGGGTCTGTTCGTCCTCAACCAGAAGTACGGTTATCTTTTCCATAATTGTCGCTTTTGTTACAAGTAATGTAAAGCTCCTTAACAAGTAATGTAAAGTACCCTAACAAATAATGTTATCATATCCTTATCGTAAAGGTACTTCCTTTTCCCAACTCACTCTTTACCGATACGCTGCCACCATGCTTCTCTATCATGGTCTTCACATAGAACAATCCCAGCCCATAGCCTTTCACATCGTGCAGATTACCCGTGGGTACGCGGTAGAATTTGTCGAAGATGTGCTTCTGCTTCTCGGGAGCAATACCGATACCGTGGTCGCTGACGGAGATTTCAGTCTGTTCATTCTGCCCTTCGACGGTTACCTTGCGGCAATGGATGGCCACTTCGGCTTCTCCGTGCGAATATTTGATGGCGTTGTCTATCAGGTTGCTGATGATGTTGCTGAAATGCGTGCGGTCGGCAAGTACGCTCAAATCTTCCGGTTCGATGTCCACCGATATGTGGACGGAGCTTTCCGCTTTCAGCTTGTGTTGTTCGATGAGCGTTTCCAGAATATCACGTATTGCAAACTCCTCCGGGTGCAGGCGGAAAGTCCTGCGGCGTTCCATACTCATGGAAAGTATCTGTTCAACCAGTCCACTGAGGCGCTGAAGCTGTTCCTGGCAGATACGCAGGTATTTGTCGCGCTGGGCCTTTTCCTCCGCTTGGTTGAAGTTGAGCAGAGCGTCGTTGGCGGCGTAGGCTACGGCGATGGGGGTCTTCAGTTCGTGGGTGATGTTGTTGGTGAAATCGCTCTTCATCTCTTCCAGTGTCTTCTGTTTCAAGATGGTGCGTATCAAGAACCAGAAGGAGAAAGCGAGTACAATCAAGATGATGAATGACGTGGTGAGAATGCCCGACATCTGCCGCAGAACCAGCATGCCGACCGGTTCCATGATGAGACGGTAGCTTTGACTTGTATTGATGTCGAAAGAATAATTATATTCCACAGCTTTTGAGGTAGGCACATAGCCGGGAGTACCGATGTTTACCAATGTATCTATATAGAGAATGGTAGAGTCCCATTTACTGCCTTTGTGAAGATGTAGCAGCCTATGGGGAAGATTGATGTTACGGTCGTGCAGGAATGAAGTCAGCAGGCTGTCATAAAGCATTACGTCGGGGTCGGAAATGATGTCCAGTCCCGAATGCAGTCCGCGCTGGAAGTAGGTGGCGAGTTCCAGCATACTGTTTTGGTCGCGCAAAATCACATCCAGTCCCCCTTTGGCACTCAATGCGGATTGGGGAGAGCTGTCCGAGTCCCTGACACTGACTTCCACGCGGGTTGAATCGTTCGGGTGGGTCACGTAAACACTGTCTCCTTTGGGCATGAAGGTTTCGTGCAGGGTGGTGTTGTCCAAAGAATCTTCACGGGAGATGGTGGTACTGCTACGGACAAATGATTTTCCGTCATCGCTGTATCCGGCTGATACGCTGACTTCACCGTGGTTTATGTCGTCCTGCTTCATTTTATCCACGCGTATCATCATTTCGTTATAGTCGCTCATGCGCATGGCTTCGGTGATGTCCCTTTCCATTTCACTGTGCATGGTATGGTAGAGCCCCGTCAGCCAGTAGGCTTGGTAGGCGAAGATGCCAGCCAGGGAGACGATGACAAGTATGGCAATATATTTGAATGGCAGTTTCATGTTTGTTTCCGGTTACTTTTATACATACAAAGGTAAGATTAATATTGTGAACCCTATCATCCGATAAGACTAAATAACACTCCCGATAACACTGGATAACACTTGGTAAGCCGCTGATAACACAAGTTTCTGCTGATTCTGCCGTACTTTGCAGACGAAGATTTGCAGAAGAAGAATATAAACATAAATAAAAAGAAGAACATGAAACGATTCTATTTACTCCCTATTGTATGCTGTGCTTTGAGCATCAGCCTTTCGGCACAAGAGAACAACGGCACTGCAACCACCTCCGGTGCGGACGACAACCGCATCCTCAGCGCCGACAGCCTTATTACGACCGATGCCCGTCTGGACAGTCTTTATCAGACCTTGCCGGAAGTGATGATTACCGGTGAACGCCCCATCGTTAAGGCAGCGCAAGGCAAGCTGGTGTACGACCTGCCCCGCCTTATCCGGAACCTCCCCGTAGACAATGCCTACGATGCCGTGAAAGAGCTTCCCGGTGTCATCGAGATGAATGGCGGGCTGCAGTTGGCAGGCCAGGGAGTCACCGTTATCCTGGACGGCAAAGTAACCACCCTCAGCACAGAGCAGCTCTATTCCTTGCTGCGCAGCATCCCTGCCAGCCGCATAGAGAAGGCGGAAGTGATGTACAACGCCCCTGCACGCTACCAGGTGCGTGGCGCACTGATCAATATCACCTTGAAACAATCGGCAGGCGGCCCAGACTCCTGGCAAGGCGAACTCTATGCCAAGTATCGCCAGAAGCATAACGAAGGCTTTGAGGAACGCGCCAGCCTGCTCTTCAGCAAAAATAAATTCTCAGCAGATTTTCTTTACTCGCACAGCCATGGCCGGGGCTACTCTACTACCGACAAAGAGGCTGTGCACACCCTGGCAGACGGCTCGGTTCACCCCATGACAACATATGAGGTGGGCCGTGGCCGCAGTCATACCCATAATTTCAGGGTAGGGGCGGACTATAACATCGCCAAGGACCATCAGCTGAGTTTCGTCTATAACGGTGGCTATTCCACCTCCCACAACTGGAAGGGCGTGACGGGCACGCAGGTGTCCACAACTCATGGCAATAGCACCGACTGGCTGCACAACGGCCGTCTGGACTATCGTACCCCTTTCGGCCTCAAAGCCGGTGCCGAACTGACCTACTACCGTTCCCCGTCCGACCAGTTGCTGCATAGCCGCATGCAGGACGAGGAACTCGACTTCTACACCGAAGATTGCCAACGTATCAACCGATGGAAATTCTTTCTGGCCCAGGAGCACAGTCTGGGAAAAGGTTGGGATTTGAATTACGGAGCCATCTATACTACCAGCATCGACAACAGCTACCAATATTATTATGACCCCGAAACCGGCGGACAACTGACCTCATCGGATGCCTTGAGCAATATGAAGTCCCGCCGCCGCGAGCAGACCTGGAATATCTATGCAGGTTCCAGCAAGAGTTTCGGCGACAAACTCGCTTTGGACGCTTCCCTGGCTGTGGAGCATTACAAGACTCCCGTCTGGAACCAGTGGGACTGGTATCCCATCGTCAACTTGAACTATATGCCGTCACCGGGACATATCCTTCAGCTCTCTCTGAGCAGCGACAAGGACTATCCCGACTACTGGGCGGTGCAGGATGCCGTCTCTTACATCGGTGGCGGATACTCTGAGCTGCATGGTAATCCGTTGCTGAAACCGGCGCAAGAGTATGAGCTTAAAATGACCTATATTTTGAAGAGCAAATACATCTTCAGCGCTTGGTTCAACCATACCAAGGACTACTCCGTACAGACGCTCTACCAATCTTCCGAACGTCTGGTTGAAATCTACAAGACACTCAATTTTGATTATCAGCAACAAGCAGGAATACAAGCCTCTATCCCATTTAAGGTGAAGGATTGGTTGAATTCTCGCCTTACCCTCATCGGCTTGTGGCATCGCGAAAAGGATGGTGATTTCTGGGATATTCCTTTCGACAGAAAGCAATGCTATGGCATTGCCCAGATGAACAATACTTTTACTCTCTCCACCAAACCCGACTTGAAGCTGACGGTGACCGGATTTGTGCATAGTAAAGCCATTCAGGGCATCTACGACCTGCCTACGTCGGGCAATGTGAATATTGCCCTGCGCTACGGCTTCGCCAAGAACAAAGCCATCCTCAACCTCTACTGCAACGACATTTTTGAGACGGGACAGATTTCTCCCCGCATCCGCTTCCAGACGCAGAATGTGACGAATCATTACTCATGCTTCCGCGAATTCGGCGTATCGTTTACCTATAAATTCGGAGGATATAAGGAGAAGCAACGGGAGGCGGTGGATACGTCGCGGTTTAAATAGATGGAAATAGCAGCGTGAAGGTACTTCCTTCTCCAAGGTGAGAGCTGACAGTGATGTTTCCGTTGTGCTGGTGCATGATTTGTCGTGAAATGGTCAGCCCGATTCCTGAACCGGATGGCTTGGTAGTAAAGAAAGGGATGAAGATACGTTCCAGTACATCCGGTTCGATGCCGGTCCCGTCGTCTGCCACACGCAGGTAGGGGTGGTCAGTGGAAGTGATGCCTGAGGAAAGAACGATATGTTCTGCCTCGTTTTCACGGGCATTCTTTATGAGGTTGATAAGGATCTGTTCAATCTGGGCTTTGTCTGCAATGATGCATAGGGAGTTTCTGGGAAGCGAGAGCTGTAAGTCGTTCCGTTCACTTTGCATAAGTTGCAGGGTATCTTGCAGAATATCCTGCGCGGTGTGTGGTTTCAGTAAGGGCTGTGGAAGATGGGAAACCTCCCGGTAGTTGCCGACAAAGTGTACCAATCCGTTGCCGCGTCGGCTGATGGTCTGGAGCATCTGGAGTATTTCGGATTTGGTTCCCTCATCGCCCTTCAGCTCTTCTATCTGTCTGGACAGCAGTTCAGTGAGAGAGATGATGGGGGTGATGGAGTTCATGATTTCATGCGTCAGTACGCGGATCAGTTTCTGCCAAGCCTCCGTTTCTTGGCTGTCCAGGGCAGAGTGTATGTTCTTCATGCTGGCGATGATGAGTTGTCTGCCTTGAATGGTAAATTCCATACCTGAGAGGGCAAGTTGGATATGCTCATCTTTCCGTTTAATTTGCAGGACAGATAGGTCACCGGCCTTGAGCTTATACAATTTTCCGGGCAATTCGGAGTGGAAAGGATGAAGGTCGTCGATCCTTTTGGGTACTTTGAGGGCTATATTGTCGGTATTTGAGCCGATGAGCCGTTTGGCCGCTTCGTTCATCCACTCCATAGTTCCGTCCGGGGTATAGACCAGTATGGCAATGTCTATGTGGTTGGCAAGTGCCTGGAAGTATTGCAGCCGACTCTCCTTCTTTTGCAGATTACGGCGGTAGTGCTCCAATGCTTCCTGCATCTCTGCCAGCAGTTCCGGCGGCAGCGAACGTTGGCTTTCACAGCCTTGTATCGGAGAAGAAAGAAATTCGGAATAACGTACAGCCCATATGAATTGTGCCATAGCCCGGGCTGAACGCAGAATATAACGGTAGATGGCATAGGCTACGCCCAGCGTTAGCAGGATGGAGATGCATAAACTGATGTAGAAGCCATGAAGGGCAAGGCAGGCGGTGGTTATGCAGCATAGCAGCAAGGCCATTGTCAGGCAGAGGGGAGATTTTGTCCAGGTTTGTTTCATAGCTTAAATTTCTCGATTCTTCTGTAGAGTGATGTTCTTGTGATGCCTAACATTTCTGCCGCCAGCGTGATGTTGCCGCCACAGATGCGGAGTACTTCGTTGATGTTCTCTTTTTCCATCCGTTCTATATTGTATCTTTCCCTTTCGGAGACCGCTTCTTGTGATTGCCTGTTCCGGAGGTTGAAGTCTTCCGCAGTCAGCAGTGTACTTCCGGAAAGAATTACTGCACGTTCGATGGCATGTTCCAATTCCCTTACGTTTCCCGGCCAGCGATAAAGCTGCATCTGCTTGCGTGCTTCTTTTGAAATGCCACGAAGGTCTTTCCTGTATTTCTTCTTGTAGCGTTGCAGAAAGAAATCGGCCAGTAGGAATAAGTCATTGCCCCGTTCACGCAGAGGAGGAATACGGATTTCAATCGTATTGATGCGGTACAGCAAGTCTTGGCGGAATTCTCCCTTGTCAATAGCTGCGTATAGGTCGGAATTGGTAGCGCATATCAACCGCACATCCACCGGATAAGAAGCGGTGGAGCCGATCCGTGAACTTCTCCGTTGCTCGATGACTGAGAGCAGTTTGGCTTGTAGCGGCAGTTTCAGATTGCCTATTTCGTTGAGGAACAAGGTACCTCCCGAAGCTACTTCCATCCGTCCCGGTTTACCGTTGCGCGCATCGGTAAAAGCTCCTTTTTCATAGCCGAAGAGCTCGCTTTCGAACAATGTTTCGGGGATGCTTCCCAAGTCTATCGGCACATACACTTCCTTTTTCCGGGGCGATTGTTCGTAGACATATCTGGCAATCAAATCCTTTCCCGTTCCGTTTTCTCCCAGTAGCAGGAGGTTGGCGTCTGTGTCGGAAAATTTGCGGATGGTCTGGAAAATGGCGTGCATGGCAGCCGACTCCCCGATTACTTTTGTCGGTTCGGCAGGAATGCAGAGAGTTCCGGCTTGTCCTTTCAAGGTCTCCTGCTGTTTTTTCAGTTTTTCCTTTTGCTTCTTCAAGGCTTCCACTTCCGTACGGCTGAAACTTAGTTGCAGGGCAGAAGACACGGTGGCCAGTAGTTTTTCGTTCTGCCACGGTTTTGGAATGAAGTCTGTAGCACCTTGTTTGATGGCTTGCACGGCTTTTTCCGTATCGGCATAGGCTGTGATGAAGATGACGACGGCTTTTGCGTCCAACCTTAGAATCTCTTCCAGCCAGTGGAATCCTTCCTTTCCACTGACGGCATCCCGTCGGAAGTTCATGTCCAGCAGAATGACGTCGAAACGAGTACGGGAAATGACGGGAAGTAATTCCCGAGGGTCGGAAAGGAGCGTGACGCTTTCTGCCAGTGGGCGCAACAGCAGCTTCAGAGTGAAAAGGATATCTTCATTGTCATCGACAATCAGTATTTTGCCTTTTTTCATTGCGGATAATTAAGTGATTAGATAGAGATTAAAAAACATCTTCTCCTTACAGATATGGGCAAAGGTACAGAAACTTTTTGAAAGTACAGTGTACGGAAGCGTGCATTTGGTGTACGATACCGTGCATTTTTATGTAAGTGTATTTAAGCTAAATATTTGATAAATAGATATTTATGGTTTTGGTATGGTTATTGCGAATTATTCGTAGATAAGCTTTGCAACGAAAAAAGCTCTATCGTCATTGTAAAATAGTAGAATGGTATGATACAACATTACATCAAAGTGGCGCTCCGTCTTATCGAACGGAGCATGCTTTTTTCTCTCATCAACATGCTGGGATTTGTGTTTGGTATGGCGGCGGCATTTCTTATTTATCTTTGGGTGGTGAACGAACTGACCTATGAAGATTATAACCCCGATACCGACCGCATTTATCGGGTAGTAGAAGTTGTCCGGCAGCAAACCGGTGAAATAACAGAGTCATCCAGTACTGTTCTCGCCTTGCCTGAAATCTTCAAAGAAAACTTCCCACAAGTAGAGGCTGCCACTGCCATCAAGTATATCGGAGAAGGGAGCATGGAGACTGGTGAAGGAAAAAGTCTTTCAGGATATCGTGTGTATACGGATACGGCCTTTTTTCAAGTTTTTCCATTTGAAGTAATGGCGGGTAACCTTACTGATATGAAAAAGGGTAATTACATTGTGTTATCCGAGAAGATGGCGATTAAACTGTTTGGCAGCGCCACGGCGGCAATCGGGCAGAAATTGAAAGAAGTGGCTGACGATTTATATGGCTGGGAAGCAAAGAAAGTGGTGGCAGTCGTGAAGATTCCTTCCAAATGCCATATCTATTTTGATATACTCTGTGACCTTGATAATTTTGCAAAAGCATATGGTATCGATCGTAACACTTTCCGTGAGGATCAGCATGTCTACGTCAAGATGAAACTTGGAGATGCAGGAAAGATGTATGCGAAAGAACACAGCGAGATGAGCCGGGTATTTTCCAAGCTTGGAGACAAGAATACACTGATTCGTTTCCAGCCTATCAAGGATATTCACCTGAAGACAAACTTTGCCGATCCCAATGTAAAGAATCATGGCAGTATGGCAAGCATCTATTTGTTTATCGGACTGGCTGTCCTGGTCATTTTTATGGGGGCATTCAACTTTATGACACTCTCTACGGCAAGGGCATCCATGCGTTACAAAGAGATAGGGGTGCGCAAGGTGACAGGCGCCAAGCGCAAGACGTTGATTACACAGTTCTTGTCCGAAGGTATGGTGCAGGCTGTCATCTCTTTGGGGTTGGCTTTGGCTCTGACGGAACTGATGCTTCCTCTTTTCAATGAGGCAATGGGTACTGAAGTATCACTGAATTTGAGTTGGAGTGTCGTGCTTTATGTCCTGTTCGGCATTGTTGGGATAGGGTGTGTCGCAGGCAGCTATCCGGCATTCTACCTTTCATCCGTCAATCCGCTGATAGCATTCAAGGGGGGCAAGAAAACCGGTAAGAAGGGAGGGATGCTGAAAGGCCTGATATGCGTACAGTTCATCATCACCATCACCTTGATGCTTGCTACGATGTTGGTTTATAAGCAACTGTATTTTATGCAGAATAAGGACTTGGGCTTGAACAAAGAAAATGTAGTGACGGTCTATACCAATCTGTGGTACAATGTCAATGACTTTAGGCAGGAAATTCTGAAGAATCCCAATGTGCAGAGTGTGGCAATGGGAAGCCCGATAGAAAATCTGTATGAAAACGGAGAAAAGAAAGAGGGGGGCGAAGCGGAATGGATAGATATGGATGGAAAGGTGAATACTTTGAAAATGGTGCCTATCATTGCAGACGATGATTTCATAAAGGTTTTCAACCTGGAGATGATAAAGGGGGAATCGCTGGAGGCAGATTATGACAACTACTGGGGTGGAGGCGCTCTACAGCGTACCGTCGTAATCAATGAGTCTGCCTGGAAGGCTATGAAGGTGGCAGATCCTATCGGAACGGAATTCCGCCTTACGGATACTTGGTGGGGGCATTTTAATTATCGGATAGTAGGGGTGGTGAAGGATTTCAACTTCCAGTCCTTGCGTGAGAAGATAAGGCCTGCTTTTATCTTTTATTCACCTGAACAGATGCAATATCTTTTTATTAGAATCTCTCCCGAAAACAAGAAGGAGACTTTGAAATTCATACAGCAGAAATTTGATGAGATGGCACCGCTTTTTATGAAAGAATTTCGTTATCAGTTCTTTTCTGATGCCTTAAACAAGAACTACGCCAAAGAGCAACAGCAGAGCAAGATGTTGCTGTTCTTCACAGTGCTTGCCATCGTCATAGCCATGATGGGAGTGTTTGGCCTGGTTGCCCTCTCTACAGAGCAACGGACCAAGGAAATTGGCATCCGTAAAGTGAACGGTGCACATTCCGACCGTATCGTGAAAATGTTCTGCCGCGAATATTTGCAGTGGGTGGGGATTGCCTTCATCATAGCTTGCCCTTTGGGATATTTCTTCATGCGGCATTGGATCAGCGAGTTTGTCTACCAGACACCAATCAGCTGGTGGCTATTCGTGGCAGTGGGTGCTGTCATTGCAGGCATTGCTTTGCTGACGGTCATTGGGCAGACATGGAGAAAGGCGTCGCAGAATCCGGTGAAATCATTGAGATATGAATGATAACATAAAATAAAGATATATGATAAAGACAATCGGACTCAGTAAAATCTTCCGCACGGAGAATGTGCAGACCACAGCCTTGAATGAGGTGAATATTGAAATCAATCGGGGCGAGTTTGTGGCAATCATGGGGCCGTCCGGATGCGGCAAGTCCACCTTATTGAATATACTGGGATTGCTGGACAATCCGACATCGGGCGAACTTTGGTTCCTCGGGCAGGAGGTGTCCCGCTTCTCGGAGAACAGTCGTACAGACTTACGTAATGGAAACATCGGATTCGTCTTCCAGAGTTTCAACTTGATAGACGAACTGACGGTTTTTGAAAACGTAGAATTACCTCTGCTTTATGCCGAAGTCCCCGTTCGCGAGCGTGTGGAGCGTGTAAATTGTGCTTTGGAACGGATGCAGATTGCACACCGCACGGAGCATTATCCGCAGCAGCTTTCGGGGGGGCAGCAACAGCGCGTTGCCATTGCCCGTGCCATTGTTACCAATCCCCATCTCATTCTTGCCGACGAGCCTACGGGTAACCTGGATTCTATCAACGGCAACGAAGTGATGGCGTTGCTGAAAGAACTGAACAGTGAAGGCGCCACTGTGGTGATGGTGACTCACTCGGAGGAGAATGCCCGCGAAGCGGGAAGGATTGTCCGGATGATGGATGGATGTATACTGACGGAAAGCTATTCTTAGTATCAAATACAGATGGAATAATCGGGGATTTTTCGTACTTTTGCAACTTTCAAAACATTAAAGTTGTTATCTAAAGAAAAGACTCTGTATGAAATCGGACATTGAAATAGCCCGCAGCATAGAGCTGAAGAAGATAAAGCAGGTTGCCGAAAGTGTGGATATCCCACGTGATGAGGTAGAGAACTATGGACGATACATAGCCAAGATTCCCACTCATCTGATTGATGAAGAGAAGGTGAAGAAAAGTAATCTGATACTGGTGACGGCAATTACTGCGACAAAGGCGGGTATCGGTAAAACAACCGTATCCATCGGTCTGGCACTCGGACTGAACAAGATAGGCAAAAAGGCAATTGTCGCTCTGCGCGAACCCTCTTTGGGTCCTTGTTTCGGCATGAAAGGCGGTGCCGCTGGTGGAGGATATGCCCAGGTGCTGCCCATGGAGAAGATAAACCTGCACTTTACGGGCGACTTTCACGCCATTACTTCGGCACACAACATGATTTCCGCATTACTCGACAATTACTTGTACCAACATCAGGCGGACGGCTTCGGACTGAAAGAAATCATCTGGCGGCGTGTACTCGATGTAAACGACCGTTCCTTGCGCAGTATTGTCACCGGATTGGGTCCGAGCACTAACGGCATTACCGAGGAGTCGGGCTTCGACATTACTCCGGCTTCCGAAATTATGGCCATTCCTTGCTTGGCAACAGACCTTGATGACCTCCGCCGCCGTATCGAAAACATTATCTTGGGATTTCGTTTTGATGGTACTCCATTTACTGTGAAGGAGTTAGGAGTAGCCGGTGCCATTACTGTTCTGCTGAAAGATGCCATCAATCCCAACTTGGTACAGACTACCGAAGGTACTGCCGCTTTTGTTCATGGAGGACCGTTCGCAAATATTGCCCATGGTTGCAACTCCATTCTTGCCACAAAAATGGCGATGACATTCGGCGATTATGTAGTGACGGAAGCCGGTTTCGGGGCTGACCTGGGTGCGGAGAAGTTCTACAACATCAAGTGCCGCAAGAGCGGCCTACAGCCCAAGTTGACGATAATCGTTGCTACCGCACAAGGATTGAAGATGCATGGCGGCGTCAGTCTGGACCGCATCAAGGAACCCAATATGGAAGGACTGAAAGAGGGCTTCGGCAATCTGGACAAGCATATACGCAATTTGCGTTCATTCGGCCAGCAGGTCATCGTGGCATTCAACCGTTTTGCCAGTGATACGGACGAGGAGGTGGAAACTATCCGCTGCCATTGCGAAGAAAAGCTCGAGGTAGGTTTTGCCGTGAACAACGCCTTTGCCAAAGGAGGAGAGGGAGCCGTTGACCTTGCCAATCTGGTAGTAGATACTATCGAGAACAAACCATCCGAACCGCTGACCTTCACTTACGAGGAGAGCGATTGCGTGGAACGTAAAATAGAAAAGGTAGCCTGCAACCTCTACGGGGCAAGCGTAGTGACTTACAGTCTCCACTCCCGCAAGGTTATCAAACTGATAGAGCAGATGGGTATCAGCCATTACCCCGTCTGTATCGCCAAGACGCAGTACTCCTTCTCTGCCGACCCGAAGATATACGGTGCAGTCAACAACTTTGAGTTCCACATCAAGGATATTGTGGTCAATAACGGTGCGGAAATGATTGTAGCCATCGCCGGTGAAATTCTCCGTATGCCGGGATTACCCAAGAAACCACAAGCCGAACACATTGATATTGTGGACGGAAATATAGAAGGGCTGAGCTAAACGCGCGGAGCGCGTTTAGAATTAAAAATTAAAGGCTGCGCAGTTCAAAGCGAACATTGCGCAGCCTTTAATTTTTAATTCTTAATTTTTAATTCTGTTTGCTTATTAATAAGCAAACAGCGGGTATTCTTTCATCTTCGCATTGACGCGTGCACGTACCTCTGCGATGACTTGTTCGTTGTCTACGTTGGACAGAACGGTTTCAATCATCTCGGCAATTTCGAGCATCAGGTCTTCCTTGGCACCACGGGTTGTGATGGCAGGAGTACCCAGACGGATACCGGAAGTCTGGAAAGCCGAGCGGCTGTCAAACGGAACCATGTTCTTGTTTACGGTGATGTCGGCAGATACCAACGCCTTCTCGGCAACCTTACCGGTCAAATCGGGATATTTGCTGCGCAGGTCTACCAGCATGGAGTGGTTGTCCGTACCGCCGGAAACGATGGTGAAGCCACGGTCTATCAAGGCTTGTGCCAGGACAGCGGCGTTTTTCTTCACCTGCTTGGCATATTCTTTCCATTCCGGTTGCAGGATTTCGCCGAAGGCAACGGCTTTGGCTGCGATGACATGTTCTAGCGGACCACCTTGGATACCGGGGAATACGGCTGAATCCAGCAACTGGGACATCATCTTGATTTCTCCCTTCGGAGTTTTCTTGCCCCAGGGGTTGGGGAAGTCCTTACCCATCATGATAACGCCACCGCGAGGACCACGCAGAGTCTTGTGGGTAGTGGAGGTCACGATGTGGGCATATTTCACGGGGTTATCCAGTTCACCGGCTGCAATCAGTCCGGCAGGATGAGCCATGTCAATCATTAGGATGGCACCTATCTTGTCCGCGATTTCGCGCATGCGCTTGTAGTCCCATTCGCGGGAATAAGCAGAACCGCCGCCGATAATCATTTTGGGTTTCTCGCGCAGGGCAACTTCTTCCATCTGGTCATAGTCCACACGTCCGGTTTCCTGGTTCAGATTGTATTCGCAGGGAGTATAGATAATACCGGAAGTGTTGACCAGTGAACCATGGGAGAGGTGACCGCCGTGTGCAAGGTTCAGTCCCATGAATTTGTCGCCCGGATTGAGCACGGCGAGGAATACGGCTGCATTGGCTTGTGCACCGGAGTGCGGCTGTACGTTGGCCCATTCTGCGCCGAAGATCTGTTTCAAGCGGTCGATGGCAATCTGCTCACTCTGGTCCACTACCTCACAACCACCATAGTAACGCTTGCCGGGGTATCCTTCAGCATACTTGTTGGTGAGGCAGGAGCCCATTGCCTGCATAACCTGGTCACTTACAAAGTTCTCTGATGCAATCAGTTCAATGCCTTTGAGCTGACGTTGGTGTTCTTTTTCGATAAGTTCGAAAATTAAATCATCTCTTTTCATTCTGCTTATTAGATAAGTTTGATAAATCTGTGTTCTCTTATTAAGCGCACAAATTTACGGGAAATAAATGAATAAATTGAAAGAAAAGGAAGAAATTTACTGTCAAAAGAACACTCCGAAAGAAAAACTCAGCACATTGTCCCTGCGGTGAAAACGGATTTCGTTTTTCGTGTTTTCGTCTGCAGCGTTGTTGTCGGCCGGAATATCGTATGTCACGCTCTTGGAGATGTTATGCAGCCCCATGTCGTAACGGAAGTCGAAAAAGACGCGTGAGATGGTGACGGATACGCCGACGGTGAAACTGAGATTGAGCGGACGCAGCCTTTCACGGATATTCACCTGGTCGAAATTCTCGAAGTCGATGTCACTTTTCCTGTCCCATATATAGCGCACTTTGGGTCCTCCAAAGACGGCAAGGCTGTACGGCCCCTCCTTGATGAAGTTGTATCCGTAGATGACGGGGATGTCTATACTGTGGATGGACGATGTAATGGAGGCTTCCTCCAGCCGGGCTCCTGATGCGGCGTCTTCGGGCAGAGGTTTCTCGAAGGTGATGTTGCACCGGTTGATGTTGTAGGATATTTCCGGTTGCAGGAAGTGGCGATCGAAGTTTATCCGCATGAAAAGGGAGCCGAAATATCCTATCTTGTAATTGTTCTGCACTTCGTCGATGGGCACTCCGTTGACGCTGAACTGGGATACAAGGAACAAGGAAGAGGTGAAACCGCCTTTGAAACCGAAATTGACCGGAGTTTCCTTGCGGTGTCCGGAATGCTCTTCGTCGGCAGTACCGGGCACAACCGGAGTCTGTCCCCACATCATGGCGGGGAAGGCCAACAGATATAAGCCCATCAAGATTCGTCGCAACTCCATCTCTTAAAACCTTTATCGCATTATTACTTCTTTTTCTCTACTGACCATCCGAATTTGCCTATCTTTTCTCCCAGCTCATAATATCCACCGTGCACATAGACCAGCGGATTCGTTTCCGCCAGTTCCAGTTTGCCGGTTTCAGGGTTCAGATTACGGGTATCGGCACGTACATTTACCACATCCGCTATAAACATGTCGTGCGAACCGAGAGCCATAATCTCCTTTACCCGGCATTCTATGCAAAGCGGTGATTCCTCGATAAGAGGCGCGCTGACTACGGTGCTTTTCCCCGGTGTCAGATGCATTTCCTCGAATTTGTTGTAGTCCTTTCCGGAGCGTACGCCACACCAGTCCGTGGCCCGTGCCATATCTTTCGTGGTGAGGTTGATGACGAATTCCATATTCCGCTTGATGATGTCGTAGGAGTGGCGTTCGGGGCGTACGGAGATGTAGCACATGGGCGGGTTCGTACAAATCGTCCCCGTCCATGCGATAGTCAGAATGTTATATTCCTCCGGAGTGCTTCCGCAGCTCACCAGTACGGCGGGCAGCGGATAAATCATGGTTCCGGGTTTCCAGTCTTCTTTCATATAATCTCAATATCTTCTCTGGTCTGCTCCTTTTCGCAGTAGTGGCATTTGATGACGCAATTGTCCTTATCCACGACATGAAACAACGTAGGCATAGGCTCATTGTTCGTGATGCACTTCGGGTTGGCGCATTTCACGATTCCGCGCAGCTCTTCGGGCAGGCGGACTTCGCGTTTCTCCACCACTTCATAGTCGCGGATAATGTTCAGTTTTACATTGGGAGCCACCACGGCGATACGGTTTATCTCTTCGTCGCAGAAGAACTTGTCGGCAATCTTGATGATGCCTTTCGTGCCCAGCTTCTTGCTCTTGAGGTTGAAGCCGATAGTGATATTGTTGCTCATGTGTTCCAGTCCGAGCAGGGAGACTACGGTAAACAGTCTCTCGGAGGGTATATGGTCTATTACAGTGCCGTTTTCCAGAGCAGCAACCTGCAATTCTTGTTTCTTTTCGCTTAACATCTTGAAATATTTGTTATTAGACGATTCTACTGAATTACTCCTTTACTCTTTTTCACCTCATCCAGCGTGATGCCCAGTACATCGCACAGAATAGCTTCACGGGCATACAGTCCGTTTTGTGCCTGCTGGAAATAGTATGCCTTGGGATTGTCGTCCACATCATAGGCTATTTCGTTGACACGGGGCAGCGGATGCAGGATGCGCAGGTTGGGACGGGTATGTTCCAGCATCTTGTTGCGCAGGATGTAGACATTCTTCACCCGCTCGTACTCCATAAGGTCGGTGAAGCGCTCGCGCTGCACACGGGTCATGTAGAGGATGTCGGCATCAGCAATGATTTCTTCCGTAAAGTCCGTATGTTCCACGTACTTGATGTTGTGCTCGCGGCAGTAAATTTTGTATTCTTCGGGCATCCGCAACTCGTCGGGAGCGATGAAGTGGAAAGTGGGGTTGAAGTGGCGCATGGCCATCAGCAGGGAGTGGACGGTACGGCCATACTTCAAGTCGCCGACCAGGAAGATATTCAGGTTCTCCAGTGTGCCTTGTGTCTTGTAGATGGAGTAGAGATCGAGCATGGTTTGTGAGGGATGCTGGTTGGCACCGTCTCCGGCATTCACAATGGGCACGGTGGTGACTTCACTGGCATAGCGTGCGGCCCCTTCGAGGTGGTGGCGCATCACGATGATGTCGGCATAGTTGCTTACCATCTTGATGGTGTCTTTCAGCGTCTCGCCCTTGGATGAGCTGGTGGCCTTTGGGTCGCTGAACCCGATGACACGTGCTCCAAGCCGGTTGGCGGCAGTCTCGAAACTGAGGCGTGTACGGGTGGAAGGCTCGAAAAATAAGGTGGCAACTACTTTCCCGTCCAATATATGCCGATTGGGATGGGCTTCAAACTCTTTCGCCATCTCGAGCATATAGAGGATTTTTTCCCGGCTATGCTCGGCAATGGTGACTAAACTTCTGTTTTCCATATCGTTGAATTCATTTATACTTTTCGAGAGTGTAAAGTTACGGAAAATATGCGGGCTACGGAAATATGCGGGGAAGTTTTTTGCGAAATATGGGCTGTTTTTTTAACCGTGTGGCTTGTTGTCCGGAATGCCACACTTCATCATCCGAAATGCCACACTTCGACAAAGTAAATGCCGCATTTCGCGAATGTTCAAGTGTGGCATTTGCCTTAGTCAAGTGCGGCGTTTGCCTTGTCGAAGTATGGCATTCCGGACAGTGAAGTGTGGTATCTCTTTACGCCGTCGCCGTCGTTCTTTTTAACGACAACGTCGTTTTTTCTCTTCTCTTCTCTTCTTATCTTATCTCCTCTTACGCGCGCGAGGGCAAGTTTTCGTTGTCCCAATCTGTATTATAGCTCATTACGATGTATTTTTCCTTTCCGATTTTTTCTTCAAGTTTTCTAATTGTTTTGCAATCGTTTTGCATTTCACTGAGAGTTTCCATTAAAATAAACGGGCGTTTTTTTTGTGGATGCCGGAAATCTTATCCTGAAAAAGATATAAAAAGCATAGGCACATCCAATATATTTCCGTACCTTTGCCCTATTATTGAACTTTGATTTTAGCAACTGAAACATGATAAGGAAAGTCGTCAAAATCCTATGGATTTTCATCGCACTGATTTCGCTGGTGTGTGTCTTTATATTCTTTTCCATAGCCAAGGGCTGGATAGGCTATATGCCTCCGGTGGAAGACCTGGAAAATCCGAATTACAAATTTGCCACAGAAGTCTTTTCCGAGGACGGAAAAGTATTGGGTACTTATTCCTATAGTAAGGAAAACCGCGTGTTTGTGGGATACAATGATTTGTCGCCCAATATCATCAACGCCTTGATAGCTACGGAAGATGTACGTTTTGCCGAACATTCGGGCATTGACGCCTACGCCCTGACGCGTGCCGTAGTGAAGCGCGGTATCCTGATGCAGAAGAATGCCGGCGGTGGCAGTACCATCACCCAGCAGCTTTCCAAACAGCTTTATTCTCCCAGTGCCGACAATGTGATGGAACGTCTGTTCCAGAAGCCCATCGAATGGGTGATTGCCGTAAAGCTGGAGCGTTACTATACAAAAGAGGAAATCCTCACCATGTATCTCAACAAGTTCGATTTCCTGAACAATGCGGTAGGCATCAAGACTGCTGCCTTTACCTACTTCGGTTGCGAACCGAAAGATTTGAAGATTGAGGAAGCGGCTACGTTGGTGGGCATGTGCAAGAATCCGTCTCTCTATAATCCGGTGCGCTACAATGAACGTTCCCGCGGACGGCGCAATGTGGTGCTCGACCAGATGCGGAAAGCGGGATATATTACGGAAGCCGAGCGCGACTCCCTCCAGGCATTGCCTCTGAAACTGAAGTACAACCGTGTGGACCACAAGGAAGGGTTGGCCACTTATTTCCGCGAATACCTGCGCGGCGTGCTCACCGCCAAGAAGCCCGACAAGGCCAACTACCGCGGTTGGCAGATGCAGAAATACTACGAGGATTCACTCGACTGGGAGAACAACCCGCTCTTTGGATGGTGCGAAAAGAACACCAAGAAAGACGGTACCAAATACAACCTCTACACCGACGGGCTGAAAATCTATACCACGCTCGACTCGCGTATGCAGCAGTATGCCGAGGATGCCGTGACAGAGCATCTGAAGGAACTGCAAGGTTACTTCTTCAAGGAAAAGAAAGGGGCCAAGAAAGCTCCCTACACCTTCCGTCTGACCCAGGAGCAGGTGGACGAGATTCTGGGACGTGCCATGAGGTTGTCCGACCGCTACCGCATTATGAAGAAAGCCGGAGCCACCGAAGCTGAAATAAAGAAAGCCTTCGATACCCCGGAGGAGATGTCCGTATTCAGTTGGGAAGGGGAGAAAGACACCATTATGACCCCGATGGATTCCATCCGTTACTACAAGTTCTTCCTTCGTGCCGGTTTCATGTCCATGGACCCGCGCAGCGGACATGTCAAGGCATACGTAGGCGGACCGAACTACCATTACTTCCAGTACGATATGGCCATGGTGGGACGCCGCCAGGTAGGTTCTACCATCAAGCCTTTCCTTTATACATTGGCTATGGAGAACGGTTTTTCTCCCTGCGACGAAGTGCGCCACGTGGAATACACGCTGATTGATGAAAACGGAAAACCGTGGACGCCGCGTAATGCCAACAAAAAGCTGATTGGTGACATGGTGACTGTGAAGTGGGGGCTGGCAAACTCGGACAACTGGATTACGGCCTATCTCATGAGTAAACTGAATCCCTATAATCTGAAACGTCTTATACATACTTTCGGTGTCCGCAACCGTGATATAGTACCTTCCGTTTCACTCTGTCTGGGCCCGTGCGAGATTTCCGTCGGCGAGATGGTAAGTGCCTATACCGCATTCCCCAACAAGGGTATCCGGGTAGCTCCGCTGTTCGTGACCCGCATCGAGGACAATGATGGAAACGTGCTGGCAACCTTTGCTCCCGAAATGCAGGAAGTCATCAGTGTATCCAGCGCTTACAAGATGCTGGTCATGCTGCGTGCCGTTGTCAACGAAGGTACCGGAGGCCGTGTGCGCCGTCTGGGTGTGAAAGCCGACATGGGCGGCAAGACCGGAACGACGAACTACAATGCCGACGGCTGGTTTATGGGCTTCACGCCTTCGCTTGTGTCCGGTTGCTGGGTGGGCGGTGAGGACCGCGACATCCACTTCGATACGATGCTTCACGGACAAGGTGCTTCCATGGCATTGCCTATCTGGACCAAATACATGGTGAAAGTGCTCGGTGACAAATCTCTGGGATATGATGAAAATGAAACATTCCAGTTGCCCGAAGGCTATGACCCGTGCAAGGATGATGTGAATCTGGAAGGAGACACCCATATAGAAGAACCGATAGAGGGACTCGACGAACTGTTTAATTAGTTGAAAGGTGAAAATTGAAAGTGGAAAGGTAAACTTTCAATTTTCACCTTTTCCCCTTTCACCTTAAAAAATGGATTATACGATTAGTATTGGGAGCAACGAGCAGCGGAGGGAGAACATGGAACTGGCTCGCAGACGCTTGACGGAACTTTTTTCGGGAATACGTTTCTCGGAAGAGGAGGAGACGGCACCTTTGTTCTTTCACCGTCCGAATCTGTTCTCTAATCAGGTGGCATGCTTTGCTTCCGATAATCCGGTAGAGGAAGTCACCGCCTGCCTGAAAGCCATCGAACGGGAAGCCGGAAGGAAGCCCGAGGAGAAGGAGCAGGAAATTGTACGGCTGGATATAGACTTGTTGTCTTGTGACGGGACTGTCTATAAGCCAAAAGATTTGAAACGTGATTATATCCTGCGAGGATTGAAACAACTGTTATAATTAATAAAGAATATAAGGAGATGTGTCGATAGTATATGAACACTTTCGGATACACTCTCATTTTAAAAAACGAAGATTGAAAATGAAATTTTTAGGAATCATACCTGCCCGTTACGCATCTACGCGTTTTCCAGCCAAACCATTGGCGGTGTTAGGTGGAAAAACCGTGATACAGCGAGTATACGAGCAAGTGGCAGGAATCTTGGACGATGCATACGTGGCTACGGACGATGAGCGTATTGAAGCCGCAGTAAAAGCATTCGGAGGAAAGGTGGTAATGACTTCCACCGAACATAAAAGCGGCACCGACCGCTGTCAGGAAGCTTGTACAAAAATAGGAGGACAGTTTGATGTCGTGGTGAATATCCAGGGGGATGAGCCTTTCATCCAGCCTTCGCAGTTACAAGCCGTCAAAGCATGTTTCGACGATCCGGCCACCCAGATAGCCACTCTGGTGAAACCCTTTACGGTAGATAATGGTTTCGAGGCACTGGAAAATGTGAACTCTCCGAAGGTTGTGCTCAACAAAAACAGGAATGCCCTCTATTTTAGCCGTTCCATCATTCCCTACCAGCGCAATGCGGCGAAGGAAGACTGGCTGAAGAACCATACGTATTATAAGCATATCGGCCTTTATGCCTATCGCGTAGAGGTACTGAAAGAGATAACCGCCCTTCCGCAGTCATCCCTCGAGATTGCCGAATCATTGGAACAGCTTCGTTGGTTGGAAAACGGATACACTATCAAAGCAGGTATCACGGATGTGGAAACTATCGGCATAGATACTCCTCAAGATTTGGAACGGGCAGAAGAATTTCTTAAAAGCCATGGGCTGTAAACTAGAAAGCCCATGCTGAACCGAAGTGACCAACCCCGGATTCTCGAACCGGAACAACTGGTGGTGCAAAGGCCGGAACGTATCAAGTTGCCTAATGGCGTACCATTGAGCGTGCTCAATGCCGGTGACAATGAAGTGACACGTATCGATCTCCTCATGG
Source organism: Bacteroides sp. AM41-16 (assembly GCF_003603495.1). Classification (NCBI taxonomy): domain Bacteria; kingdom Pseudomonadati; phylum Bacteroidota; class Bacteroidia; order Bacteroidales; family Bacteroidaceae; genus Bacteroides; species Bacteroides sp. AM41-16. The sequence continues at coordinate 149,167 of NZ_QTNE01000001.1, read as the reverse complement.
CAGGCGGCCGATGGCAACAGAAACAGCCCTTGCAGGCGTTGTTTACGAACCGCATGCTTCGCGAGGGCACCCGACGCTACGATGCCGCCCGGATAGCGGAAAAGCTGGACTATTACGGAGCCTGGCTGGAATTGTCCAGTGCATCCGAGTATGCCTATGTCACCCTTTATTCTCTGAATAAATACCTTCCCCAAACGCTTGACATATTGGAGTCTATCGTCAAAGAGCCGGTATTTCCCGAGAAAGAGCTGGGAGTGATTGTAGACAACAATATCCAGCAGTTTCTTGTCAACTCTTCCAAGGTGGACTTTCTGGCGCACCGCGGATTGGTGAAGGCTCTGTACGGCGGGCAGCATCCCGGCGGACGTCTGGTGCAGGAAGAGGATTATCGGCGCATCACTCCTGCGGTGCTACGCGAGTTTTATGACCGTTATTATCATTCCAATAATTGCAGCATCTACCTCTCGGGCAAGGTTACCGACGATTGCATCCGCCGGATAGAGTCCTTGTTTGGCTGCGAGGCTTTCGGTACGGATTTCCGCAAACCGGAGAAGACAGAATTTCATCCGGTTACCGCTTCCGGAAAACGTATCTTCATCGAACGTCCGGACGCCCTGCAAAGTGCCGTCCGTATGGGCATGCTTTCCCTGGACCGTAATCATCCGGACTACTTGAAGGCCCGCGTACTGGTCACACTGTTCGGGGGTTATTTTGGCAGTCGCCTGATGTCCAATATCCGGGAAGATGAAGGATACACATACGGTATCTCCGCAGCCATCATGCCCTATCCGGGGCAGGGAGTGTTGGCGGTCAGTGCCGAAGCCGCCAACGAATTTGTGGAGCCTCTTATCGGTGAGGTTTATCATGAAATAGACCGCCTTCAGAACGAGCTGGCTTCCGATGGAGAGCTTTCCATGGTGAAGAACTATATGTTGGGAGACATGTGCCGTAGTTATGAATCTGCATTCTCGCTGGCAGATGCCTGGATTTTTGTGCAGGTATCGGGCTTGCAGGATACCTACTTTGCCGAAGCACTGGATGCTGTCAAGGAGGTTACTCCACAAGAAATCCGTGAACTTGCAGGGCGGCATTTATGCAAAGAGAAATTAAAAGAAATAGTGTGCGGCAAAAAAATGTCATAAAAAGCGGGAGTTATCGCATCATTTTACCGGATAAATCCTACCTTTGTCAATTATCAACTATCAATTATCAATTAATGAAATATCTATATACTGCACTCATTCTGGCTTTCTTATGCCAAGGTGGAGCCACTGCCCAGGAAAAAAAAAGCGGCTTTTTCGATAAAGTGAAAAATACATTCTCTTCGGAGATAAAGATAGGTACCTATACGTTCAAAGATAACGGGGCCGTCTATACTGGTGAAATAAAAGGCCGCAAGCCCAATGGAAAGGGGAAGACCGTTTTCAAGAACGGCGACGTCTACGAGGGTGAGTATGTGAAGGGCAAGCGTGAAGGCTACGGTACATATATGTTTCCCGACGGTGAAAAGTATGAGGGGCAATGGTTTCAAGACCAGCAGCATGGCAGGGGTATCTACTATTTTATGAATAACAACCGTTATGACGGCATGTGGTTTCAGGATTACCAGCACGGTAAAGGAACCATGTACTATTACAATGGTGATATTTATGAGGGCGACTGGGTGAATGATAAACGCGAAGGCCAAGGAACGTATACCTGGAAGAACGGTTCCAAGTATGTAGGCTCGTGGAAGAATGACAAGAAAGACGGCAAAGGAACACTGACCTGGAATGACGGTTCCAAATATGACGGAGAGTGGAAAAATGATGTCCGGGACGGTAAAGGAACTTTTGAATATGCCAACGGTGACAAATACGTAGGTGACTGGAAGGACGACATGCAGCATGGCAAAGGTATTTACTTTTTCCATACCGGCGACCGTTACGAAGGTTCTTATGTTCAAGGTGAACGTACCGGAGAGGGCATTTATTACCATGCCAGCGGCAACAAGTATGTGGGCAGCTTCAAGGATGGAAAGCAGGAAGGCCACGGCACATTTACGTGGGCAAGCGGCGCCGTTTACGAAGGTAATTGGAAAGATAACCAACGTGACGGATACGGTACTTACAAATGGAATGTAGGTGACTCTTACGAAGGTGAATGGAAAGACAATAAGTTCAACGGCCAAGGTACCCTGATTCAGACCGATGGAACCAAATATAAAGGCGGTTTTGTGAACGGTATGGAAGAAGGTAGCGGTATCCAGGAGGACAAGAACGGAAACCGTTATGAAGGCTTCTTCAAACAAGGCAAGAAACACGGTCCGTTTGTAGAAACAGACAAGAACGGAAAGGTGATACGAAAAGGAACCTACAAGATGGGAAGGCTGGAGAATTAGAATTAAAAATTAGAAATTAAAAATTAAAGGCTGCGCAATGTTCACTTCAGAACCGCGCAGCCTTTAATTTTTAATTTCTAACCGCGGAGCGGTTAGATAATGTATTGTGAACTGATTGATTCATTGTTCATCACCCGCTTGATGGTTTCGGCGAACATATCGGCAATGCTCAACTGTTTAACCTTGTCACATTTTTTAGAGTAGGGGATACTATCAGTAAATACCATTTCCGTTAGTGCGGATTCTTGTACACGGAAAGAAGCAGGGTCGGACATTACGCAGTGGCTGGCAATGGCACGGACAGATTTGGCTCCTGCTTCCAGCATGATGTTGGCAGCCTTGGTAATGGTTCCTGCTGTATCTACAATATCGTCTACCAATACTACATTCTTGTCTTTTACATCACCGATGATTTGCATGGTGGCAACCACGTTTGCTTTTTCGCGTGTCTTGTTGCACAATACCAGGGGTACACCGAGGTATTTGGAGAATGTGCTGGCGCGTTTTGAACCGCCGACATCCGGGGTGGCGATTACCAAGTCTTCCAGTTTCAAGGATTCAATATAGGGGAGGAATACTGCTGATGCATACAAATGATCCACCGGAATATTGAAGAAACCTTGAATCTGGTCTGCATGAAGGTCCATCGTAATCAGACGGTCGATACCTGCAACAGAGAGCAGGTCGGCCACCAGCTTAGCGCCGATGGAAACACGGGGTTTGTCTTTTCTGTCCTGACGTGCCCAACCGAAGTAGGGGATAACGGCTACAACGCTTTTTGCCGATGCTCTTTTAGCAGCATCAACCATCAGCAGAAGTTCCATCAAGTTGTCAGAATTAGGGAAGGTTGATTGAACCAGGAATACATGCGAGCCACGGATAGATTCCTCATAAGAGACTGCAAACTCACCATCTGCAAAATGGGTGATGTTCATCTTTCCCAGAGGGCAATCAAGGCTAGCGCAGATTTTCTCTGCAAGGTATCTCGAATTTGTTCCGGAGAATACCATAAAGGGTGCTTTTTCGCTCATTTGTGTAATAGATGTTACCTATTTGTTAATTTGCATGCAAAGGTAGGAATTTCCCGTTACATAAAACAAGAGTTATTGTATAAAAATTATTTTTCTTTCCCGGATTTATTCGTAGCTTTGCTTTATGAAACGACTTTCTTTTATATGGTTTGCGGGGTTGTTGTGCCTTTGTACAACAATGGTTTCGTGTATGGGAACGGCACCCATGAAGGAAGTACGCCTTATCGACTCTCTAAACCAGGTGGCTTATGCTTTTCGTTATAAAAACCTGGATTCATCCTGCCATGCGGCATCAAGGGCCTACCGTGAAGTCAGCCTCTATAAACAAGGAAAAGCGGAAGCATCCAATAATCTGGGCTTTTGTGCTTTTATGCGCATGGATTTTGAGCAGGCCGAAAAGTTTCATATGGATGTCTATAATCTGACCAAGAATGAACTGGAACTCCTTATTGCCGACATCGGTTTGATGAAGATTTATCAGCGGACGGCGTTGAACAAGGAGTTCTACGATTATCGCAATAGTGCCTTGCACCGTATGAAAAGAATAGCGGAGGATGACAATCTGTTTGTGGACCAACACGAGCAAATGCGTTTGAATTATGCCCGTTCGGAATTTTATATTGTATCTGCTGTGTATTATTATTATTTGCAACAGCGTCCGGAAGCTGTAGCCTCTATTAATGAAGTTACTAAAAAACAAGAGTTGCTGGCAGATACCAATCAGCTGTTGTATTATCACTACATCAAAGGTTCTGCTGCCTTATGCGAGGGTGAGACACCGGATGAGCGAAGACTGAGAGAATTTGATGAGCTCTATACCGCATGGCAGTTGGCTTCGCGCAAGGGCTATCTTTACTTTGAGGGCAATGGAGTGCAGGGACTTGCCAACTTGATGGCTTCACCGGATAATTACGCATTTTTTCAAGACCGCCGCTCCCATGCCTTGACACGTTTTGGAGTACCGGTAGATTCGCTGCTTCCCATGCGTCTGGGGCAGTTGGCATTGCAAAAATTCAGCCAATACAAGGATTTGTATCAGATAGCAGGTGCATATGTATCTATCGGCAAATACCTGAATGCCCACAGTCACTATACAGAAGCTCTTGACACGCTAAAACTTGCTCTGGAATGTGTAAATGACCATCACCGCCTTTTCTATGACTGCCACGATAGTTTGGACTGGCTGAAAGCATTTGACCGTCGAGATACGATTTGTGCGGAGAAGGCATGGATGGAGCAGAAACTGAAAACCGTGCCCGAGTGGATTTCACGTATTCGTGAACAGTTGAGCGTTTCGTATGCAGGACTCGGAATGAAAGAAAAATCAGACTATAACCGCAATATTTACCTGGATATCCTTGAAGATACACGCCAGGATAAAGAACTGGAAAGCCGCTATCAGGCATTGGAAAAGGAGGCGGGGCAACTCAACGTCGTGTTGTCACTGGTCATTGTGGGCTTCGTGCTTGTATCCCTCTTCTTCTGGTTTTTCAACAAGCGTTCCAAAGACCGGAACAGAGTGCATCTCCGCCGTCTGCAGCTGATGCTGGATATCTGTCAGAAGATAACGGCATCCATTCCGGCAGATGCACAGACTGAGGAGGAAATCATCGACTCTATCCGGACGGCTGTCTGCCCGGAATTGGAAAAGCTGTTTGGAGTGAAGGACATCCGCATAGACAACGGGCAATTAGTGTTCCCGCGTCGGATGAGCAAGGATGAGCAGGCGATGGTACGGGTGATAACCCCCTATATCCAATGGGCAATCGACAACGGCATGACGTCCATCTCCCTTGGGGATGAGCGCCGCAGACTGGAAAAGCAACGCTACATTTACGAGCAGCACATCGCGGGGAACAAACGGCAAAATCTGATAAAGAAAGCATGTATGGCTATTGTCAACGGGATTCATCCGTACATAGACCGTATCATCAACGAAGTGCAGAAACTGACTCAAAAAGGATTCATCAAAGAGGAACGGATAAAGGAGGAGAAATACCAGTATATCGACGAGTTGGTTACTACCATCAACGAATACAATGATATTCTTGCCCTTTGGATAAAGATGAAGCAAGGAAGCCTTAGCCTGAACATAGAGACGTTCGAATTGAATGAACTTTTCGAGCTGCTCAGGAAAGGAAGCCGTACATTCGAGATGAAGAGACAGTCGTTGGAGGTGCAGCCTACGGATATCCGGGTGAAGGCAGACAAAGCCCTTACATTGTTTATGATAAATACACTGGCAGAGAATGCCCGTAAATATACCCCTCAGGGCGGTATGGTGAAAGTATATGCACGGCAGGAGGAGGATTACGTGGAAATCTCGGTAGAGGATAATGGTTGTGGATTGTCACCGGAAGATGTAGCCCGCATCGTGGGAGAAAAAGTATATGACTCGAAAGCCATCGGTATGAGTGACGCTCCCGACAAGGAGGAATTGAGGAAGAACAAAGGAAGTGGCTTTGGACTGATGAACTGTAAGGGCATCATTGAAAAATATCGCAAGACGAATGATTTGTTCAAGGTCTGTCTGTTCAATGTGGAGAGCGGGCTGGGAAAAGGCAGCCGTTTTTATTTCCGTCTGCCTGCGGGTATCCGTAAGTCCGTGTCGGTGTTGCTCGTCGTGTTGTCTTTGTGCATGTCATCCTGCCGGCATGCTGTGGAACAGCCTGCTTCCGGAGAGGTGTTACCGGATTCTTTGGCACTGCTTGCACAGAATGAATACGAAGCTTTGCTGGACGAAGCCTCCGATTATGCCAATGAAGCTTATTACTGCAATGTAGACGGAGAATACGAACTGGCTTTACAATACATAGATTCGGCAATGTATTGCCTGAACGAACATTACAAGCAATACGCCCATCCTATACATCGCTATATGACGCTGACCGGAGACGGGACGCCTGCGGAACTGGATTGGTGGAACCAGATGTTCAATTCGGATTTCCATGTAATTCTGGATATCAGGAATGAAGCGGCAGTCTCATTTCTTGCATTGAAGCAATGGGATGACTATAGTTATAATAATGCTGCCTACACCACCTTGTACAAACTGTTGGGAGAAGACCAATCCTTGGAAGAATATTGCCGGCAGCTGGAGCGTTCCACCAACAACAAGATGGTGGGCATTTTGCTGGCGGTGATTTTGCTGTTCGTATTGCTGTTGGGATATTACATACTCTACTTCCGTAAACGTCTGGTGAACCGCTGGAATCTGGAGCAAGTACTGGAAATTAATGGAAAGGTGTTCAATGCCTCCTTGTTGCCGGTTTCGGATACGGAGGAAATGTTGCAGCGTGAGGAGGATACATTGAAGGAAATCCCGCGGCAGATTGTAGGTTCCGCTTTTGATGCAGTGAACGAACTTTTGAGTATCGACCGGTTAAGCATAGCTGTATACAACGAGACTACACATAAGCTGGAATACACTTCCAATCCAGTGGAAGATACCGCCGTGGACGAGTTGCCTATCTGGAGGAAATATATGGAGAATTGCTTTGAGCAGCAAGAGTACATATCGGAAAAGGGTATACAAACATTGCCGCTTGTTGTGGATGCGGGAAATATGTGTCGTTGCATAGGTGTGCTGTGTCTGGAACGCAGGGAAGGTACGGAGCAGGAGACCGACCATTTGCTTTTGGAACTGATAGCCCGTTATGTCTCCATTGTAATCTTCAATGCAGTGGTTAAGTTGGCTACGAAATACCGGGACATCGAAGTGGCTCAAGATGAAGCCCGGCGAGCTTCCTGGGAAGACAGTTTGCTGCATGTACAGAACATGGTGCTGGATAATTGTCTCTCGACCATCAAGCATGAAACGATTTATTATCCGAACAAGATAAAGCAGCTGATAGGGAAACTGCGGTCCGGCAAACAGACAGAAGCGGAGGAGCGGGAAACGGTGGTTGCCATCAGCGAATTGATAGAGTATTACAAAGGTATCTTTACGACACTCAGTTCATGCGCTTCCCGCCAGTTGGAAGAGGTGACTTTCAGGCGTGCGACAATATCTGTGCCGGAACTTATGGCTACTGCCGGGAAATATTTCCGCAAAGTGTATAAGGGAAACAAGGCGCATATTGATTTTAAGATACAACTGTTGGAAGGACGGATTACCGGTGACTGGAACCAGTTGCGTTTCCTGCTTGAAAACCTGATAGACGAGGCTTGCTCCGTAACTCTGGATGGAGCTGTCTGTCTGTCGGCCCGGGAAGATGGGGAATTTATACGTTTTCTGTTTACAGATATGCGCAGGGAAAAGACCCGTGAAGAATTGAACCAATTGTTCTATCCCGACTTGTCCCGCATGACGGCCGGTGAGAAAGGAGAACTGTATGGTACGGAATATCTGGTGTGCAAGCAGATTATCCGCGACCATGACGAGTTTGCCGGACGCCGGGGATGCCGTATCAATGCCGAACCGGGAAAGGAAGGAGGTTTTACAATATATTTTACGCTACCGAAAAAATGAAATATGGAAGACAAAAAATTTAAAGTAATCATCGTTGAAGATGTCAAGTTGGAGCTGAAAGGGACGGAAGAGATTTTCCGCCATGAAATTCCCAATGCGGAGGTAATAGGTACTGCTATGACTGAGCAGGAGTTCTGGACATTGATTGAAGCCGGCGTGCCGGATCTTGTTCTGCTGGACTTGGGACTGGGAGGTTCGACCACAATCGGGGTGGACATCTGCCGGAATATCTTCAAGCGTTATCCGGGAGTACATGTGCTGATATTCACGGGAGAAATATTGAATGAGAAGTTATGGGTGGACGTACTTGAAGCCGGTGCCGACGGCATTATCCTGAAAACCGGAGAGTTGCTGACCAAAACCGATGTGCAGGCAGTGATGGACGGCAAGAAGCTGGTCTTTAACTATCCGATACTGGAGAAGATAGTGGAACGCTTCAAGAAATCTGTCCTAAATGATGCAAAACGTCAGGAAGCAATCATAAGCTATGATATTGATGAGTATGACGAGCGTTTCCTCCGTCATTTGGCACTGGGCTATACCAAAGAAATGATTGCCAATCTTAGGGGAATGCCTTTTGGAGTCAAGTCGCTGGAGAAACGGCAGAATGACTTGGTCGGCCGTCTTTTCCCGCCTAGTGAACGGGTGGGGGTGAATGCCACTCGTCTGGTGGTGCGTGCATTGGAACTTCGAATCCTGAATATAGACAATCTGGAAGCCGACGATGAGTAAACTCCGAATGCCACATCCCGCTACGATGTTCTTCCTGCTGACGCTGGCAGTCATCCTCCTTTCATGGATATTCGATGTCTATGGCCTGAGCGTGCTGCAACCGCAGACTGGAGAAGTAATACGGGTGCAGAGCCTGCTGAGTCCGGAGGGCATACGCTGGCTGCTGCGCCATGTCATAACCAATTTTACGGGATTCGCTCCGTTAGGGCTGGTGATTGTGGCTATGTTCGGAATAGGGGTGGCACAGCATTCGGGTTTCATCGATGCATGTATTCGCAGGGGGGTACGACGTCCACGTGATCCTTGGCGCATTATTCTGCTGGTTATTGTCTTAGGACTGTTGTCCAATATAGTGGGAGATGCAGGATATATCATTCTGTTGCCGATAGCTGCAACTTTGTTCCAGTCCGTCGGTCTGCACCCCATTGGAGGTATAATTACAGCTTATGTTTCAGTCTCTTGTGGCTATAGCGCTAATGTGTTTTTGAGTACATTAGACCCCATGATTGCCTCTGTAACGCAAGAAGCGGCTGATAGGATGAATATTGCTCCGGGGCAGACTGGACCGCTGTGCAATTATTATTTTCTCTTTGTTTCCACGTTCCTGCTTGCATTCATCATTAATCATATTACCCGCAGGAGCTTGTTGCCGCACTTGGGAATGTATGCAGGGGATATTCATTTTAATGGCTACAAACAACTGTCCCGCAAGGAACGGAGAGCTATGTTGGGAGCTGTATTTGCAGGCTTGCTGTATATTGCCATTATTCTGTGGGCTACATTCTCTTCATGGGGGATATTGCGGAGTGTCAATGGTGGGTTGATTCGTTCTCCGTTTATAGTCGGTATTCTGTTTTTGCTTTCGTTTGGAATAGGTTTGATGGGGATGGTCTATGGTTTTGCCTCCGGCCGATACCGTACGGACGGTGATGTGATAGAAGGACTTACGCAGCCGATGAAACTGCTGGGCGTTTATTTTGTGATAGCTTTCTTTGCCTCACAGATGTTTGCTTGTTTTGAATATTCCCACTTGGACAAGTGCATTGCCATTTTAGGCGCTAATCTGCTGTCCTCCGCCTCTTTGAGTAGTTTATGGATATTGATTCTCTTCATTCTTTTTACGGCGCTGGTCAATCTCTTTATGGTATCTGCCACAGCTAAATGGGCTTTCATGTCTTTCATTTTTGTTCCGGTATTGGCAAGTATGGGCATTTCGCCGGATATGACCCAATGTGCGTTCCGTATAGGTGACAGTGCAACAAATGCCATAACACCTTTTATGTTCTACATGCCACTTGTCTTGACCTATATGCAGCAATATGATAGGCAATCCACTTATGGTTCACTGCTGAAGTATACTTGGAGATATTCTTTAGTCATTCTATTGGCATGGACTGCCTTATTTGTACTTTGGTACATCAGCGGTTTGCCATTAGGACTGTAATATCATAACCGATGAACAGCCCGTTTTCGATAACCCCGGTAATGGCTTTCAGTTTCTGTTCCAAATCAGGAACAATGTTGCTGAGATGAATGTCAAGAATGAAATTACCGTTTTCGGTAAATACCGGACCGTCTTTTCTTTCTGCAAGACGTAGGCTGATTTTTGAAGCTCCCAATAAGCGTATCTCGTTTTCCACATGGGAGAGAGCATGTGGAAATACTTCTACCGGTATGGGGTATTTGCTCCCCAGTTTGCTGACAAGCTTGCTCTCATCGACAATGATGTAAGTCTTACCACTGCTTTTAATTAGGAGCTTCTCCTTAAACATGGCTCCACCACGTCCTTTGATGAGGTTATTATGCGGATCCACTTCGTCTGCACCGTCGAATGTCCAATCCGGACGCTTATTCCACAGAGTAGTTTGCGGCAGGCCAAGCTGTATACATGTCATCGAAATTTCGGCAGATGCCGGAATGATTTCTATATGCAAAGATTCTTGTTTAACTCGTTGAGCTAATGCAAACAAAGTGAGATAAACGGTAGAGCCGGAGCCTGCTCCTATGACATCACCGTCTTTGGCCAGTCCGGCAATCTCCTGGGCTACCAATTCCTTACTCGCCTTATTGCTGATTTTATTTGACCATTGCAATTCCTGTATCAACTGATTTTCCCATTCCATCTCTTTAAAATTTAGTTGTTATTACTCTTTCATTCATTTTCGGGTCAATGCTACTTTTCCTACTTGAATATTCCTCCATATTTTTACTTTTTATAATTAGTAACATTGATAATTTGCAAAATGTTTTAATACATCTGTATATAAATACCGTGTATCTTGTTTGTAAAGGTAACTAATCATTACTTTTTATGTAGCAAATGAGCCTTTTATACATAGGTAACGAAAAAAGGTGATACAAAAATTTGCAATATTCGTAAAAAAGCGTACCTTTGCACCGCAATTAAGGCTGGTTCCGTAGCTCAGCTGGATAGAGCAACGCCCTTCTAAGGCGTGGGTCTTGCGTTCGAATCGCAACGGAATCACAAGAAAAAATGCTAATAGGTTCATTGAAAACTTGTTAGCATTTTCTTTTTATGATAGTTGCACAACATTTGCACAACTCGCGAATAGGGAAAGAAAAAGCCGGGAAATAATTCCGGCTATATTGTTGTTTTAACCCCACCGCTGATTTTGGGAGTTGGGTCGTATTCTGCTTTTTGTCTTCGTTTCTCATCCTCGTCTTTAAGGTACTTGTTCCTTATCTCTTTGATGTCATTCGTCATTCCCCATACCTTGAAGAAGAGGATGATTTGCAGTACTCCGAATATTAGGAGTATGATGGTTAGAAAGTCAACCATAGCATTATTGTTTTATTTATTCTGAATATAATTCCATATTGTTAATACACTCCTCCATTCTTTTCCATCTATTTTCGAGGTTTGGATATTCTTTGCGTAGAATTTCGAGTGCGTTTTTTCTATTTTCTCTCAATGTAACTCCATCTATTCCAGATGCAACATTAACGAGACTATCTACATATACTTCTTTTTCCATTGGGGTCATATCAGAAATGCTTTTTTGTTTTTGGCTACACCCAACTATCGCTAATGCAGCAGCCACCATTAAAAATAAAATCTTCTTCATAATCTTAGATATTTAGTTTGTTCTTTAATTCATTAAACACATCGGGGTTTTCAAATTCTCCCCAATGATATTTTTTGTATCTGTCCCGGTCGAAGTTATCTTTCTTCTCATATACAAGTAAATAGTCCTTGTCACATAAGACAATAGCAGAAGAACCTAATAGCCGAGCGTATGAACGTGCTTGCAAGAAGGCTGCTTCTATGTCTTGGTTGTTCTTCATGTGAAGTTTGGCTTCAATCAGAACTTTCGCTTTTTCTTCGTCCGGTTTGTTGTCATAGTGCAAGGCGTAATCCGGGAACACCCGATGTCCTCTCCCTGCTTGAATAGGTAACTGCCGGATGAAGTCTTTCTTTTCATACCATCCCATAGAGTTTAATAACGGCTCTAATAACAGTTGCTCCACATCATGTTCATACTCTATAACTATTCCTTTAGGTAATGTCGGAACGTATAGTTTGGGCAGAACATCAGTGTCAAATCCTTTTGCCTTTATCATTCGCAGGAGTTCCGAATAATCCGCGCCACTCATTGACCATCCGTTTACCCCTTGAAAGTTCTTGCGAACAAGCGGATGATTGGAGAAGTATTTATCTTCTCGGAGTTCTTTCAGGCTGATATGTGGAATATCAATTTTATTCCCTATGTAGGTGTTTCCATAGTAATGAAAGAATGGGTCTATCACTCCATCTGTTTGGGCTATCCATACTCGGGTAATTGCACTAATTGGAGCGGTTTCGTAATGAATGAGAATATCGCCTTTCTTTGTTTCTGGATTCGCTTGCCAAAAAGTAGTTCTAAATAATTCATTTTTATCAATCAATCCACCGATACACCATGCTTGTGTTGGCTGTGGAACGTCTGCTTCTTTTTGGGGCATGAAGTTGGGTGCAAAGTCATATAGGAAAGCGCATAATTCTGCTGGAGAAAGCTCATTCTCTGCCCTAAATCGATAAAACACTTCGCATAAACTCCAGTAGTACATACATCTCGCCTTATAGTTTGATTTCTTTGGGATAGACGGTAAATCTATCTCAAACATATCTGCTATCTTATGTAAATCAAAGAAACGGTAAATAAATATATTAGGGAAGAAAAACTCTGGTGCAAAATAATATAATAAGAATGATGTCCATGTTATGCTATTCAACATCATTTCATAGTCGTTGACTGGTATTAGTACTTCATCATTGTCTGTTAACCCACGAAAAAGAACATCTTCATACTTTTCTTTCGCTTCTTCCAGTGTATTAGGTCTTTCCTCATCTGGAAATTCGCAGATATTGTAACACCATAAGCTTTCACTGATGTTTGATATGGATAGTCTGGATTTGTCATCATTAAACCATAACTTCATTCTTGGATTGTATTTGAAAACCAAATCCATCATCGTATCATTGTTGGATGGTTCCTCAAACTCCTTAATAGCTTTTTGTCCGTCAGAAGATTGCTTATATAGGTTCCATGTGTATTGATTGAATTTCATAGTATTAGTTTTAATAGTTTGTATATTAAACTTTTAAACTATCTTCTTCTTGGCCTTTGCAATTCTATCACATTGAAGATTTGTCTAACTTCTGCCAAATCAATAACTCTGTCAGGATACATATCGTTCAAAGAGTGTATTGTAATAGTATGATTTTCTACATTATGGTCTATTATTCGTTTTACCAAAATTCCGTCTTCATGTACAATAACGAAATCCCATTTCCGGATATGCAATTTAGACTCTGCCCACAGATATGGAGCTATTTCTCTACAAAGAAGTCTGTCTCCTTCAAGGTAACTCTCTTCAGTTCCATCATTCATACTGTCACCTCTTACTTCAAATGCTACATAGTTTCCTTTAGCTTCGTGGTCTATTATAAAAGGTATAGTAGGTAGTGTAGCTATATATGCAGCATCTTGAAATCCGCATAAATAACCTGCTTGTGCGTATTGATTTACTAATGGTACGTTTATAATATAGTTTTGGTTTAATGGTATGGCTTCTAGAATTTCTATATTTTCTTTAGATATATTGGAAATAGGCTCTCCTTTTTCATAAAGAATCCAGTCCATATTCCAATGCGGGAAGCTTTTTTTTATCTTTTCTATCGTTGGCTTTCTGAAACTTTCACCTACGTTATTTAAGTACCCATTTCCTAATCCAGAGATGGTATAAAATTGATTTGGATTAAGTCCTTCTTTTTCAATTAGATAGAACATTCTTTCTTTTAAAGTCATATAGATATTCTAGGTTTGATTATAGAAAATCTAGCATATTTACAATAATTAACTAGAAATTCTATGCTAGATATAGAACTTCTAGTATATTTGCATCATCATTCAATCACGTAGCAAAGATAAACTAAATGATTGATGATACAAATAGTATAAACATATTAAATCACACGATTATGAGCACGAAGAGTTTTTTACATGAAGTTATGAGCCTTGCATGGCAGTTCGTTCGCAAGAACGGTTTCACGATGTCAGAAGCATTAAAATGCGCTTGGGCTAACATGAAATTGAAATTGCAGATGAAAAGCAAGATTGTGAAATTCTATTTTCAAAAGGTGGACGGTTCTGTGAGAGAAGCCTACGGTACACTAAATGAAAAGTTGATGCCTGCCGTCACTGGTACTGACAACAGAAAGAAGAACGACACCGTTCAAACTTACTATGATACTGAACGCCAAGAGTTCAGATGCTTTAAGAAAGCTAACCTTTTAAAAATCGCCTGATATGAGACAGTTTAGAGTATGTGACAGTGTAGAAGCCTACGGGCTTGAAAAGGCTTTAGATAAGGCTTGTATAGACCTTGATAGAGTTGATAAGATGTCTGACACAGAGGCTTGTGCTTTCTGTAATACCGATACCAAAGAAGAGGCCTTAGAGGTTATTCAAGAAGAGATTGATTACATAGAGTTTCAACTTGATAGAATGGCTGTATGATAGAGGCATTGATAGTATTAGGCTGCTTGTATGCAAGTTATAGGCTTTTCAGAAAGCCGGGCGAGAAGTTCTTTTACGATGATTAATCACACGATTATATCACGCACGACAGCCCTATTGACAGCTAAAGACTGGCATCCGATAGCGAGAATCGGGTAGGGTACTATTGATTGGTTCTTTGATAAGTCTGTGAAAGCAATTACGGTGTAATTCATAAGCCGTTTTTGCCAACCAAAGATAACGAACGCACATAAGCAAGTTGGGGCTTGCGAGCTGTGCAATGTTTAACAATTAATAGATGTGTAACCATAGTCTTTGAGGTGTAAGTAATGACGGATTAGGCGACCGACACGCACATCGACAATATAGCCCTATTGACAGCTAAAGACTGGCATCCGATAGCGAGAATCGGGTAGGGTGCACAACCGCAGCAAAGGTTAGTGCTACTACCGTACTAAAAGCCACGGGCAAAGCGAAGTGCGCACCGCTTTACCTCATCCTTGTACGGGCGGTAAAATTTAAAATCACACGATTATGGGAAAAAGTATGTATAAATCACGTATGCCATATATAGGTATGCCGGTTAAGTGTAAACATCCCGGATGGGAAAGCAAGATTGGGGCGATTTGCGCCATCAATGGGGATAAAGTAATGGTAGAGTTCGGAAAGCACGATTTTGTAGAATTCTATAGCGATGAACTGGTTGCAATGACGATGTTATGAAGATAATTATGTTCTCTTTTTCGTTGCTTGTACTGCTGTGTATGACAATGATGTTATGCAATTCCATAATAAAGGATGGTCCTCTATACATGGCGGGGATTGTATTGACATCCACAATATTTATTTTGTCTGTTATACTCGCAGTGATAACCGGTATGGAGTTGCGTAAAAAGTGTTAGTATAAACTGTTTTGTCGTGTTTTATTTTGTGTTTGTACTGGGTGTGCCGTCTGTGAAGATAGCGCACCTTTCTTATTGGGGCGTTCGGTGTAATGGTTAACACACCTCATTGGAGGAGACTGGCGGTTCGAGTCCGTCAACGCCCACCAATCATTCTAATATAACATTTATGGAAAAAGTAGAAAGTAAAGAGAAAATGAGAAACATGAAGAGAGGAGCCACGATAGAGCTGCCTATATCTTCACTTGAGACAATCCGCAACAACGTATCACTTCTAAATGCCAAGCATCTTCTTGAGGGTAAAAAATGGGCTTCAAAGTCTTATCCGAAAAAAGGTATTGTCGTTGTAAAAAGGGAGTCATAGTCATCTAACTCACACGATTATGGAACGGGTATTCACAGAACTCACCCCTGAATGCGAGATTACAGCACGGATGTATGCACAAGGGTATGAGAAAAAGGAAATCGCCAATTTTAAATGCCGGGCGGTTAGCACGATTAATAACCAATTGCAAAAGGCTTTTGAAATATTGCATGTACGGAATGGGAGAGAACTTGCAACAATGCTTTATGAACGGATAGCCGGTGTGAGGCTCACGATGGATTTTTCGCCTATAGTCCGTGTGTCCGTCGCATGTTGCTTACTGTGTATATTTTCTTTGTCACTTTACCACGAACAAGGTGATATGAGGAGGTTACGAAGATTTAGAATTGAACATATAGAAAGGGTAAGAGAATGAACATGGAGGATATTTTAAATAGTGGTGCCAATGTTACTTTGACAATAAAGTCCACTGATTTGAAAGAGTTCGCAGAACATCTTGTAAAAAAGACTGTGAGAAGTATTAGGGACTCTTTCATCAGACCGGAAGAGGACTACTTAACCATTAAAGAGGCAAGTCAGATTCTACATACCGATAAGTCAACCTTATGGAGATGGCATAAAATTGGATATTTGTGCAGGTTGGAAATAGGAGGTAAGAGATTGTACCGAAAAAGTGATGTAGATGCTATTCTACAGAAAGAGAATAATTAACCCTTTAAATTTTACTATTATGAGTCTTATCAAAAAATCAAATGAATTAGTAATCCCTACCACAGTGAAAATGATGATTTACGGCCAAGCTGGTATGGGAAAATCAACAGTGGCATTGAGCGCACCGAAACCGTTATTATTGGATTTCGATAATGGCGTTAAGCGTATGAATATGGCGCATTTGGAAAACATAGATACCGTACAGGTCACTTCATGGAGTGATGTTCAACAGGTCTTGCAGGAGGATTTGTCTGCTTATCAGACCATTGTAGTTGATACTATCGGTAAGATGATGGATTTCATCATTACTTATAAATGTGGCAGCCGCCAACCGTCTATCAGGGATTGGAGTGGTATCAATGCGGAGTTTTCATGGATGACACGAACACTTTCGGGGCTTAACAAGCACATCATTTTCGTTGCCCATCGCGACACACGGAAAGAAGGTGATGATACCGTGTTTATCCCTGCCTTGCGTGAAAAGTCCTACAACTCCATCGTTACCGAACTGGATTTGCTCGGCTATCTTGAAATGAAAAGCGAAAGAGGTGTTCAAAGACGCACTATAACTTTTGACCCGACTTCAAGAAATGACGGTAAGAATACATGCAATCTTCCTTCAGTGATGGAAGTTCCTACCATCCTTGACAAGAATGGTAATCCAACCGCAAAGAACGACTTTATCACCGCCAAGATAATCAATTCGTATTTGGGTATGCTTGCTGCCAAGAAGGAAGCGCAGGAAAAGTATGACAAGGTGATAGAAGAAATAAAAGAAAGCATTGAATTTATCACCGATGCCAACTCCGCTAATGAGTTCGCTTCACATATCAATGAGTTTGAACACGTTGGTAGTTCTTTGATGATGGCGAGAAGTTTGTTTGCTGCAAAGGTAAAGGCTTTGGGACTGGTATTCAATAAGGAAACTAAAATCTACTCAGATGCAGCCTAACTATCGTATATATGCAACATTGTTGGATTCTTACTTCAATTACCTTAATAGCGATGTCATATATGAGCGTTATTATGGGTGGAGTGAGAATCCACCATATACGGAAGAAGAGTTTCGGCAGAAGCAGTTTCAAGAACTGATAGACCGGATTAACCGCAGGCCATTCGACAGCGAAGCGGCAGACAAGGGAACAGCCTTTAATGAGGTTATTGACTGTATGGTTGAAAATCGGAAATCCGAAACGGTGCAGGTTGAAAAGGTATATAAGGCAATACGCGAAGGAGCTTGTGACGAAACAGGTAAACCTTTGTATTACGATGAGGTTCAGACCAACGAGGTTATAGGTTTGAGAGTTACCTATAATAATCGTGTTTTTACTTTCCCAATCTCACTTTGCCGAGAGTTCGCCGGTTACTTCAAAGGAGCATTGACCCAACAAAGGGTAGAAGCGATTCTTTCAACCGCATACGGCAATGTTTTGGTTTATGGGGTGATTGACGAGCTGATGCCGGCCAGCATCCACGACATCAAAACAACTGGAAGCTATACCGTAGGGAAGTTCAAAGACCACCATCAACATTTGGTTTATCCTTACGCTTTGATGAAGAACGGTTCGGATGTACGGATATTTGAGTACAACATTGTAGAGTTCAATAAAGGCGGTTTTGTGGTAGATACCTATACAGAAACATACGTTTTCAATCCAGAACGTGATATTCCTATTCTCACTAATCATTGTGAGGAATTTATCCGGTTTTTGGAAGAAAACAGAGAACTTATAACCGATAAAAAGATTTTTGGAGGAGAAAATTAATGGCAAACCAAATAACCGGACGGATAATCGAAATCGGACAAACCGTTCAAATACCATCCAAAAACGGTGGTTCCTCATTTACAAAACGGGAGTTTATTTTAGATGCTACCACTTACGACCCTTATACGGGAGAGCGTAGCGAGTATGAGAACATTATTCCCTTAGAGTTTTCGGGTGACAAGTGTACAGAACTTGACCGCTTTAATCAGGGTGATGTTGTTACTGTATCATTTGTCTTACAAGGGCGTTCTTGGACGAATCAAGACGGAGAATTCAAACGTATGGTATCCATTCGATGCTATAAAATAGAAGCGCGTGGCGGTGTATCTCAATCCCAACAGACAACATCGATACAACAACCTACACCTCAGCCGACTTATCAGCAACAGCCGCAGAATTTCCCGCCTCCGGTTGATGCTAATGGCAATGTAAAGGATGATTTGCCTTTTTAGCGTATGTCCCTTTACGATACTTCAAACCCTTTGCAGAAAGAGCAATTTAAGGCTCGTTCTGCAAAGCTCGCAGAAAGCGGTAAGGTTGTAGAACTCACAGAGAAAAAGCCTAAAAGAAGCCTGCAAAGCAATAAATATTTGCATGTGATTTTAGGTTACTTTGCGTGTGAGACCGGAAACACGTTGGAGTGGGTGAAGCAACAGTATTATAAAAAGCTTGTTAATCCATCCATTTTCATTCGTGAGAGAGACGACAAGTATTTGGGACGGATAAAGATATTGCGCAGCTCTGCTGATTTAGATAGTGCAGAAATGAGTACAAGTATTACCCGTTTTCGTAATTGGGCAAGTGCTGAATGCGGAATATATTTACCTTCTGCTGATGAAGATAGATTGATTCAACTAATGGAAATAGAGATTGGACGAAATAAAGATTATTTATAATGGCAGAAATATGGAAAGATGTTGTCGGATATGAAGGTTTATATCAAGTATCAGACAGGGGTAGAATTAAATCTATATGCAGTTACGTAAGACTACAAAATGGTGAATTAATGAAGAAAAAGCCGCATATCCTTAAACTACAAGATAGATGTGGATATAAATGTGTAAACCTATTCAAAGGCGGACGCTCACATACACTTAACATTCATCGTTTAGTAGCAGAGGCTTTTTTACCCAATCCTCATAGGTATTCAGTTGTAAATCATAAAGATGAAAACAAAAGCAATAACAGCTTGTCTAATTTGGAATGGTGTACTCACGCTTATAATTTGAGTTATGGTACTGCCCAAAGAAGAAGGGCCGTATCTCAAGGTAAAGTAGTTATTCAATTAGATAAGAATGGAGCTTTTATAAAGCGACATTTGACATTAATGGACGCTTGTAGAGATACCGGCATAAATTTTCAAAATATCTCACAATGTTGTAACAACAAAAGAAAAACAGCAGGTGGATATTGTTGGAAATTTGAGGAACAGCAGGAAATACAAAGAAATCAAGAATTTATTTAGTTATGATAGAAACAAGAAAAACAGAAATCAGGTATGTGACATCTGACCCGAAAAAGATGCTCAACATGTACCTTGCAAAACGTGTCCTCAAAACATGGGAGGAATCTTTCATTGATGAAGATACAGGTGAAACAGTAACCATCGAACGGAATGAAATTCTTTTTGACCGTGGCACGCTGATAGACCAAGACACTTTGGCGAAAATTCGTTTCAGTATGGAAGCAGACGGTATCAAGGAAGTGGAAGTCAGCAACCAGAACCGTTTGGCGTTCGAGAATGAGAACAGCGTTTTATATCCGTACATCGCTCAAGCGCAAATAGGTGACAAGAAACATAAGTTCCTGCTGTATGCCACCGGATTGGAGAATACTTGTAGTATCTTGAAAGATTACATCGAACTAAACTATATGTTCGGGTTCACCTTGACAATGATAAAGGAGTTCGATTCCTGCGTGATTCTTACTGACAACTTGAAAGAACGTAAGGTTGACGATGCTTCGCTTGCCTATCTCAAAAATGAAATCACTATGGCAGAATACGTTGACAAAATGGACGATGAGATGGAAGATAGTGACGAAGAATCTAAACCGAATGAAAAGAAATTCTACCAGATTGAGACGAAAATCACATTCACGGATGGGGAGAATGAAGACGAGAGAGTTCAGACTTTTGTCGTGAACACCTTCAACGTTGACAGAGCGATGATGCTTATTACCCACTATCTCAAAAACAAAGAGGAAGAATGTGAGAAACAAGCCAAAGAAAAGGGACATGAGTTCAGAAAGAGGGAAATCCATACAGCCATTGAATCTGCTAAACCTATCCCGGTCGGGCGTTTTATTCCGAAAGAGTTTTCAATGGCTTATATGGAATAACTTTGTTAACCTGCCTGCTCGGTCTGTGAAGATTGGGCAGGTGAATATGGGGCGTTTGGCTGGTGTGACTAATGTAATGCGCAGCATTGTAGAGGAGGGCAGTTCGATTCTGTCACGCCCCTCATAAATGTGAGCCACACATAAATGGCACGGGTCTTAAATAATGGTTGTGCCCCGGAGAATACGCTTCGGGGCTTTTAATTAGGTAAATCAGAAAGTATGTACTACATAAAGAAAAAGGCTAAGAAGAAAGACAAGCCTTTACCCTTGTTTGATAAAGCAGGGGTAACAGTAAAGAAGAAGCCGGATTTGAAAGCTAAACTCGACAAGGAGTTTTCCCTTTTCATCCGGCTTCGTGATTGTATGCCAAACGGTTCCTTCCGATGTATATCATGTGGACAGATAAAGCCGCTTACACAAGCGGACTGCGGGCACTATTTCAGTCGTACACATTTGGCAACACGGTTTGATGAGAATAATTGCCATGCCGAATGCCGACACTGCAACAGATTCAAAGCTGATCATTTGGAAGGCTATCGGGTGAATCTAATTGCTAAAATCGGTCAACAGAAATTTGATTTGCTAAAAGTGAAAGCTGCCAGCACTTCCAAAATGACTGATTTTGAGTACGAACAGCTAATCAAGTATTACAAAGCACTTAATAAGAAGTTACGAAAGGAGAAAGGTTTATGAGTTATGTATTACGAGATTATCAACAGAAAGCCTCTGATGCTGCCGTTTCTTTCTTTAACAATAAGGCGAAGAAAACAAATGCCATTATGGTGTTACCTACGGGCAGCGGAAAGTCGCTTATCATAGCGGATATAGCCGCAAGGCTTGACGGTCATACCTTGGTGTTCCAGCCCTCGAAGGAAATACTCGAACAGAATTTCAAGAAACTCTGTTCATACGGTATTCTTGATTGCAGTATCTATTCAGCATCCTTTAACTCAAAAGAAATAAGCCGGATAACATTTGCCACCATCGGCAGTGTGAAGAATCATCCTGAGCTGTTTACCCACTTCAAGAACATCATTGTTGATGAATGCCACCTTGTAAACCCTAAAGAGGGAATGTACAAGGATTTCTTTGATGCGGTAAAGTGCAAGGTTCTTGGCTTGACTGCAACACCATACCGTTTAAGCTCTAGCCGTGATTTCGGCTCTATGCTGAAATTCATCACCCGGACAAAGCCTCATGTCTTTTCAGAGGTCATTTACCATGTACAGGTATCAACCCTATTAGATTTGGGATATTTAGCAAAACTAAATTATTATCCAATGAATCCTTCGGGATGGAACGAACTCAATTTGAAAGTAAATACCACTGGTGCCGACTACACGGATAGGTCAGTTCAGAGAGAATATGAACGGATAGACTTTTACGGCTATCTCGTTCATATTGTCCAAAGGCTGATGAATCCCAAAGCCGGAGGAAAACGGAAAGGTATTTTGGTATTTACCCGTTTTCTGAAAGAAGCGGAGCGGCTTACCTGGTCTATACCCGGAGCCGCAATCGTTTCGGGTGACACCCCAAAAGGTGAGCGCGAAAGGATACTTGAAGCGTTCAAGGCTGGTGAAATTTCGGTAGTGGCGAATGTCGGGGTATTAACCACCGGCTTTGACTATCCGGAACTTGATACAGTCGTTATGGCACGTCCTACAATGTCACTTGCTATGTGGTATCAGATAGTCGGTCGTGCCATCCGCCCACATCCTTCCAAAGAATGTGGCTGGATTGTGGATTTATGTGGTAATATCAAACGTTTCGGAGAGGTGTCGGACTTACGGTTGTTTGATAGCGGAAATGGGAAATGGGCAGTTTACTCGAAAGGAAGGCAATTAACAAACGTGAGATTCTAAAATTATGGACGAAGGATTTTTGAGGCTAAGCCGCAGGTTTTTCTCGAATGAAATGTGGAATGAAGCCCGTACTTTTAGCAGTTGTGAAGCGTGGTTAGACTTAATCCAGTCTGCACGATTTGAGGCAACGCCCCGAAAGGAGAGTATCGGAGGTCGAGAAATCTCTTATTCAAGAGGTCAATATCCTGCATCCATAAGATTTTTATCTCAACGCTGGAAATGGTCTGAAAAGAAAGTGCGTTCCTTTCTTGTGCATCTTAAGAAAAAAGGTATGATAACTGTTGAGTGCAATCAGGGAATGAACCTTATAACCCTATGTAAATATGAAGAATATAATCCAATGGGCACAAGTAAGGGCACATGCAAGGGCACAGATATTGAAAAGAAAATCAAAGAATTACAGTCCGAATGGGCACAGCTAAGGGCACAACTTGGGGCACAGTCTGTGAACAACAATCTGCCGCAATCCGAACTTTTGCAAAAATCAGGGCACACGGAGGGCACAAATACAAAGAAAGAAGAAGAAAGAGAGTATATAGATATATCTTCCCAGCAAAAGAAAGAAAATACTCCTGATGGAGTATCAAAGAAAGACAAGCTTTCTTCGCCCTCTCTTTCTGAAAAGATTGATTACAGCGGATTGATGGAATACTATAATTCCACATTCAAAGATAGACTCCAGCAGATAAAATCAATGACCGATGTGAGAAAAAAGGCTGTAAAAGCCCGGATAGCCCAATATGGAAAAGAGTCAGTGAGGACTGTTTTCAATCTCATTCTTCAATCCCCGTTCCTGCTGGGAGCTAATGACCGCAATTGGAAATGTGACTTTGATTGGATTTTCAAACAAGCAAACTTTACTAAAATATTGGAAGGAAACTATAATGGGACAAGACTTAGTAAAAATCAACAGGATAGCGAGCAGCGAAAACGTGATTCAGTTCTTGCAGTCGCTACAACCGTCAGAGAAGCTGCCGCAAAAAAAAGAAAAGAACTTGAAGCAGAGGGCGTTATTGAATAAATATCCTGACCCAGCACAATTCATTCTTGATTACAATCCCGATTTGCAGTTCAAAATTGTCAGATGCAAGGCGACCCTCTCTGATTTAGCCATGAATTCCTCCATACCTACATTAGGGCTATTGGCTTCGACTTATGGAGATGAAACCCCTTTGGAATGGTTGAAAATCCAATTCGGCACACTTAATGACTTTGCAGAGGTATCTACCAAGATTGCCAGGGAGCAGCTTAATGAGTTGGCAGAGATATTTATTTCTGAGTATTATTACCTTAATGCGGCTGAGATATGCTTTTTTATTGCACGGTTTAAGTCAGGTAAATATGGACGGTTCTATGGTGCTATAGACCCGATGAAGATTACAAGTGCCATGCTTGACTATATCAGGGAACGCCGTATCGACATCGAACGCTATGAGCGTGAGCAATACCGGATACAACGCCAAAAGGAGATAGAAGAACGTGGCAACAACAGAATTTCCTATGCCGAGTATCTTGAACGTGAACGTAAGCTTGTGGAAAGTGGAGATGCAGAAGCCATGAAACGAGCGGCAAATCGTGTATGTAGTATCAGTTTACGTAAGTAGTGGCGAAAGCATAAATTTGACAATAAAGTATGAGACTTACAATATGTTGGACGACAAGAGACAGGCAAAGACGCTTTTACTATGATATATGCAAAAAGTTTGGCATATCGGATTACATGAGTGTTAATCATGAGACGCCATGCGATATAAGGGATGAAGATATGGAACTGTTGAAGGAATGCGAAAAACGAGGGTTTATCCAAATAAGAAACAAACGGTAAATAATCATGGACATAGAGATTGAAAAGAAAATCGAACAATTGGAGTATCAGCGAATGATTGATGAACTTGCAAGAAAAAGCAGAAACAATGAAACCAAAGGATTGAATCATGCCGATAAGTGAGGTGTACAATATGGATTGTATGGAATACATGAAGGATATTCCTGACAAGTTTTTTGATTTAGCTATAGTAGATCCTCCTTATGGAATAAATGCACCCAATATGACAATGGGAACCAACTTGAACCGTAAACATGGTGGCTACAATGGCGAAAGCGTTGCGCAACGGCTGAAAAAGGGAAGATTAAATCAAGGAGCAGGCAAGCTGAGAAACAGAGCATTAAATACAATGTCTTGTGATTGGGATTTATCCAAACCTACCGATGAATACTTTGAAGAATTGTTCAGAATAAGCCGAAATCAGATTATATGGGGTGGGAATTATTTCCATCTTCCACCTACACGGGGAATATTGTGTTGGGACAAGATGCAACCGTGGGAGAATTTTTCCCAATTTGAACTTGCATGGACTTCATTTGATTGTCCTGCAGCTATTATCCATTTATCCAATACCGGAGGAGCAAACAAAGAAACAAAAATACATCCAACACAAAAGCCTAAAGCATTATATCACTGGGTCTTCAAGAAATATGCCAATTCGGGAGATAAGATACTCGATACCCATTTAGGAAGTGGAAGCAGTCGGATTGTTGCGTTTAAATTGGGATTTGATTTTTATGCTACAGAAATAGATACAGAGTATTTTGAATCTCAAGAAAAAAGATTTCGTTCAGAATGCTTCGGAGAGATAAAAACAAAGAAGGGAACCTTAGTTCAAACAAGTCTATTTGACGTATAAAACAGAGGCATATGAACATTCACCAGACAGTTCCCCGTTCGGATTGCACCACCTTCGCCAAGTGCGGCAAGCACTCACTTGCATATTGTAGGAGGTACGGTGCGTCCGAATGCGGACCATGCGAAATTGTTAGAAGGAAACCACGTAACCGGGTGGTGATTGACGGAGTGGAGCGGAAGCTGTGCACCCACTGTGGTAGAGCGCTTCCGTTATCTCGGTTTTTCGATAGGACAGCCCGTCGTAACGGTAAGGAATACCATCTGAAAGCGTCATGGTGCAAGATGTGTATGGCAGAGGTACAGAGCGAGCGGAATAGAAAAAGGAAAATGAATTGAGATTAACATGTGCAAAAAGAAGCCATTTCTGCACATGAAGTATTAACACGAGCGGAAACCGGTGGTTTTTGCTCATAACTGAATAGTAAGGAATTATGCAATACATATTAACAGAACAAGAATATAGAGCTTTAACCCCTATTAGTGAGGTAGATAAACTCAAAGAAGATGTACAGCTTTTGAATGATAAAGTTATGGAGCTTAGTGAACATCCATGTGGATGTGATGCAGATTATAGAAGCGAAACATTTTATTGTGATGATTGCCCGATTGGTGTATTAGGTACTGATACTTGTACAAAGAAACAACAATATTCTAAATAATTATGAAACAGACGGTAGAAGAAGCGGCAATGCAAGAGCTTATGTCAAGCTATGCAATAGTGGTTAAAGGTGAGTTTGCATATCAGCAACAAGCAATGCTAAACATGTTCAGAAAAGGTGTCGAATGGCAGGCAAAGCAATCACCGTGGATAAGCGTAGAAGATGCAATACCTAACAAACGAGCAAAAGGCATGTGTCAAGTGAAATATGCTGATGGTAGTATTGAAGAAATGGCAATGCGAGAAGTGAATAAATGGATATACCCCTACATCAAGACTGGATATGTCACTCATTGGAGACCTATTCAATCTTTCGATGAGATACTCGAAGCCAACAAGGATGTACTGGAACGGATTAAGGAGAAAGGAGATTAGAATGGAAAGATATAGGATTGTGAAAGAAATAAGGTATAGCGGCTGTATTCCGATAGTCGTGTATTTTGTACAAGTCAGAAAAGACAAACGTATTTCATCCGAATGGGTGAATGTAAAGGGATTTGATACCTATAAGAGAGCGAAAGAGTTGTTGGATGTTTTAAATGGTGATTGATATGAATATAGAAGAAGCAAAAATAAAGAAAGCGAAAGCAGAAATGGAGATAGCCCGGATTCTGGAAAATCTCGAATTAGAAACCGGATTGAAATCCAATATAGTTTATGTGTATCGGGAAAACGCAAAATCAGAACCTTTATCTCAACCCAAAGAGTGTATAAGAATAGATATTATTTTAACACTATGATAAAATTAAGACTGATGCTCCGATGGCTGCTTATCCCTTTATGGTTCGCCATATTCATAGCCTATCTGCCGATATGGTATTTGCAAATGAGCTGGTACTATTTCAGCTTTAGCGATTACTGGGACAGCTATATGGTATTATGGGACAGAATAATGTTGTTTTTAAAACTTAAAAAGGAATAGGAGAAGGTCATGGAAGTAAAGAACGGAATAATAATAGACGGAGTGCTGCATGAAATGGTGTCAATAAGAGAAAACTACTCGTGTGACAATTGCAGCTTGCAAGGAACATGTGATAAAACAGACTTCTTCTTATGTACAGTAATTGCCGGACGGCATAACTCTGATGAACGTTTTATCAATCGTGGCAAAGTAACGGATATTAAGACAGATAAGGAGGAATGACAATGGAAGAAAAAGAAATTGACTGGGAACAGAGGCGTTATGAACTGGCAAAGGCTGCAATGCAAGGATTCTGTAGCAATCCACATCAACAGATAATGGATGCTGACTCAAATATGGTGGCAGAATGGAGTATTGGTTTTGCTGATTCACTAATAAAGAAACTGAAAGGAGAATAACCATGGATGCAGAATTTAAAAACAAGAAAGAAGTGGTCTTTGACGGCAAAGACCTTATATTCAACGTGGACGGAATAGAAATTAGGAACGGGAAACTGCCTGATTCCTTCAGTATAAAAGAGCGCTATGAGATAAGCGCGGAAAGCCTTACCAAGCTTGTCGTAGCGTTGGGTGACGGGAATACGCTGGCTGAATTTATTGATGTACAAGAAGGATTCAGTTTTTCCAGGAAAACACGGGCTATCTATTCCTTGAAGGATGAGTATGTCAAGAAGCTTGTCGAAGAAATAGCCAAGTTGGAAAATAAAGTAAATTCCCTGCAAGATGAAGTTTATGCAGGACGTAGAGAAGCTGCTGATGAAAGATACAAGCGTATACTGCTGGAAGGTTTTATTGAAGAGCACAACAAGCGCTCATGGTGGGGACGGGCAGAAAAGATTGAACTTAAAACGGAAGACTAGCAATGAACCTGCATATTACAGATTTCCCGGAATACCCGTGGAAGACCCTGGATGTGCATAAGGACTTCAGCTACTCGTTCAACATCAGTCCGGGAAAGAAAATAGAGGAGGATTTGTTCGATTCCTCCAAGATGAAAGTTGTGTCCTACAATGAAAACAGCCATGTGCAGATATTGGCTGTATGTGACCCTTACGGACCGCCTTTCTATGTACGCAGTGATATTGATGGTTTGTTATGGTCCTCATGGGTAAAAATAGAGGAGGAACACTTCTGGCAAGAGATTAATGGTTGTGCGGCAACCATTAATTTCCCTCCTCTGTGTACGTCTCATTATTATTTTTAATCGAATTGAACAATCAGAAATTAAAAACTAAAACTTATGGAATCAAAAGATTTTTTAATTGAATCAGAGAATCCGAATAACTGTCATCGGCATTCCTCTCCAAATGGACAAACAGTTCTTCCAGCGAATTCCACTGACGGGAGTCGCCAATGTGAAGAATCATCTTCCACAGATAAGGATTTTCGAGAAACAGAGGAAACATTCGAGCAGCAATCGCATTGTAATGGTCTCTGTGGTATACATTCTCTCTTAGAAGGCTATCCCAGGATTGTAGAAATTTTGGATGAAGAGTTGAAGCGTATAACTCTGGATTCTCTGCCAGAAGGTCATTTAGATAATCCTGGAAAGAAGGGGCGTAATGGCGCTGAACTGATTGCGGATATTGACTCCAAATTCGGAACAAACTATTCAGATTATACATGGAAGCAAGTTCGCAAACGGATTCTTCAAACCACATCAAACCAGACAACTCACCCGTCATAGTTCCGTTGATAATGTGATGGCAATACTCATGAGCAAATTGGTAAATCCATTGGCACCAAAAATCACCTCTTGTGTGAAGGTAAATAATCCTATCATTACCAATGTTGCTGCACATTGGATTATCCTTAAAGTAGTTGTATCTAACCGTACATTTATCTATCGAGGAACAAGGGATTTGAAGTGCATCGCTAAATGTCATATCGACATAACTGAGAATCTCTTTCACGATATACACATTGAAATCACCGAATGCTTCATCAGTGGCAAGCCTTATATTAGGGCTTACTTCAATAACAGGGTATTGCATAATAACTAAGTTTAAAATTTGACGAAACAAATATACAAATAAAAACGGGCACACCCGACATCCATAATGATAAGTTTAGAATTTGACACTTTACTCTTTTTCATTTGGGTGTGCCCTTTATAAAGGAAAAAAATGATTATATGACAGAAGAACTTGTAACATTGGAAACTGCGA
The DNA here is from genome assembly GCF_003603495.1 of Bacteroides sp. AM41-16. Taxonomy (NCBI): domain Bacteria; kingdom Pseudomonadati; phylum Bacteroidota; class Bacteroidia; order Bacteroidales; family Bacteroidaceae; genus Bacteroides; species Bacteroides sp. AM41-16. Next base: position 120,197 of record NZ_QTNE01000001.1, on the reverse strand, counting down.
AGGTGCTGAAAGAGAAAGGATTTAAAGAAGATGTTAGTGTCTTTTACGAATTGGTGTGTGAAGAAGGTAGTTATGAGTATGAGCTATTTGAAAGCTACGATGCCCAGAATTACAATGCAAGCGTTTACTCTTTCTCTGCCCCAACTCAATATATCGTCCAGAAATGGCTGCGTGAAACCAAGAACTTACAGATTGAAATATACCGAAGTGCCGTAGGGTACGGCTATGCTATAGTGAAATCCGATAACGGAACGTGGCAGGAAGATGATGATTCCAGGGGGCCTAATGATGGCGGTCTGTGGGATACCTACGAAGAAGCACTTGAAGCAGGAATACAAGAAGCGTTAAAACTTATATGAAAATGACTCCTATTGTAAATGATGCTTATAGACTTAGAAAGCTTCTAGAAAAAGCAACGGGAATAAAAGTTTATAAATCAGATTTACTTTCTAATTATTTCAATTGTTATCTAAGCATAACGCAAGAGTATAAGAATGAAACTAATCCGCATATTACAGTAGCGCAAGGTGACTGGTCGATAGTAAATGGCGGTGAATATAAAATTTCACTCTATACACCTACAATCGTCATTAAAGGCAAGAAGGTGCTTAATACTCGTTTTGTAAAAGATGTAGCCTATAAGATAGTGGAAGCATTAAATGATGAATTTGGAGAAGATAATTGGAATACGTGCAACAATGAAACGAGAGTTTGGCTTCCCATGTCTCGAAACTCGTTCTATTTGCAAATTCCAAATTTTGAGAAGTATTAAAACTTATATGATATGGCTAAGAAAATAATGTTTAATGATAAATACGGCTTAACCCAAGCCGTATTGGATGGTCGGAAGACTATGACAAGAAGAGTTTATAAATTACCAGCTAAATCATACGGAGGATTAGAAATTGAAGATAATAAAATAATCACATTTGATATAAGTGGGGAAGAAATAGCAACATCCCCGAAATACTATATTGGCGAAGTAGTTGCCATTGCACAACCATATAGAAATATTGCACATCCCGATGACGGTTTCCTTGATGAAAGATATGAAGTTAAAGACGAATATGTTGCAGGATGGGCAAATAAGATGTTTGTACGTGCCGACCTCATGCCGCACCATATCCGAATTACAAACATAAAATTTGAAAAGTTACAATCTATCTCCGAAGAAGATTGCTTGAAAGAAGGTGTTATTAAAAGATTTCACTCACCAGCATGTAGAAACTTTTACTATGTGCCAAACGTGGAAGTTAAGAGTAAGGATGATGTTTATTTGACATCACAAGAAGCATTTTCCGCATTGATAGACAGAATATCCTGCAAGGGTACATGGAAATCGAATCCCTATGTCTTCGTTTACGAATTTGAACTGATTGATTAAAATTTATTATGGAAACCGTGGAACTGATAATTAAAGTCTCCATCTCTTTATTCAATGCCATTGCATTAGGATTTGTCCTAATCCTGGTAAGCAGATGGCATAGGCGCATGGAGGACAAGCTGAATGAGATAAGGGAATACACCCGTAGGGTTTCAGAGTGTAACCGGTTCATTTATATAAACCAACTTGAATGGCTGAAAAGCGCAATGATTAATGAGGAACGGTACGAGGAGGCTGCTAAAATCAATAAATGTATTGAGGATGAGTATAACAAATTAAAGAATAGTAAACATGAATCTAAATGAATTGCGCGACCGCGCCTATAAAACCGCTTGCAACCACGGTTTTCACGATGAAGAGCTGAGTAATGAACACTGCCTTTGCCTTGTCATATCCGAACTTATGGAAGCTGTGGAAGCGGATAGAAACAATAAATATGCTGATAGGAAATCTTTCAAAGATTATTATGAGGATGAAGAGCCGCATTACAATGCCGATTTTAAGTATAGTTTTGAAAAATATATCAAAGACTGTGTGGAAGACGAGTTTGCCGACGCCTGCATACGCCTGCTTGATTTGGCTGGATTAAGAAATATATCCATTGATGATTTTCCTGAAGAAGCGATATATGGTGCATCCGAAAGTTGCGTAGGTGAAACATTTACTGAAAGCATATACGCCATATCCACATTGCCAATTCGTTATTTTTATGAATATGATTATTCTTTTGAAAGTCAGATAGGTCATATGTTATTATCAATCTTCGGGCTTGCCAAGCATATGAACATAGACCTTATATGGCATGTGGAGCAGAAGATGCGGTACAATGAATTGAGAGAAAATAAACATGGAAAAAGATATTGATTATGAAGCGTGAAATAAAATTCAGAGGTAAAAGTACTGATACGGGGAAATGGGTATATGGATTTCTCTCTTTTTTCTATACTGCCGGAAGGGACGAAAACGGACTTATCCTCACGGACAAGGCGAGGATATATTCCCCGGAAGACTGCCGGTGCGATGACGTATGGGCTGAAACCGTCGGGCAGTTCACCGGACTGCGTGATAAAAACGGGAAAGAGATTTACGAGGGGGATATTGTAAAAACCAAAGAATATGGTATTGAAATTCCCAATGGAAAAGTAAGTTTTAACTCCGTCGGTTATGACAATTTTATTATCAATTATATTGATGGTGGATTTTGTCTATCAAATAATCACCGTTGCTTTTTATTGTGCAGAGGCAATCACCTTGAAGTCAATGGAAATATTTACGATAACCCCAATTAAATATAAGGAATAGATATGAAAACAGACCTCATTTTCTTTATTGCGATATTCATCATCGCAGTATTGTTTATCGGGCATTTCCGGTTGACATTTTCGCCGTTCAGCATATCACTTCCTTATTGGCATAGAGCTTTAGGAGTAGTTCTTATTGTTGCAGGCTGTTTGGTTTACAATATAGGGGAGAATGTAGCCGGGTATAAGAAAGGGCTTGATAACGGCATGGAAATAGTCTTGAAACAATTGAAGAAACGGTATGAACGACCAGGTGATTAATAAAGAAAAGATATTGCCAATGGTTACAAAAAAAGGCTATCTTCCCAGACAGCCAATCTTTTTTATTAACCTTAATCTAATACTATGAAAAACACATTGCAAAGGTACGGATTTGTGGGAGTTATGCAAATTATGAGCCTTTGTTCAGCCATCTTATAACATGGTTTAGCAAGCGGATATGTATGTTAACCATTAACGTAATAGATTTATAAAATTAACAAATAGTCAATGAGTAGAAATGAAAATGTCTGGACTGATGCGAAATGTGCAGCCCTTCGAGTTGAGTTCCTTACCAGTCGTGAGGAACTCTTTTTGTATGCAAAAGCCATTTATTTCGCTATGATGTGGGGTAGGGAGGTGAACGAGAAAAATCGGGTTCTTCAGGAAAAGGATAAGTCTGTTAAATAAAAGAAAGAGCCAACCCACGCACGACCATGAATCAGCTCCTCACACGATTATGATGCAAATATACTATTTACTTTTAAAATAATCGTGTTATGGAGTTGGATTTTAACAAAATAATTCGTCTTAAAAAGATTCGTATCGAAAAATCAGAACTTTCAGAGGAAGAAAATATCTTAACTTCCCCGGTTCTGAAAGATAAGAGCCTTATCCATGAAATCTATAAAATATTTGTTGAGTTGTTGAATAAGAGGGGATGTCCGCCGAATATTGACAGTGTTACCCAGCGGAAGAAGTTCATTTTCATTATCCTGTATCTGTTTTCTCCAAGTTCGCTCGCCGGTGGGAAAATGACATCAGGGTTACGTCCGGAAATAGCAAAGGTTCTTGGTGTTCAATCAGAATGTACCATTTCCGACAATTGTGCTGATGTCGTGTTTCTCTATCAGAATTATGGGGATTTCAGTGGAGATATAGAGTATCTTTACACCGAAATCGTAAATCGGTTAAAATTCAAAGGGCTAATCAATTAATGAGCCGGAGTTTAGTGCTCCGGCTTTTCTGCGTTACCTACTTTAATTGGTGGAATTATTATTTTAAGTATGTCTTTTATATACTTCTGAACCTTCTTTGTTATGGGACGATAATTTGTAAATTGAATATCTCTTCCGCTATCTAAATCAATATAGACACCATACATTTTATCGCATTCTTGTATTAATTTGTTGAAGTTCTTTAAATTTGAATATCTAGATTCGTAACAGTGTAAGAAATCTCCTAAATCATTGATAGATTTAATAGCTTGTCCTAATTGTCCTTGTGACTCATAACTTTCATCCATTTCAATGTCTTTTTTACATTCAATTAGATGATTTATTAACTCTTTGTCTAAATTATTGCATATTTCAAAAAGTGATTTTGAAAACTCATATTCATTGAGTAATTCCATTTTGAACAATTCTAATGAATTATTGTATTGGGATTCTACTGATTTAATGATATTAGTAATGCTTTCTATGTCTTCTTTGGTAGCAAGATTCTTCCCTTTTTCTTCGTTATATGCTTTCTTTCGAGATATACTGCACAAGAATATAAAGTTCCCTATGGCTAAAATGACAGCAATAATATTGATAATTGTATTGACATCCATATCATTCTCCTTTCTCTATTTTTATCTTTTTTCCACAATGGGGGCAAATAATAGCGTTTTCTTCTTTATCCTCATTCAGTAAGTCAATTATTCCTACATCTAATGCCTTTGCTATTTCACCTAACTTCCCAATGGTAGGGTTGCCGGACACTGCGGCATACAAGGCCTGATATGTCACTCCCATTCTTTTAGCAAGGTCTTGCATGGTAATGCCCTGCTGTTTGCAGATTTCTTGTACTCTTAGCATGATATTCAAATTATAATTTGATGCAAAGATAGGAATAGTTTTCAAATTATACATAGAATATATAAAGAATAGTATCAAAAAATAATTTGAAAAATTTTCTATCAAAATTTGTTTTATTCAAAATAAAATTTGATATTTGCATCGTGATAATAAAAACATAGTTTGAATAACAATTAAAATATATAAGATATGGCAACAAAGAAGATTGATGAAGAGAAGACATTGAAATATGCAGTAGCATTTTACTTCTGCACGTCAGGTAAGGTAAACTTCATGTTAGGCAATAAAATGTATCAGCATATAGATACTGTTTATGACCAAAGAGAAGATGGCAGAGGCTTCAATACCTGTGAAGTTGTTTATAACTACAAGGCTCAAAAGTACGAGGTTCTGAATGTAGATACAGAGATAGGCAATAAAGAGATTACAATATTATAAGTTTAACCAGCAGGGCGAAAGCCCTGCGCAATATAGAAGAATATGAAAGAAAATATATTTTTAAAAGCAGTTATAGAAAAACCGTTATTGAATAATGAACCAGAAGTTTTACACCTTTTCGTTCAAATTATCAATGAAATAACTTCTTGTATGTCAGAAGACGAGTTAAGAGGCTGTATGAACTCTTTAATAGTAAGATACCCTTATTTTAAACTGTTTTTCGATTATGGTTTCGGACATAATCATATGTGGGTGAAAGCATCAGGTTCTTTAGAAAGATTGATATTGGTTGAGTTCTAATCCGGTAGCTTTCGAGCTGCCACAATATACACGATTATGAAAGCAGATTTAGTTTTAGTTATCAGCCCTGAAGCCCCACTGATGAAGCAACTGGGCAAAGTGTTAGGTAAGATGGTAACCCCTTATGACTTCTCTACTATAGAGAGGGGTGAAAAGTACATCACCATACAGCATGACGAGACTGGGCTTGTAGTGGCTTATACGAGTGAAAAAAGATTGAATGCAAAACATTAAATATAGTGATTATGAACTCAATAAATGAAAACGGTTGCAGCGTATGCCAACCCGGTAAAGAGAATTATTGTACCTACAACACCAGGTTGAGAGGAAAAAGAGTGAGAATGTACCAGTACGACTACCGTACTGATAGCGGTGAACTTTTTTCTTGTTGTGCGCCTACCTTAGAGGCGTGTAGAGAAAGACGGGATAAATGGCTTAGTTCACGACAATAAGCCGGTTGTCGTGTATAACGATTGAAGATATTTCGTTATCTTTGGTTGTGGTAGTATCTTTGGGGTACTATCGCGGAATGGAGCAGTTGGTTAGCTTACCGCTTTGACTTGGCGGTGGTCACAGGTTCGAGTCCTGTTTCCGCAACTATTGAGTATTAATTTAAATTTGACACGATTATGAACATTCTTACATTAAGTATCAAACAGAAGTATTTCGATGAAATCTTGGCAGGAAAGAAAACCCACGAATACCGTGAAATCAGACCAACTAACGCTAAGAAGTATATCACTTACCTATGTGGCGGCAAAGAATATCCGGCTGATGCAGAACTGCCTGAAGAAGGTGAAATAGAATTAAAGCCTATCAAGTACGATGCAATCAAGCTTCTGACAGGTGCATATACAGGTAAACGTCCTTATATTATCGTTGAAGTGAAAGTAGCAGAAGCAGTTATTCTCACAGATGAAAACGGTAATGATATTGTTTACGAACATCAAGGCGAAGAGTATCTTGCTGCACAAATGGATTATACTTTGGGCAAGATATTAGAGAGACATATAGATTGATTTGTTTAACTTTTAAAATTAAAAAGCAGAGTCGCAAGAAGAATTAACAGAGTAGCCGGGCCTCGCAGAAATATGAACGGTGCAGGGGCTGGTGGTAGATTGGTTGCCAGACGTGGCGGTGAAGCTGGTACATCACAGTTGGGGTCACGCAGACAGCGTTATAGTGACCTTCGTACTTCATTTGGTTTAAGTGGTGGTTAGCTATGAGCAAGGTAGAACAAGCGAACCGGTATATAGACCTCATTCGGGTAAAATCGAATGAGGCTTTACTGTTTTTATCACTTGGCAAAGATTCGCTTGTTCTGCTTGATTTAATCTATCCGAAGTTTGACCGGATTGTTTGTGTGTTCATGTACTTCGTCAAGAAATTGGAGCACATTAACCGATGGATTGGCTGGACTAAAGTCAAATATCCAAAGATTGAGTTTGTGCAAGTGCCTCACTGGAATCTTACTTATATTCTTCGTGGAGGTATGTATTGCGTGCCTAATCCGAAAGTGAAACTATTGAAGTTGGCAGATGTGGTAAAGGCTATGCAGCTTACTTATGGGCTTTATTACACATTTTTAGGCATGAAAAAAGCCGATGGTATGAACCGCAGGCTTATGCTGAAAGGGTATGAGGTAAACGGTTACGAGAATAACGGTATGGTTTATCCTTTGGCTGATTGGACACAAAAGGATATTCTTGCTTATATGAGGCAGCACAATTTACCCGAACCAGTTCGATATTCATTGAAAGCCAGTTCGGGAGTAGGTTTCAATCTTGATTGTATGCTTTGGATGGAGAATAATTACCCACAAGATTTACAGAGAATTTACAAAGTTTTCCCAATGGCTGAAAGGGTGCTTTGGGAGTATAATAATCAACAAAAGCAATAGAAGGAAAGCCGAGTCAGAAGAAAATCAATTGATGATATTGCAGAGCAAAGATACAGACTATCTCGTACTTTAACGGGTAATAGGCTGAACAGAGTAAACTCTATTGCAAGAAAGTATATTCGATACATTGAACGAACCTTTGGGTATAACGAGGGGAAACAACAAGATGGCGCAAGAAAAGTATCTCGAAGAATTTATATGGGTTTAACTAATGGATGATATGGAATTGTCAAAATACATAAAGAGTGAATCGATGGAACTTAATCGTTCTGCCATTCACTTTGCAGATTATAACCCCCGGAAACTTTCCGATGAATCACGTAAGACACTGAAACGTGGCATCAAGAAGTTTGGTTTAGTCGGTGGAATTGTCGTGAACAAGCGTACAGGTCTTACCGTAGTCAGCGGGCACCAGCGTTTGTCTGTCATGGACGAATTGTAAAAGTTTCCCGATAACGACTACCGCATTCGTGTCGATGTCATAGACGTGGACGAGCAGCAGGAAAAGGAGTTAAACATTCTAATGAACAACCCTAATGCACAAGGGACATGGGATTTTGACGCTCTTGCCCGTATTGTTCCTGATATTGACTGGAAAGATGCAGGTCTGACCGATGCAGACTTGAATATGATTGGTGTCGACTATCTTTTGCAGACCGAAGGGGAAAACTCTATTGCGGATGCTTTGTCTGATATGATGACCCCGGTTTCCGAACAGAAAGAAGCCGATAAGGCCGCCAAACAGTTGGAACGTGCCGAAAAGGTAGCCCACATGAAGGAAGTCAAACAACAGGTAAAGGAGAATGCACAGAAGCAAGCCGAGAACATGGATGCCTATGTGATGTTGTCTTTTGATACCTATGAGGCGAAAGCCGCTTTCTGTGAACGATTCGGTTATGGACCGGATATGAAGTTCATAAAGGGAGAAGTATTTGATGAACAAATAGAAAGAATAGATTGATATGTGATTGCACCAGATGAATTTACGGAAGTTGTCGACACGATAGATAACCTATTAGGCGCAATGAAAATTCCCATGCCTGCCGAATTTCATGTAAAGCAGATGAAACATGAATTGAAAGAAGTATCTGATAGACTAAAACGGATTTACGTTGAGGAAGAAGATGAAAATCCTTGGAGTGAATAAGTAATATGAGCAATAGTGAATCTCAAAACAGAAAAGGCAAAGGAGGAAGAAAGCCCAAGTTTGACTACACAAGCGAGGACTTTCTTTCTCTCGTAGAGTCGTATGCCAAAAAGGGGCTCACTGACAAGGAAATTGCTTATGCCATAGGGATTTTACCACAAACTTTCTGCGAAAAGAAAAGTGAGTACACCGAAATATCCGAAGTCTTAGCGCGTGGGCGTGCGACAATCAATGCCACTGTAAGGGCTAAATTCCTTGCAATGGCTCTCGGTGGCATAAAAACCAAAAGCACCGTGGTAAGAAAGCTCCGTGATTCAGAAGGGAATTTGACGGGCGAAGATGAATTACAAGTAAGCGAAAGCGAGTTGGCTCCTAATTTGCAAGCAATGTCCGTTTGGCTGTACCACCATGATGAAGATTGGAGAAAGATTGAACGCAAACAAGATGAAGACGCTGATATTCCAACAGACATAGAGCATGGCATCAACATTGATTCCTGGATTAAAGACAAGCTGAAATGATAGTACCTCAAGAAATTTACCATCCATTATACGAGGATAAGGAAAAATTTATAATTCTTATCACCGGTGGGCGTGGTAGCGGAAAGTCTTTCAATGCTTCTACCTTTATTGAGCGGTTGACTTTTGAAATGACTCCCGTAGAGAAGATAGTTCATCAGATTCTTTACACCCGTTACACGATGGTTTCTGCCGGTATGTCTATCATCCCCGAAATGATGGAGAAGATAGATTTGGACGGAACCACGAAATATTTCAAGACCACAAAGACGGATATAGTCAATAAGATGACTAAGAGCCGTATCATGTTCCGGGGTATCAAGACTTCTTCCGGGAACCAGACAGCAAAACTGAAATCCATTCAAGGCATTACGACTTTCGTCTGCGATGAAGCGGAAGAGTGGACAAGCGAAGATGAGTTCGACAAGATAATGCTCTCCATTCGCAAGAAGGGTATTCAGAACCGGATTATCATTATAATGAACCCATGCGATTCCAATCACTTCATCTACAAGAAATACATTGAGAAAACTCACAAGCTGGTAGAGATTGACGGTGTGCAGGTTCAGATTTCCACTCATCCGAATGTGCTCCATATCCATACTACGTATTTTGATAACTTGGATAACCTTTCTCCTGAGTTCCTGAAAGAGGTGGAAGATATGAAGGTGAGTAATCCTGAAAAGTATGCTCATGTGGTTATCGGTCGCTGGGCTGACGTTGCAGAAGGTGCTGTGTTCAAGAAGTGGGGAATTGTTGACGAGTTCCCGGCTTGGGCAAAGAAAGTTGCTTTCGGGCAAGACTTCGGTTATACGCATGACCCGTCTGCTTCCATTCGTTGTGGTATCGTTGATAACGCCCTTTACTTGGATGAAGTGGATTACCGTACTGGATTGCTTTCTTCTGACATCATCAAGACTCTTCGCCCGTGGGGATTGAAAGTCATTGCCGACAGCGCAGACCCACGTTTGATTCAAGAGATACACAACGGAGGAATCAAGATATATGCCGTAGAGAAAGGTGCAGGCTCTATCAATGCCGGAATTGACAAAATGAAAGATATGGAGATTTATATAACCAAACGCTCGTACAACTTGCAAAGCGAGTTCAGAAAGTATGTTTGGGCAAAGGATAAGGACGGGAGCTATATCAACGAACCGGAAGACCATGATAATCACGGAATAGATGCTGTACGTTACTATGTATTGGGTGAGCTTCTTGGTAAGATTCAGAAGCCGAAAGATTTAACTGGAATATTCACACACTAAAAATATAAGCTATGCCATTGAATTTAGAAGAAATATTAGCATTACCCGATATCGGGCAGAAGATAAACTACCTGAAGAAAGGTAGGAAGACTGAACTTCCCGACTGTTGTAAACTTTGGGACGATTGGAATCCGGAACGCCATGAAATTATGGTTGACAAAAAGAAGTATCCGGACAGAAAGGTTCTTGAAAAAGAAGCTGAGAAGCACTTCGATGAAAAAACTGGTAAGACTTATGAAATCGAAGCAAGGTATAAAACAGAACCAGTGAACCGTATCTCCATTCCATTGGAACAGGATATAGTGAACATTCAAACTGCTTTCACGGTCGGCACAGAACCGTCTATGGATTGCACTCCAACTGATGATGATGAAAAGAAGCTACTGGATGCGGTAAAGGCTGTATTTAAATCCAACAAAATCAAATATCAGAACAAGAAGGTTGTCCGTTCTTGGTTATCTGAGCAGGAGGTGGCTGAATACTGGTATGTGGTTGATGATGATTCGTTCTGGACTAAGTTTTGGAAGAAGGTGAAAACTGCTTTTGGCGGCAAAGTGAAGCCTACTAAAAAACTGAAAAGCGTACTATGGTCCCCGTTCCGTGGGGACAAGCTCTATCCATTCTTCAACGATGAGGGTGATTTGGTCGCTTTCTCCCGTGAGTACAAGAAGAAACTCATGGACGGTTCGGAAGTCACCTGCTTTATGACTATCACGGACAAGAAGGTCTATCAATGGGATTTATCTAAAGGCTACGAGGAAAGAACCTCTTTCGCCCACGGATTTGGAAAGCTACCGGTTATTTATGCTTACCGTCCCGAACCCTATTGTAGTAAGATTAAGACTTTTCGTGTCCGGCTGGAGAAACTTCTTTCCAATTATGCCGACTGCATCGACTACCATTTTTTCCCGTTGCTGAAGCTGATTGGCGATGTGGAGGGCTTCATGGGGAAAACAAAAGACCGGATGGTGAAACTGACGGGAGAAGGTGCGGATGCGCAGTATCTGACGTGGTCGCAGGTGCCTGATACTATTAAATTTGAAGCGGAAACGCTTACTAACATGGCTTACGACATGTCAAACACTCCACGTATCTCTTTTGAGACATTGAAAGGCATAGGCAAGGCTTCCGGCACTGCTTTCCGCTTCATGTTTATGGGAGCGCACATGGCGGTGGAAAATCACGGCGAGGTTATCGGTGAGTTCCTGCAACGGAGGGTAAATTTCATTGTTTCTGCTTTAGGGGAAATTAATCCGACCGAGTTCAGCAAGGCATCACAGACCATTGACATAGAAACAAAACTGGTTCCCTATATGATTGACGATTTGAACGATAAGGTAACTACTGCCGTTTCCGCTGTCAGTGGTGGCATCTGGTCAACGCGTGAAGGAATCATGTTTGCCGGGAATGCTGATAGGGTAGAAGAGGAGCTTGCAGAAATCAAGGAGGAGCAAGCGGCAAAGAATAACAATGCAGCGTCTCCTAACCCCAAGGGATAATTCATTGCTTCATGTTTTTATAGTACTATTGGGCGGAGCTAATTTAGTTCCGCTTTTTTATTACTAAATTCTATATTATAGAATATATTTTCTGGAAAAATTTTATAATTCAAAATTAATTCATATTTTTGCATTAAATAAAAGAGGTATGAGAATTGTATCACATAGAAAATTGAAGGAATTCTACGAGACGAAAGGTTATGAAGATTCACGCATAGCTTTGGAACGTTGGTATGATATAGCAGAAAAAGCTGAATGGAAGAATCTATCAGACATTAAAGTGGATTTTCTTTCAGTTGATTATGTAGGCAATCAACACTATGTATTCAATATCAGAGGCAACAACTATCGGTTGGTTGTCGTTGTTAAGTTTACAATTGGGTACGTCTTCATTCGCTGGGTTGGTACTCATAAAGATTACGATAAGATAGATTGTTCAACCATTTAAGAGATAGAAGTATGAATAAAGTAACGAAAGAACAGTATGAATTTGCTTTGGCGAGAGTGGAGGAACTTCTGCCATTGGTTGATGACAATACGCCTTCAAATGATAAGAATGCGGTGGAGCTTACAGTTATGTCCGATATTGTGATAGCATACGAAAAAGAACATTATCCGATAGAAAAACCGACCGTTGCGGAATTGATAGAGCTATTCCTTGAAGAGAAAGGGATGAGTCAAAAGCAACTTGCTGGTGAGATTGGAATAAGTCCTTCAAGAGTGAATGACTATATCTCCGGACGTTCGGAACCGACCCTCAAAATTGCGAGGTTGCTATGTCGAGTGCTGAATATACCTCCAGCCGCGATGTTGGGTTTCTGATTAGTTCATAAGAAGAATATTTAGGCGTGATTCCATTCGGTTTCACGCCTTTTTTATACCATTTTACGACAATCGTTTCATTGTCGTGTATCACCTATCTGATTATTTCTCACCTTCTTTATTAATAACGAAATTTACCGTAGAAATTTATAAATCAAATTCATACGGTATGACAATCTTAGAACAAATTTTGGCAGGGCTGCAACAGAAATTCGCTGGGGTGGACACTGCTATCTTAACCCGAATTGCCACTAAGAAGGCAGAGGGTGTAACGGACGAGACAAAGGTAAACTCCATTGTTGAGGGTATCAGCTTCTCGGACGTGCTAAATTCCTATGGTGATTTCCGTGCCGGGGATGCTTCCAAGACCGCAGTTTCCAACTACGAGAAGAAACATAACCTTAAAGACGGTAAGCCAATTGAGAACCCTAATCCGAAGCTGGAAGATAAGACGGACGACATGGCGGCTATTATTGCTAACGCAGTGAGTGCAGCCGTTAAACCTCTTTCTGATAAGCTCGCTCAATTCGAGACAGAGAAGTTACAAGCTACCCGGCAGGAGCAGATTATGGCAAAGGCAAAGGAGTATGGTATTCCCGAAAACTACGCCAAACGATGCGCCATCAAGGACGATGAGGACTTGGACGCATATTTCAAGGACTTGAAGCAGGAGTTCGCAAATGACGGCTTCAAGGGCGTAACCCCTCCCGAATCAGCGGAAAAGAAGATTGAGAAAGAATCTGAATCTATCGCTAAGATGATTGACAAGGGAACGAAAACTATTGTTGAACAAAACAAGAATTAATTATGTCAGCAGGATTTAAGTACGATTTGGTTCCGCCCGTTGAGCAAGAGGAACGCTACGATGTCCAGACCGGTATTCGTAGACGTGGCCCGTTCAAACTCGACACGCAGAACCTGGTAGTGGGAAGTTTTCTTCCCGGATTTACACCGATTTGTGCGGACTTGAAAAATAAGTTCGCATACACGGTAATCAATGTGAGAGTAGTAGAAGCATACGCAACCGGTGACACGGCGTTATCTATCAAGGTAGAAAAGAACTCCCTTGCATACGTTGGCATGTTTCTCGGAAGCGGTACGAAAGGCGCGGAAGTTTCGGCTATCGACAAGACAAATGCAAATTATGATGTCTTGACAATCAAGGCTGCTTTTGGTGAGAATATCGCCAAAGATGCTGTATTATTCAATGCGGTTGCAGTTGATGGTTTAAAACAAAAGCATGTAGCTAATTCGGCTCTGTTTAACCGTACAAAGGTTGAGGACGGAGTCACATTGGTTTCATTGCTTCGTACAGCCGCAGAAATTGAACCCTCAAAATTGGTTATACCGTTCTCCGAGAACGATAAAGCCAACATGAAGGGATGGTTTGAATTTAACGAGTAAGGAGGTAGGATATGTTTTTAACGATTCAAACATTATTCGATGATGCGAACATTGTTTCCGCTATCATCAGACGTGTGAACCAGACACGCAAGGACACAATCTATTGGCAGCAGTATCTTACTTTCCGCAGAGTGACTACTCGTGTGTTCAAGGATTATATCGGTTCTGTAACCGGAGTTATGGCCGGCTCTATCAATTCACGTTTTGGAGAGAAACCCATCCGTGAGCGTCGGAACATCGGTTCCGGATATGGTGAGATTGCCTATTTGGGTGATGCTTATCAGATGTCTATTGACCGTCTTTCCGAATTGCAGGATTTGATTGACAAGTTCAATGCAGCTAAGCCAGCCGACCAAAAGGCTGCAATGGAAGAGATTGTAAACTTCCTGGCAGACGACTACCGTCAGATTACCCTTGCCGCCCACAAGCGTATGGATATTATTGTCGGTGCGCTGTTGATGCTTGGTGAAGCCACCGTTTACAACAAAGACGCTGCAATCACTTCCGGTCAGACCAATAATAAACTGCTGGAGATTACCCTTCCGTTCAATTTTATCAAGCCGAAAAGTGGAGATGTGGTTGTGGACGGAAAGAATATGTTTATCTCTTATTTGAGAGAGAAACTTCATTCCTTGGCACCGGACTATGGCGTTTATGCCAAGATGATAATGACCCGTGCATCTTTCAACAAACTTATTCTTGGTTCATCTGAATTTGGTGAGCAGTACAAGATGATTCTCGGCAGCAACGAAATGAAGTTGAGTACGGGATTGGTTTCCTCTTCTTTGGCTTCCGAAGTGTTCACCGGCATCGGTCTGCCTCGCATCGAAATCAAGGAAGACTACGTGAAAGACCAGACGGGAAAGAATGTGCAGATTTACGCGGATAACCGTATTACTCTGTTGCCTTCTGACCAAATCGGTTATATGCGCCATCATACCCCATATGAAGCGACAGACCCGGTACAAGGACGTACTTATATCCCGTCAGAGGGGCAGATGCTTATCTCTAACTACCGTGACAAAAACGGTCGCTACATGGAATATACGGCCGAGTGGATTCCGCAGATTTCCAACCCGGACTTGATTACCAATTTCGACCTGAGCGAAATTGCATCCATCCAATCAGCATAAGGAGGTAGGATATGAAAGTAAAGGTTATATCAGTTTTCCGCGACAAGTTCACCGGAAAGTATTATACTCCCGGTGAAGTGATTGAAGTCGGTGAGGAAGCCCGTGTGCTGGATATGGAAAGCCGCAGACTTGCTGAACGGATTGAGGCAAAAAATCCCGAAGTGAAAGCCCCTGAAGAAAAGAAGGAGGTGAAAATCTCCCTCTTTGAAAAGGAGTTTGAGAAGAAGACTTTGGTTGACGCTTTGAGGTCTATCGGTGCGCAGGCTTCCGGCAACATGAAAGAGGAAACTCTTTTGGCTAAGGTTGCAGAACTAGATGAAGAATCAACAGCCAAACTGAAAGAAGCATTAGGTATCGAGTAAAAGGATAGGGTAGTGCTTCTACCCTTCCATTGTCTAATTTTATAAATCAGAAAAGGAATGAAGAATTTTATTTTTGCCATGTGTGGCTTTTTAATGATGTCTTTGGTTTCGTTGAGCGTGCAGGCATCAAGTGTGGAATCTCCTAAGCGTGAATACGTGAATCCATCGGTTGATGTTGGTCTGCCGGATATTCAGTTTATCACTTTGGAAACGGCTCCGGCTGATTGTGTTGTACTGACCATGACACCTCCCGTCTTCTTGGTTGCAAATAACCCGGCTATGATGTGTTCGATGAAAGAGGAAGCGGCTATTCAAGGGATACGAATTAATGTTCCCAAATGTCCGTTCAGATACATCTATAAATCTAAACATTGTACGCATTATAGCTATACCGCATATAGTAAACTGATTACACCATATTGAATGATATCAGCCATGAGTAACAAGGAGTTTGTATTAAGCGTATTTGATAAGAACACCCCGTCTAATCTTGTAGTTGAAAATATACTTTCAAGAACGGGATTGGATGGTGAAGAACCTTTTGCCGAGGAAAATCGGGCAAGATTAGAGGTCGCTTGTGCAAAGCAAATTCCGTGGATGATACAAAATCCATCTTCGGTCAGCGAAAGCGGATTTTCTGTGTCTTGGTCTAATTATGTTGATAGCCTAATGAAATTGTACTCATGGCTGTGTAAGCAGTACGGCTTGAAAGACGAACTGAGTAACAAACCTAAAGTGACTTTTTTATGATATTCGCTCCACACATATTGCAGGTAAAAGTTATCACCCCGATGGATAAGGATGAGTTTGGCAGACCTATTCCTGGAACAGGTGGTGAATACTGGCAGGAGGTATGCAAGTGCCGTTGTGATGATAACACTACCAAAGAGTTTTCATCTGATAACGGCTCTGTGTATCGTCCGAATTATCATGTGGTGTGTGAGAAGAGAATTACTGTCAAGGCTGGTGATGAAGTACGTTGCATGGATGGTGATGGCGTAAGAGGTCAAGGCGAAGTCTACACGATAAAGAGTACAAACTACTTTAACTACTCGGAATTATGGATGTAGATTTCGATTTCTCAGATGTCGACTCCTTTTTCGATGAAGGAGAATGGGAGGTCGAAAAGAAGATGATTGATGTAGGCGATGAAGCCGTGAAGTACGCAGAGGAAAATGGCGATTATCAAGACCATACACTCACTTTGAGAACGTCCAATGATTACGATGTCGATAAAGACGGTTTGACGCTGAAAAACGAAGCGGAATACGCTTCATTCGTAGAATCTAAAGGGTATGATGTTTTGAGTAGTGCTGCTTTATATGCGGAGAAACGATTAAAAGAAGAATTTGAAAAATGAAAAGAATATTCAAGTATGAATTGATTGTTGCAGACCATTCAAAACTATGTCTGCCTATCGGGGCGAGGATATTGTCTGTTCAAGTACAACGAGGTACTGTTTGCTTGTGGGCTATCGTAGATGAATATCAGAAAGAATTGTGCTTTGTGGATATTTATATGTACGGAACGGGGCAACACGTATCAGATGCAGATTTGGCTGGAAAAAGATTTGCCGGAACGGTTCAACTTGGAGATTTGGTTTGTCACGTATTTCTCGAATATGACGAAAACGTCCAATATTTGATAGTATGATAGTAACCACCGACATAGGAAACATCCTCTACCGGGATTGCAAGGCTTTCGAGATATGCATAGTGCCAGCAGGAGAAACGCTGACGGGTGAATTGGCCTCTGAAAGAATCGTTATCCACACAAAGAAACAACAGCCGGGAAAGTATTGGAAGAAGTCTTTCGCAGAAGTGAATCTATGTGTACCCAATTTAAGCGAGAATGAAGCGAACACAATCCGGCTTAACGAACTTGAAAGAAAGGCTGGCAAGCTGCTTGATGATGTAGTAAGCACCTATGACAGTACAACCTATCGTTACTCTATTGAATCAATTGGTACGGAAGCGGACACAGCTTTGAAATGTCATTATGTGAATGTGAGAATTTTATTTGAAGTATTAAATGTAAAACTATAAGATTATGATTTCAGCAGTAGGAATTAAAAGAATCTTGTTTGCCGACATTGATAAGGTAACGGCAGACATTACCCCCGAAATTGCAAAAACTTTGATTCAAGCAGCCATCGCTGCCAAAGATGAGGTCTTGAATGTACACGGGGAAACGTGGCAGATTGAGGAGACGGAAGCCTCCGTCACTGGGTACAAGAACCAATTAACGGGAAAGAATTACCGTTACGATGATGTGCCGGGAGAAGTGTCACCAACTTTCTCTATCGGACAATATGACTGGAAGACAAAGAAAGCGTTCATGGGTGGCGATGTTATTCAGGCAACATCTAAAGATGTGGGTTGGAAGCGTGCTTTGGATAAAGTTATTATCAACAAAGCATTGTTCTGTCTGACCGATGATGATGTCTGGTTCATCTTCCCAAAATGCCGTATTGTTTCCCGTGAAGCCAATACGGATAAGGCAATTGCAATCGCTGTAAAAGGCTTGGTGCAGGAACCGGGAATTGAAGGCGTTTCTTCTGAGTATAACTACGAAGAGGGGCAGATTAAAGCTTTGCAGGCATGAACTACAGTAACCATTGTACCTACTCCTTCCGATGCGACCGTAAAGCTGGACGGTGCAACGGTCAAGTCAAAGCAGGTGAATGCTGGGGCTACCGTTCACTATGAAGTGTCGAAAGTGGGGTACGTCACTCAGTCAGGAGATATTAAAACCACTCCTTCTGAAGTTGATACCACTCTTAAAAAAGAGATAACATTGGTAAAAGCACAAGAGTGATAACTGGGGGATGGATATATACCATTCCCCCTTTTAGTTTAAGAATATGAATCAAGCAGCAAAAACGGTTTCTGATGCTTTGTTAGGGCTGGATTTCAAGAATGTGGAGATAGGAGGGATGGTTTATACCATTAAACCTCCTACAATTAAAATTATCTGTCGTGCCATTCATCATTTTTCCGATATCGCCCTGAGAGGAGATAATATCATGGAGGCTATTAAAGAGCTTCCTGAAGCTACTGAAGATATGCTGAAAGGTATTTCATGCTTCATCTGCGGGAATGATAGTTTGGTCAAAGAATTGGAGAACGGCACTTTTGAAGAAGTCAAAGATGCCTTGGAAGTCTGTTTCTCTATGATGGATATATCGGCTTTTCAGTGTGTCAGCTCGATGAGGAACGTGTCGATGCTGGCAGCAAGACCGAAACAGTAGGAAACACAACGTTCTTCGGGCAGATAGCCCATTTGATTGACACGCTGCATCTGAGTTATACAGAAGTGTTTGAGATTATCCCTTATCGGAATCTGCTGATGATGCAACGGGATAAATTACACGCAGTATATGGTGGTCAGAAGGTGAATAGAATCAGTGGTAAGGAATTGGCTAATCGTAGGAAAAAGAAATAGATATGGCGAAATTATATTTTAAGGTAGGTAGTGACTGGGAAGAAGTTGTAAGGCTCCGTAATGAAATTGCGAAGTTAAAACAAGAGTTAATGAGCATGGATGGCACGCAGTCTCCTGCTGCTTTCAAGGCTTTAAATGTTCAACTTGCTGCATCTAATCAAAGATTGGATGAGTTGGTAACTAATGCAGCCAAAGCTGGAGCAGAGATGGAAACGGGATTCAAAAGGAAAATCTTCGATGCTTCCCAATCTGTAAATGGGTTCACAGAGAAGATTATCGCTCAAAAGAGTGCCATAGGTTCTCTTCAAACAACTATTCGTAAAAATAAGGAGTTATATAAGAACATCGTTTCAAGAGGTGGGGAAGATAAAGAACTGCTTAATCACATCAACAAACAAGAAAGAGCGCTCGGTAAAGAACGGGATGCTTTATTCAACCTCACCCAACAGCAAGCCGAAGCGCGTCTTTCCGTAAAGAAACTCCGGGATGAATATACACTTTATAAGAATGATGGGAAACAAGTAGTAGAAACTAACGAAGGTATCGCTATATCTTGGAAGAAAGCGCTGGCAGTTATTGGTGGCGCCGGAGTATTAAAGGCATTAGGTTCTGAAATGATTCGTGTGCGTGGCGAATTTCAATCTATGCAGACCGCTATTGAGACTATGGTTGGAGAAGATATAGCAGGGCGACTGATTCCGCAAATCAAGGAGCTGGCTAAGATTTCTCCACTTACTATGTCAGATATGGTTGGAGCAGAAAAGATGATGCTTGGATTTAACATACAAGCAGAAGATACTATCAAATACTTGAAAGCCATTAGTGATATTTCTATGGGGGAATCCAGTAAGTTCAATTCGCTGACTTTGGCATTTTCACAGATGTCAGCAGCGGGTAAACTTATGGGGCAGGATCTGAATCAAATGATAAACGCTGGATTCAACCCGTTACAGATTATCTCCGAAAAGACCGGAAAATCTATCGCAACTTTGAAAGATGAAATGTCCAAAGGTGCTGTTTCCGCTGAAATGGTTCAACAGGCATTCATTGATGCAACTTCCGCAGGTGGTAAGTTCTATAATATGTCTGAGAATGCTTCAAAGACTATCAATGGTCAGTTGTCTATGATGCAGGATGCTTTGGATTCCGTGTTTAACGAATTGGGAATTAAGTCAGAAAGTGTTATCATGGACGGTATTCAAATGACAACTTCGTTGATTCAGAATTATGAAACAGTAGGGAAGGTCTTGGCTGGATTAGTGGTTACTTATGGTACATACCGGACCGCAGTGATGCTTGTTACTGCTGCCGAAAGTAAACATACTCTTGTGGAGATTGGACTTATCAATGCCCGTTTATTGGCACGAAAAGCGCAGTTAGCTTTAAATGCTGCTATGCTAACTAATCCTTATGTAGCATTGGCTACGGTGGTTGTTGGATTAACAGCTACTATGTGGGCATTCAGAGATTCTACAACCGCTGCTGAAAAAGGAACAAGGAGGTATAATGAAGAACAAGAAAAAGCGACCAAGCTTGATAGCGAACGGAAACAAAAAATAGACGGTCTTATTCAAAGCTCTCGTGATATTGCATTGTCTGACTTGCAGCGAGGTGAAAGTTTGGCGGTATTACGAAGCGAATATCCCAAGATATTTGCCCAATACGATATTGAATCAATTAAACTTGCTGACATACTTCAATTAAAACAACAAATAGCCAAAGAGGATGCAAAGCGCGCAGGCGAGGAAGTTGCAAGAAGTTTTGAAGCTGCTAACAAAGCTGTTTCAGACTATGAAAATGCCCTTTCTGCCAAACAAATCAATGGTGGTAAATTAACACAGCAGGAAATAAACAAGTTAAAAGAACTTCGCTCTTATAGAGACCAATTTCTTGTTGATAAAGGTAAAGGTATCTCTGAACAGTTCATATCCAATCTTAAAGATGTTGATATTAGTGAGTTTGACCGCTACATCTCTGAGTTAGAAAAGAGTATCAAAGGGAAAGGTAAAAATGGTACTGTGAAACTCCGTTTACCTATTGATATTAAGGGTACTTTGTCCGATGAAGCAATCTATAATGTGAAAGACATAAAAACACTTATAGATACTGCAAAATCCACTAAACAGACACGAATTGACGCAGAGAAGAATAAAACAACCTACCTGCAAGACCTTGCCAAAGCAAAAGAAGATTGGGAAGAGGCAAAGAAAGGGTATGAAGTTCTTTTGAAAGACCAACAAGCAACATCGGAACAGGTAAAAAAGGCCCGTGAAGATATGCTATCAAAAGAGAAAGCCTATAAAGATTTAGGTGGTATTACCGGAAGTTCTTTAATCAAGCAGGAAAATCAAGCCAAGAAAGAAGCCGAAAACCGACTTAAACAGCAAGAACAACTTGCCGAACAACTTCTTTCCATTCGTCGGAAAAACCAGCAGGATGAAGTCAACCTCATGGAGGACGGCACGGAAAGGAAGTTGAAGCAGATTGACTTGGACTATCAGAGGGAGCTTGATGCCATCAAGAAGCAGCGCAGGGAATGGGAAAGTTTGCAGGGCGGCAAGCTAACCGACGAGCAAATGTCTACTCTTGGCATGTGGGCTTCCAATGCAGCAAAAGGAAGGGAATCCGGTATCTCCGACGTAAACAGAAAGAAGCTGGAATCGGACAGAAAGGCTTGGCAGGAATACTTCATTGAGTACGGAAATTACCAAGAAAAACGGAAGAACCTTGTACAGAAATACAATGACGAGATAGCCAAACTGCAAACCGACAGCCCGGAGTACGCTTCCAAGGTAGCCCAAAAGAACAAGGCTCTTGAACAGCTTGATGAACAGTTCGGTCACTCCACAAAGGCGATGGCAGACCTCTTTGAAGATGCCAGCAATAAGTCCGTTTCCGCTATTCAGTCCATCATTGATAAGTATGAAACACTTGTCAAGTACATGTCTGGTACAAAGGAAAGTGACGGAACGAATGTTACACTTGATGAATTGAAAGCGCTCGGATTCACTGATAAGGACATTGAAAAGATAGAAAAGGGTGAAATCTCCATAAAGGACGTAACAGATGCAATCAGAGGGCTAAAGGATGAGCTGAAAGGCAAATCACCGTGGCAGGCTTTCGTCTCTGACTTGGAGAAAGGGATAGAAGCCATAAAAAAGGGCGGCAACGATTCCAAGAAAACCGGTCAAGGAATCACCGATATAGGAAATGCTGTGACGTCTTTTGCCCCTGCATTGAATGAGTTCGGCTCAAGTATCGCCGACATATTCGGATTTGACGACAGTAAGATAACAAGCGCCATTGATGCGCTTGGCGGCTTAGGACAAACGGCATCCGGGGTCGGGCAAATCATGTCGGGTGATATTGTCGGAGGCGCAATGAGTGCAGTTTCTGGAATTTCCGCTGTAGTGTCTGCGTTGGATGGGATGTTCGGTGCCGATTATTCCCACTATAACGAGATGGTCGAGGAATATAACAAACTCAATGAGATATGGGATGAGCTGATAGACAAGAAGCTGGAGTACATCAACACATCCTACGGAGCAGAAGCGGACAAGGTAGGCAAAGAGGCTCTTGAACTTGTCAACAAAAGCATTGAGGCGTACAGAATACTTGGGCGTGAACGATTAAACTCCGGTGCGTCTGCCGGTTCTCATTCCATTGGCAAGCGCATGGCAAAGAACACCTCGTCAAGCGACTGGCAGGACATCGCCAGAGCGCTCGACATGTCTGTCAAAGACGCCAAGGATTTTATAGGTACCGGACGCATGACGGGATTGTTTGACCTGACTACTGAACAGTTGGAGAAACTAAAGTCAGAAGCGCCTACTTTTTGGGCTAAATTAGATGGCGATGTGAGAGATTATCTTGATAAGATTATCGAGGGGGAGGAACGTATTGAGGAAATCCATAATCAGATAAACGAGCAGCTTACACAGACTACATTCGATGGTGTGTACAGTAATTTCATAGATACCCTTATGGACATGAAAGCATCGTCCAAAGATGCAGCCGAAGACATTTCGGAATACTTCATGCAAGCTATGCTCTCCGAGCAGATAGGAACACTTTATCAGGACAAGCTAAAGAAGTGGTATGAGAAGTTTGCAAAGGGTATGGAGGATGGTTCTTTGACGGAATCCGAAAGAAATGCATTGAACAGCGAGTATATGGGTTACATTGAAGAAGCGATGAAGCTTCGTGACGAGCTTGCCGCAGCCACCGGATATGACAAGATTTCGCAAGAATCAACATCCCAGTCTTCAACTTCCAGAGGGTTCGGTACTGAAATGACACATGAAGATGCAGGAGAATTAAGCGGTAGGTTTACTGCTCTGCAGATAGCAGGAGAAGAGATAAAGAATCAAAATATCATTCAATCTCAATCGCTTAATTTACTAACAGTAAAAGCTGATGCTCTACTTTCCATAAATACGGAAACAAGGAATATCGCTGATGATACGCGAGATTTGATAGCACAATCTTATCTTGAATTAGTACAGATTTCGGAAAATACAGGAGCTATTGTAAAACCAATCATTCAAATTCAGAAAGATATGGCAGAAGTGAAAAACAATACATCTAAATTATAAACTATGTCAGATTTATTGATAAATACCCAAGACGCCTACACAACATGGGGGGTAAGAATAGGAGAGGGCTTTCTTGATGTACTTGGTGCATCATCACCCATGAAAGAATTTATAGAGAATAAGTCCCGGTTAGAACATGGAAAACGTGTGATAATCAATAATCCTAAAGTCGATGAGAGGGAAATAACACTTTCTTTTACAATTGAAGGAAATTCCCAGTCCGATTATCAATTAAAGAAAAAAGCTTTCTTCGATGAGCTTTATAAAGGCAAGATTGATATTCAAGTTCCGGCTAATAGTAGCGAAGTTTACCATCTTATTTATACTGGCAAGAGTGTCACTTACGCACAGAGTTTAGACCGAACTTTCGGAAAAATTTCAGCCAAGTTCAACGAACCGAATCCGGCAAACAGAAATTAAATTCCAACAATAGAGAGATTGTTGCGTATATGAGTGCTCAAAATTGGGCACTCTTTTTTTTATCTCCGAACTTTGAAGACGTGGAACAAATCGACATCAAAGACATATCCGGTGCTATCCTGCTTACTACCCTTCCCAATGAAGGCTGCAAGCGTAAGTTTACTCTTATGAAGGAGGACTACATCACGTTAAAGTTCTCCTTGGAGAGTCCTATATTCTTCAAACTTGGTTCATACGTGGAGTGCGACTTCGGGCTGTTCGAGGTGTGCGACTTGCAGAAGCCGGTATTCAACACCGATAACGCAGGCTACGACTATGAGTTGCAGCTTGACGCCCACTACTGGAAATGGAAAAACAAAATCTTTAAATATACCCCCGAAGTGGCCGGGCAGGAAGCGTCCTGGAATCTCACCGCTTCACTTGATGTTCAAGCCGGTATAGTCCTTAGAAATTTAAAAGCTCTTGGTTACAAATACAAAGGACAAGATTTTGTTTTCTCCATTGACAGCACTGTAGAGAATAAGGCGCTACTGATGACTTATGACAACATCAACATCCTTGACGCCTGCTTCTCTATGGCAAAGAAATGGGATTGCGAATGCTGGGTGACTGAAAACATCATCCATTTCGGACGTTGTGAGTCTGGCGATGCGGTGGATTTCGAGATTGGGAAAAACGTGCAGGAAATGCCACGATCAGAATCCCGGTCCACCTACGCCACCCGTATCTATGCTTTCGGCTCAACAAAGAATATCCCATCTGACTACCGCCCCGTTGATGAGACTGTAGTGCTGAACGGCGTGGTGCAAAAACGCTTAATGTTGCCCGAAGGAACTCCGTATATAGACGCTTATCCCGATATGACCACCGAGGAAGCCATTGAACAAGTGGTTATCTTCGATGATGTCTATCCCCGAAGGGTCGGCACGATGTCGGACATTACCATCAAGGAATACACTGACAAAATAGAAAATGCCGACGGGACTACCACTGAAAAGAAGTGGAATGCCTACCGCTTCAAGGATACTGGCATTACCTTCTCAAAGGACTATATCCTTCCCGGCAAGGAATTGAAAATCACTTTCCAATCCGGCAAGTTGAATGGTATGGAATTCGCTGTGACATTCGACCCTGAGGGAAAGCCGGAGAAACTGGGGAATGGTGGCTGGAACCCTGAGGCACAGCTTTGGGAGATAGTCAGGAATGAGGACTACGGCAGACCGCTTCCAGATGGAGCGCTTATCCCCGAAAATGGTGATACTTACATCTTATCAGGCTGGAATTCCATGAAGATAACTGAAATGGGGCTGGTAGCAGAAGCACAGTTGGAATTAAAGGACAAAGCCGATAAGTACGTTGCCAAGTCTAAGATAGACCCTTCTACATATAACTGTAAGATGATGTCGGATGTCGCATACAGTGAGGACGGCATTCACAACCTCTACAGCATCGGTCAAAAGGTCAACCTTATCAACAAGGCCTATTTCGAGAACGGAAGGCAGTCAAGGATTATCGGATTTGAATTCAATCTTGACCTGCCTTATGATTCCCCTATATATACTGTCGGGGAAACCGCTGCCTATTCCCGTATTGGGGAGCTGGAGGAGAAGGTTGAGAGCCTTACTCTGAAGGGACAGACCTATACGGGCAGCGGTAGTAGTGGCGTGTATGTGATAAGAAGGAATGACTCTACACCGGCCACGGATAATAACGTGTTTTCGGCTTTGCGTTCCTTGGCTATGTTCCTTCGAAAAGACCAGGCTGACGGCACTCCCTTCCCCATAACCTTCGGAGATTGGGTCAAGTTCGGCGAGTTCATCACTGGTATTTCCGGAGGGTGCATCGACAAGAATGGCATCCTTGAAATGGAAGAGGGCATATTCCGCAAACGTGTGTTTGTTCCGGAGATTGCCTATAACCGTGTGACCTATTTCAAAGGCAGAATGTGCGCCTCTCCCGGAGGCGGATGTACGGTCAAGGAATGGAGCGACAACGGTGACGGCAGCTACACCATAACTCCTGACCTGACCGATGCCGACGGGCTGAGCCAGTTTGTGGATGACATTCTGACCACCTACTTCGTCACCAAGAACGCCGAAGGCAAGCTGCAGGGGTTCGAGGAGATGAAGTTCCGGGTGACTTCTGCCGATTACACTGCCAAGACATTCGTCATGACGCCGAAACCGGGTACCGACTGGAAGCCGGGGGATGCGATGGTACTCGCCCAGACGGGTAACTTTACAGACCCGGAACGGCAGACGTACATCCTGATTGATACGGTTAACGGCAACAACTGCATCACTTTCTTCGACCACGCCAATACCTGGGATGTCGAGCCGGCACAAGAGATGTCGTGGATTGGCAAGAAGAAAGGCAGAACAGTTCACGGCATTCCGGCCGACAACTACTCGGCTGTTTTTCGCCACGTCATCATGTCCGGCAAGATATTCCAGGTGGATGACATCACCGGCGAGGCTTTCCGGGTACCGCTATTTAAAGGTACGTGGAAAAAGGGTGAGAAGTATGCCTATTATGATGAGGTGACGCATAACGGCAGCTCATGGATATGTGTCAATGAGAAAGGCACGTCTACAGAACCGGCAGACGGCAATGCCGACTGGCTGAAATATGCGGCCAAGGGAGAAAGCGGCAAGGGTATCAAGTCTACCGATGTGGAATACGCGATATCGGTGTCTAATGTCATTGCCCCGGTGGACGGTTGGCAGACTACCTCCCCTGAATGGGAAGCCGGCAAGTATATCTGGTCGCGGACGAAGATTGTCTATTCTGATGGCGAAGTCAAGTACACCCAAGCGGCTTGTATCAGTGGTGGGCAGGGGGCCGACGGCAAGGGCATCAAGTCCATTACCGAAGAATACTACCTTTCCTCTTCATCGGCCACCACAACCGGAGGCGAGTGGCAGACAGACTCTCCGGCGTGGAAAAACGGCTGGTATATCTGGACCCGGACAAGGATAGTCTTTACTGACGATACTTCCACCACAACGAACGCCATCTGTGTGACTGGCAGCAAGGGTGCAGACGGTACAAGCATTACCAATTGCGGTGAATGGGAAACCGGTAAGCATATACCTTACATGGGTATTACCAGGATGGCCGGACGTGTGTTCCTCTGTATTGCTCCTGGTGGTACCGACAATCCTCCGATGTGGACTCAGACGACCAATGAGGGGAGACGCATCCTGCAGACGCAGAACGGTGGAAAGAGCTACGGATATACCATTACCGGGGACTTGAACACGGCTGAGTATGAGCTGCTGGTGGAGAACGGCCAGGATGGTAAGGACGGAAAAGGCTATGAGTGGATATTCAAACATACGACAGAGAATGTGACGCCTCCTACGCCAGCCACCTTGCAGGTGGATGACTACGTGCCGTCCGGCTGGCATGATGACCCGATTGGTGTCAGCGAGAGCCTGCCATACGAGTGGGCTTGCTGCCGAACTAAGAAAGACGGTGTATGGAGCGCGTTCAGTCCGGCCGCCATCTGGGCCAAATGGGGCTTTGACGGCGAGTCTGCCATTGTAGCCGATTTCGACAACGAGATGGAAAGCATTGCCTTGACATATGAGGGAAAGACCGTTGCGCAGTCCGTGCTCAATACGACCGTCGGCATGTGGTACGGCACGCAGAAGCTACAGTTGAAATCCATCTCATGCGTGACCCCGGCAGGTGTCACGGAGAGCTACAATGTCAATACGGGGGTGATAGCCTTCACCGTACAGGCCGGTGTCTCAATGCCTGCACGCTCAGAAGTCAGGATAACTGTTACGGCTACTATCCAAGGAACTGATATAAGCCGTGAGTTGGTGTTCACCATTACCGGGGTGCGTGCCGGTAATCCAGGCAGTGATGCGGTACTCTATAGGCTGGTGCCTTCCGTCTCATCGGTAAGCAAGCGGAAGGACGGTACTTACAGCGTGGCAAGCGTGTCATGTACACGCACCAAGTCGGTCGGTGGCAGTACTGCTGTTACGACGGATGGTGTGCTGAAATACAGTAAGGACGGTGGTTCGGAGGTGGAAATACAGAACGGCACGTCCATCTCCCCGAAGAACTTCACGACGCAGCTGCAATTTGTCTATTACGTGGGTGGGCAGGTCGTGGACCGGGAAACTATACCCATGGTTGTGGATGGCAACGACGGTAATCCTGGGAAACCGGGCGGTGACGGCGAATCCGTCAAGGCTGGCGGTGAGTGGCGCACGGCTAATACTCCATACAAAAAGCTCACCATCTGTACGATGGGGAGTCGCTCCTGGCTCTCAAAGGTTGACACTTCGAATCCACCTCTATGGACTCAGACAACTCATGACGGGAGGCGAATCACTCAGACCCAGAACGGCGGCAAGTCCTACGGCTATATTATTACCGAAGAAGTGAACACTGACGAATGGGAACAACTGACATCAGATGGCGGCATGGTCTATCTCATCAGTACATGCAGCAATATACGGGTGAGCAGTGCCGGGTCGCTTGTTCCTTCGGCTTTCCGCGTCTATGCCAAGCGGACGCTTGGTAGCGCCACATTGACTTATCCGGACGGATATCTGGCCGCACGGGGGTACAGCAACGGGATATGGAGCGCCATCGCAGGGCCTTCGAGGGCTTCCGAGATTACGGTCAACGCTTCTGCAGGGTATTCAACGTTTTCAGTCCGCTGTTATCAGAGCCAGGCGGACGCTTCGGCATGGAATGACAGTTTCATTGCGGAGATATCAGTGGGTGTCAGCTATGACGGAGCAAGCGGACGAGACGCCAGCGAGCCGCGTCCGAGAGGTTTTTTCGCCAAAGGCAACACATATGTCTGGAATGAAGACTACCATGACATCGTACTGGCCACATTCAACAATCGAACCATTCCGTTTCGGGTACGGGCTTACGGTACGTCGGTCACTGTCGCACCTACCTCGATAGACGGTGATGCTAATTGGGAGGCGGCACAGCAGTATATGTTTGTGGCTATGGATATGGCTTTAGCGAGAAAGATACGTGCCGATGAAATCTATGTGGATGATTTGGTGGTACAGAATGTGCTGGCAAGGGATAAGAATGGAAATGTCACTTGTAGCATTGATGGTGAGACTGGAGAAGTCAATGTTCAAGGAAAAATTACAGCGACAGCGGCATTCATAAAGATACATGGGTTTAGTTCCAATGAAGGCTACTTTTACCTGAACCCCAATTTTGGTTCGGATTTTGGCAATGGGCGTCCCAGTAGAATAGGCCAAAGTGAATACATGCTTCCCAGCTCTGCCCAATGTGTGGGTATGAAAATATCCTTGATCATATATAATAATTCTTCAGGGAGCACATATGGCTATGTGTCAGTTGTGACATCGGACGGATTTAATGATATGGAGTTGGTTGACGGTCAATACCATTATTGCAATAAGGCTCATATCACAGAGCCTGGTGTTTATGAATTCATATCATTGGGAGGAGTTTGGATTTCAACCAATAAAAATGGCATTTCGTATTCGTATGCTGATTTGGGTGACCATGATTACGAAAACCCGGTTAATTAACAAACTAATATAAATGGAAAGATGTATGAAAGTTTTTTATGAAAGCAAGTTAGCGAAATGGCTGCTGTGGCAGGGTTACAGCACCATCACATTGGGATGCTTCGTCTTCACCAAGAAAAGCAAGGAGGAGATGAAGCAGAGTACACTTAACCATGAGGCGATTCATGTGCGCCAATGGGAAGAATGTATGATTGCTTCGGCTGTGCTGCTGACGGTAATCATGCTGTTTACCGGATTCAACTTATGGGTATATCTACTTTGCCCGTTGTGGTTCTACCTTCAGTATGGGTTGGAGTATGCGATTTCATACGTTTATCACTTATGCCGTAACCGGTGTTGGATAAATGTAGGTGATAAGGCTTACGGCAATTCCGCGTTTGAGATGGAAGCGGAAGCTAACGAAGAGGTAGACGGTTATCTGGATGTGAGAACTCCTTTTGAGTTCTTCAGATATTACGGAAAAATTTGATTTATAATTTACAAAACGAGTTAATTATTAAAATGTTAAATCGGGTAATATTTCCATCCGGAAATTATGCCCCTAAAATGTAAGAATATGGCAGAGCAAGATATAAGAGAAGACCAGATGACTATAACCAATACAGTGGATTATCTGAGAGGACTAAAGGGCATGGATAGTGTACTTATCGCTCCCGGTAATTTGTTGAGTGCACTGTTTCAATATAGAGGTATAGTTCAAGATGCAAATAATTCTCTTGATGCTGGCTACTATACAGTTAATAGTAGCGCAATTCCTAATATTCCTTACGCAGGATATGGTATTTTGGTGGTATTTAAAGCTTATAACTATATTATTCAGTTATATTTATATGGTGATGGTATAAAACAAAGGAAATCTCCAGATATAGGTGTTAGTTGGGGAGATTGGAAGTCTATAACATTTACTTAATCAGAACGCTTTATTTACCCTTTCACTTCTTTGCCTTATCTCTTGCCCGTTAAATGTGCATAGTATGGCAGATGATATTAAGGAAAATGCAATGAGTGGCGGTACTCCGAAACGGTTGCGTGGGTTGGATGCAAATGGTAATAGTATTAGTCCGACATTGACAGAGGTGGCAAAAGCATTACCAAAACGAGATGAGTTCAATATCGAGATTGAAGCTGGAGAGATTTATTCCTTAAATGTAGGTTCATACAATACCCTATTTGTTTACTATACGTCAAGTGCAGGCGTTGGATGTATGGTTTTATTAGGATGGATTTCTACTTATATTATAGGGGATGATAGGTTCTCGAACATTGATAACGCTAATAAAATCTGTATTTATAATACCGGACTTGGTAAATATGCCATCAAAAACGGACTGTCCTCCTCAATCATATTGAAAATTAATGTTGTATAAATTCTTTCTTTAAATAGTTATTTCTTGCCATATCTTCTTCTGCCGTATCCTTTGCCCCTTAAATGTAAGGAAGATATGGCAGAGAAGCAGGATATAGCAATGAACCAGTTTCCGGTAGTCACAAGTATGAAGTATGTGTATGGGGAAAAAACAGATAGTGGGCAAGCTAAGATGGAGCTTCCCTCATTAAGTGCATTACTGTCTATTAAGGGAATTGGAATCACATCTTTAAACGATTTGAATGAAGCATACAAGGTTTTAAATGAAGGTTTAAGTGTTGTTTATATAGGAAAGACAGAAAATTCACCGATAGAATATGGTGTTTGTATTCATGTGCAGCGTTCATCTAAAGGAGATACCAGTGGTAGCCAATTTATCTTTCAGATGGTAAGCGGAAGGCTCACGTATATCAGAGAAGGCTATAGCAATGGGGATGCCATCCTTTATACTAATTGGAGGCAAATATAAATTACCTATAATAAAGCAATTTATTCATTCTACTTTTTCTGCCTTATCTTCTGCCCCTTAAATATAAGAATATGGCAGAGAAGCAGGATATAGCAATGAACCAGTTCCAGATAGTAAGTGATGCACCGTATGTATATGTAGAACTGGCAGATGGTAGCCAGGGGAAAATAAAGAAGAGTGATTTGGCAAATGTGATGAATACATTAATAGGAGGCTTATTTCCAAAGTTATTTTCCACTCCTTCAGCTGGAAATGTAAAAGGCTTTATAATTAGAACTGCAATAAGTGTGGCGCAATATCGTGCCATAAGGTTGCAATGCTCTATAGGTTTTAACCAAAACAATATGAGTAATGAGAATTTCTCTGTTAATATAAAGTATTGGGAGAACAAATTCGCAGACAGTCGTCTATCCAAAGAAAATTACAGTTCAACAATATGTAACTATATCGTATGCTACGTTGATAATGACAATACTTTCAGTTTTTATTTAAACAGTAAATACCCAAACCATTCTGGTGGCTATCTTATGTTGTATGTTATATCCAATGTTAATGGGAACAAGAACCAAATTCTCTCTATGGAAGCGGTAACATCGGAATATGTTATGGGTTCTCATGCCCAGGAAAATAAAATTACCATTTCATAAGTCTTTCCAATCTTCTGCCTATAATAGAAATCCGTCCTATCCTCACGGACAAGACGGAGAAAGAGAGTTAATTAATATGAGTTTATAACAGTCTGACTCTTCAGACTTTATAACCCTAAAAAAGACTACTATGCCTAAAAAGGACATGCGGTAAAATTAATAATAATCAATCAGAATGCCAAACAAAACCCGCTCAAACCATCTCGGCTTGAACGGGCTTAATTTGCGCACATTGGACATCCATTATAAAAGGTATGAAGTGTAATTTAACAAGCAAACAAACATTCTGTCCAATGCGCAAAAGAAAGAGATAGGGTGGCAACCCGAATTCAGCTTTATGGCGTTGCCAATGCCTTCTAAATCATGCACTATCTTCACAAATAAGGCATGATTATCGGGTTGTCAATGCACCAAAGGTATAATTTTTATTTTAAAGGAACAAATCCCATGCAAGACATGCTGAGAAATGGAAAGTCAATGGTCTGTTTGAATTCTCTTGTAACCCGTTCCGACCATCTCGGTCAGAACGGGCATAACCTAAAACATTATTTGTCATGTACATTATATCTTTGAGATGAAAGTAAAATGAGCCAATAATGTACAGACAAATCAGCAGCTTTGTCATGCATTCTATTCTCGCGAACAAAATACACTTCTGTGCCTATTTATTACAATAGTGCGCAAAAGTATTGCTTTCGCACAAAATACACAAATGAAAATCCACATGGCTTGCAGAACCACTATCATAAGGTACCAATCCTTTTTAAAACTATGTATGTTTCAGTGCTTCTGTTGTTTTTGATAAAAAAGCTACCATTTGTCGTTTTTCGACCGAAAGCAACACCTTTAGTCCCATCTGTATAATCACAGTAAAAATTTGAACCTGCATCTGACACAAAACCTTTTGAATAGGAACCAAAAGCAAATATAGCAGTTGCTGCATTGTTGGGGGATGCAAGCAAATACATACCGTACCCCAAGTCGCCAAGGTCTTTTTCCTCTTTTGCCGCCAATGTAAAGCTATAGGTATATATTCCCATTGCGTTCATTACCTCTTCCAATGTTGGTGATATACTGTTGCCGTTTGCCGCCAGTCCACGTAATCTTGTAGGTGTTCCACCACTCATCGCATTCTCTCTAATATCTTGCTTATCTGCCATATTCTTACATTTAAGGGGCGATTGAATTCTGTTTTGGTAAGGCTAATGATTAAAGTTATCTTCACCACAAAAATGATTTACGCATACATTCGTGTTTCAACAGATAAGCAAACGGTTGAGAATCAGAAATTCGAGATAGAGAAATTTTGTAAGATAAGAGAACTGCAAATAGACAAATGGGTGTCGGAAACCATATCCGGTACCAAGTCTGCAAAAGAACGGAAGCTTGGCGCTTTGCTGAAAAAACTTAAAAAGGGTGATACCCTTATTTGCTCTGAAATTAGTCGTCTTGGGCGTCGTCTGATGGAAGTGATGAGCATTCTAAACACTCTCATGCAAAAAAAAATCACTGTTCTGACTGTAAAGGAGAAGTATGAGTTGGGTAACAATATACAGTCTCAGATTCTTGCCTTCGCTTTTGGTCTGTCAGCTCAGATTGAACGTGATTTGATTTCGCAACGGACCAAAGAAGGACTTGCCAGGCGTGTTGCCGAAGGACAGAAATTAGGGCGGCATAAGGGTGGGCATAACTCGCATTACAAGCTGACGGGTAAGGAAAAACTCATTCAAACTATGCTTGACTATGGCTATAGTAAAGCTGCTATTTGCCGTAAGCTTAAATGCAATCCTAAAACATTGGATGAACATTTAAAAAGGATGCAATAAGTAATCGGATTTCAAATATAAATTCCTATATTTGCTTGTAGAAATGTATATAAATACCAAGAGCTTAGTGGCGACTTATGTTGTCATCGAGCTCTTTTTTTATGTCCTTTTTCAAGGTTGTGGAAGCAATTACTTTTGCTGTCACGGAATGTCAGTGGAAAATTGTAATTCAACAACTTGTTTGATTTTGCCTGATGTACATTTGTGCGGTGTCGGACAAAAAATGGTTATTAGTAGATTATTAAATGAATTGGTGAAATGGATATGAATGATTGGGTTATGCTGGTGACCGCCCTCGGTGGCATCGAGGGCATCAAGCAGCTTATTAAGTGGTGGATGTCGCGCAAGACCAATGCGCGTATTGAGGACGCACATGCTGATGTCGAGGAGTTCAAGGCATTACGGGAGTACAACGAGTTCCTGCAGAAGCAGCTTTCGGAGAAGGAACAGCGGTTTGTGGAGCAGACTGACCGGCTCCGTAAGGCACAGGATGAGCTGTTTACACTGAAGGAAACTAATTCTGACTTGAAACTGGAACTAGCACTGAAACGGTGTGAGAGAAAGAAGTGCGGTGATAGAGAACCGCAAAATGGGTATTAATTGAATAAGGAGGAAAATAAGAATGGCGAATGTGTATAAATTAGCGCCGTTTATCCTAAAGTGGGAAGGCGGTTTTGTAAATGACCCTGACGATTTGGGAGGGGCTACGAATATGGGTGTGACTATCGGCACGTGGAAATCATGCGGCTATGACAAGGACGGTGACGGTGATATAGACGTGGATGACCTGCGTTTGCTTACCCGTGAGGATGTCGTTAACCGGGTGCTCAAGCCGCATTATTGGGACAGATGGAAAGCTGACGATATTAAATCGCAATCAGTTGCTAATATCCTTGTCGATTGGGTGTGGGCATCCGGTGCACACGGAATAAAGATACCTCAACGCTTGCTTGGTGTTTCTGTAGATGGCATTGTTGGACCTAAGACACTTGCTGCGGTGAATGCCAGGAACCCGCGTGAGTTGTTCGACATGATTAAGATTGCACGGTTCGACTTCATTGAGGATATATGCAGGAAACGTCCGGCTAACAATAAATTCAAGAGAGGCTGGATGAACCGTATAAATGACATTGCCTATGTTGGCTAAGGTTATGAACTGGGTAAGCCGGCATATATTGCTGGCTCCTTTCATGTGTCTGTTCCTATTGTTATCATGTGGCAGCTCTCATAAAACTGTCAAGTCCGATGCAGAAGTAATCAGAAAGGACAGCACGAGTGAATCGGTCGATATCGTACATGGGGCAAGTACCTCTTTGAGCGAACTCATTACCGCTAATGGTAACTATGTGATTGATTTCCGTATCTATGATACAAGAAAACCGCCCGACAGCCTGACCGGGAAATCTCCGTTATTGGCTGACGGTCATGTAGAAGGTGATTTCAATAAGAAGGAGGATAGACAGACGGTAGTAGCCGATACTACGAGTGTCAAGGCTGATAAAAGAACCATTTCCAATACCCGTGAGGAAAAACGGTCAGAAACTATAAAAGAAAAAAAAGAATCCACCTTGCTTAAACAAATTGGTTTTGCTTGTGTTTGTGTAACCGTTTTGATTGTCGTTATGCTGATAGTAAAACATTGGCGCAACAGACAATCTTCATCATAAGACTTTAAATTTATAAATTGGACTGCTCTGGCTTGCGAAAGTCGGGGCAGTTTTATATGTTTACTGTACAATGCAGTATTTATAAAATATCCTTGTATTTTTTCAAGGCATTGCTCTTCATTTCATTCTCCTCCTTGGTTAGGGCGAACCCCATATACTTGCAGGTATGGTCGTTACGCAGGATACATATACACATACGCTTATAGGTGGGAATTTCTCGGAACTCTTCTATGTCAATGTCATCCAGGTAGTCCATTCGTACTGGTTTCTTGTCTGTCCTATAGTTGGTGCTGTCACCTACCTGGATGGGGATATTGCGGTCTTTCAGCTTCTGTATGACTTCATCACTGAGAACTCCACCCTTTTCCTTCCAAAATTTGATACTGGTTTCCAGCTTGGCCTGGTATCTTCTCCTGGTATGTTCCGGCAGGGTCGAAAGCAGGAATTCCATGAATGACTTCCAGGTATATCCATCCGGCAGACGTATCGCTCTCCTTCCTGCCGCACGGGTATTGCCGTAAAGTCCGGCAAAGCCGACTCCGTTTACACGTCCTATCATCCGTCCCCAAGTATTGGGGTCAATGACTTTATACAAGGCAAGGCTCTCAATGGCCTCACTGATGAATGGACTTGCCACCCGTTGCCGGTCAAGGCTTACCCCGGCTTGGTAGTAGAGGTCGTATAGTTTATTGTAATCCCATCGGAATTTGCCGTTGGCAATCCATATATCCTCCGTTTTCCAGTCGAACAGTGGGTATAGGTTATACACACCCTCACCGATTTTCGTGCTCCATTGGTAATCCTTATATTGCTCTTTCACACCTCGATAGATTGTGCGCCAACGGTTGTAGCTTTCTTGGGTACGTATGCCCACCAGACAGCAGGTACGCCGTGCAGCTTTCCGTTGATGGAGCCAACGGGAAAACTCTGTCTGAAATTCATAGTCCCACATCCTGCGGTTATAGAAAGGGAAATCGTCTACAGTCATTGCGCCCTCCGGCATTTCTCTGACCCATGCTTCCTTTTTTGCTTCGTCCCAGGGACGCCAGTAGTTCTGGTACATGGAGGTACAGGTCGTTACACGGAAAGGCACGCAGACACGGTACACGTCCAGCATGTCCTTGTTTGCCTCCAATACCCGGTCCACATAGTCAATGGTCATACTGTACTGTATCTCATAGTCCATGTGGAACACTCCAATCCTGCGCTTCAGCCGGTTCCTACGCATATAGTCCAGACATAGGTTCAGCAACACTCCGCTATCCTTTCCACCTGAAAAGGAAATGTATATATTGTCGAACTCTTTAAAAATCACTTCCAGTCTTTCCTGGATTAATTCATATACATTCTTTGGGCTCATATGGTGTAAAAAATTATAAGTAGTGACAAAATTAATGCAAAGCCTCAATATTTCCTATAACTTCGGCTTCTATATCATTTGTAATTGGCTTCAATTATCTATATTTGTGCAGGCTAATTCATAAAAACATAAATAGCAATTATGGCAGAAGAAAGTAAATATTCCTATGACGAGGAATCCGTCAAGGCAATAATCGAATGGGCACAAACAACCCAGTTACCCAAGGAGGTGATGCTAAGTGAGGCAGAACATATTTTTGACACCTCTATGTATGTTAATGCGAATATCTGCGATATTAAGCAGCACTATCCGGATGCTTTCTACAATCCGGCCATTGATAGATTGTATCGGTTGAAGGAATTTATTGAGTCAAACAATTAACTATATAGAAATGACATTTCCTATTTTAGACATAGAAAAAAGTAGCGTTGAAAAATATTTGAGTAATATGGTTCAAGACTCAAATCATCGCTTTAAATCATGGGAATATTGCTATACGGCATTCGGTAATTTAGATTCAGTAGACTATTTATCTCTTCACCTTGCTTTTTATTTAGCGAGTTGGGGAATGTATAGAGGTAGTTGTGGAATACTTTGGAAAGATTATACGATTCATATGGATGCCGTAAACATAATAAGGAAATTTCATTCCCTACGAAAAGAATGGTTTACAATGGATGATGTTTCTCAAATAATGAAGTTGTACAATGCGCTCAAAGATTACTACAGTAAAATCACATATTATAAACCGGAAAATAAGACTTCATCCTTAAACCTTGCTGCGACAGATACTCTGATTACTAAAATCATGTTGGGAACCATTGGCTGTGTTCCTGCATTGGATGACTTGTTTAAGCGGGCATTTCATTGTCAAGGCAAGCAGTTTGACGAAGAATTATTAAAGCGGATAATTGATTGTTCTCAGAGCAATAAAGATACAATACAGCAATGCCAAAGATATATTTCTGAAAAACTTCACTACCACTATCCATCAATGAAAGTTGTAGATATGTGTTTTTGGCAAAAGGGATTCGATGATTTAAAAAACAGAGTAACCAAGAATGGCAAAATTAGATGAGGTTTTAAAATTAGTGAGATTATACGAAGAGAAGTATCGTCACCCAAGTCTTACACGTTTTTCAGTTAGTAACAAGTATGATTTGTTTCCTGGGAAAGAGAATATGGAAAACTGCTGGCCCCAATGCTACCCATATGCCGATAGGCCTGGAGTCTATTTGATTATGGACGATAAGGACAATGTGCTATATATAGGTAAATCATCCGTTGCCATTGGCAGAAGGCTTGGAAGTTATTTTTGTTATGATGGTGAAGGGAAATGCCGGGTTAGAAGCCCTTATTGGAGCACGTCACCTAAATATATTGCAGCTATTGCGGTTCCATTTGATTCGGCTTTTGAATGTGCCGCTTTAGAAGAATTCTTATTAGCCAACGTGCAGACGACTGATAATTCCATTTTTCAAAGATAAAAATGAATATGACTTTTGTTGAATAAAGCATGATTCTTTAATATGGCAGAACTCAAATATACGTATGCTCTTGATAAGAATGAAAATTGCATTGGTATTGGAAATGCTCAGAAAGGAATAGAATATCGATGTCCTCATTGCAAAGGAGAAATGGTTGTAAAAGAAGGTTCTATTAAAGTAAAGCATTATGCTCATAAGATAAGACCGCAAAACTGTAGCTACGAAACTTATCTTCATGCTCTTGCCAAGAAAAGAATTGAAGAGTGGTTTAATTCAGATAGTGCATTAAATATCTCTTTTAGAACAAAAGATAGATGCTCTAATTTTGAACATTGTCTATGGAATCATGATGACTATACTTCTTATTGTGAGAAAAAATCGAGCCGATCTTTTAACTTAAAGAATTATTACAATGTAATCACTCGAGAAAAAACATATAAAGGTTTCCGGGCTGATTTACTTCTTTCTGATTCTGAAAATAGACATGAGCCTATTTTTATTGAGATTTTAGTTTCACATCAATGTGAGAAGGAGAAGATAGAATCTGGGATGCGTATTATTGAAGTTGCTCTAAGCTCCGAATATGAATTAGACGATATTATAAGAAATGGAATAATTTCAGAAGATGAAACAACAATGTTTTATAATTTTAGGCGTAAAGATGGGATTACTAGAACATGTGGGATGCAACTCAATAAATTCGTATTATTAGAATCAATGAAAGGTTTATATAAGCGTATTAGTTGTAATGAATATACCCATCGATATTCATCTGCTATATTTGAGATTACATTCGATTATTATACTAATCGTACTATAGATCCTTTGACTTTTGGTTGGGTAATTGCCTATAAAAATTATGAAAATGTGAGAAATTGTTTCTTATGTAAATATTATAAAACGAATTATTATACGAGCGAGAGGATATGTTGTTTGTATAAGAAAAAAGGTATTGAAAGGCATTGCAAATCCAGTGAGGCTTTAAGATGTAATGAGTTCAGTATTGATAAAAATATTATAAATGAAAACTGTGATTATTTATCATATATTACATATAATATCTGGAAAAAAGGTATGGGGAATGAGGGAATAGATTATATAAAAGGAAAGGTAGCCCAATAAGTTGCCTTTTCCTTTGTTCATATTTCAGTAACAATTCATACCTTGTATATGACATGTCGGGGCTTTTTCGTTTGCGTGCCTTTTCTTTTATAAAAATTCCCTCAAATCACGTAGGGAATTTCAGAAACACATTTGTCTTTATAGTAGAATCCGGTGTATAGTGTTAGTATAGTCCTTCTTTCAGCCATTGCAGTTTCTTTATACTGGATTTACAGAATGTTCCAACATTGTGTGCTCTAATTGATTGTAGATATTGAAAGGAACATGCTGGACCTCAGCTTTTATGCGGCTGAGGTTTTGTCGGAGATAAGAGTACGTTGTTGAACGTGCGATGGAAATATGTGTTTAACCAAATTATTAGTTATGAAAAAAGTAATTTATATGGTAATTGCATTTGCTATGGCTTTAGCCGGGTTATTTATGCTTATGTTTATGTCATTTGATTAGTGAATGTCTGTTTGTTGACTGTTTTATAGAAGGGGCAGCTTATTCAGCTGCCTTGTTCCATTTCCCAGGAATTAAGTAATCCATATTGTGTAATTATTCCCCATGTGTGGTACTCAGTTCCACATATTTCCACACATAATTATTCCTTCTTGTTTTTATAATATGCTGATGTATAATGTATTATGTACTGATGTACATCATGGCATATCGTTTGTCCTATAGTTAATACAAAAACTATATTTATTTACTTAAAACTTACGATTATGAAAAAAGTATTGGTAGCATTAGCAATGGTTATGGGATTAGGCAGTTCAGTAGCATTTGCTTACGTGGTTTCTGGAACACAGTCTGTAGAGCAAACTCAGCAAAATCCTCAGGATGAGTTCACAAAAGTGGAAGTAAAAGACTTGCCTCAGGCAGTTATGAATGTCTTGGCTAAGGACTATGAGGGGGCTGTAATAAAGGAGGCTTTCATTTCCGAGAAAGAAACCGGTAAGATTTATAAGGTTGTGTTGACCATCACCAAGGAAAATCAATCCACTGAAGAAGTGACGGTACTTCTGAATGAAAAAGGAGAAACTGTAGAATGAATGGAAACTCTGTAGTGGTTCGGCATCCATCTACAGAGATGATTTGAGATACTTTTATGTCTATCTCGTTAATGCGAAAGGGGCGGCTGAATAGTCGCTCTTTTTGTTTATATTGTAATAATAGTTCGTTTCTTTTTTGTCAGAAATTCCTATTATAGAGGGTTGTTTTATACAAAATAATGTTTATATTTGTATTCTAATCCCTATTGTATTATGAATGACAAACAACAACTTCTAATTGATTGTATTTCCCTTCTTCCCGTTATAGGCATTCTGGTTTTGATAACTGTTGCCAATGACCAGCTTGTTACTATGGTTGCTGCCTATGTGCTTTGCGGAGAACTCTTATGTGTATTGGTTAGCAGGATATTAAATTTGTACTATATTGATGTGGCTTTTGTTTGGTTGGGTGGGATTATGCTTTGGCTGTGGTATTGGCTCTGGTTGGAGTCAAGCCATGTAGTGATGGAGATTGTGGAAAGGACAGTTGAATGAATCGCTTCTTTTTCAGTAAAAAATCCCCGTAGCTGCTCAACTACGGGGATGGTGTCAAATAACAGAGTATCAATATGAGATACTAAGTGAGCCTATTCCATTACAGATAAATCATTGTCAACTTCATACTGGTTACAGCCAAAAGCCGCACACATTAAAATAAAACGTTCTTTTATACCTAATCCAGTATATCTGTCTACGGCTCCACTGCCTTTTGCATGAAGTCCTGCTGCGTATTTATCTATCTGAACTTTATTCATTAAATCTACATGAGTTTTACGGGCAAGTTTACTGCTTGCAATCTCATATATGGATTTGTACTCATTTGTTTCCAATGCCGCACTAAACATTGCCACTTTCCGGCTAATCTCACAGTATTCAAGTAGTTTTTTTATTTGATAATTGTACCCGGTTTCACCATTGCCATCAGGATAATAGGGTAACAAAGCATTGCTTGGTAGCCTACCTTTATACTTCATAATAATATCATAAGCAATACGAATGATGGGAGTTTTTATCTCAGTGCGTATAAGTCCATCCTTGTGTGTTTTCTGAGGTAAATAATGAATGTAAGGTATTCCTTCTTCAATGCTGATATTATCAAAAGTGAATCGTCTGAAATCACCTATACGGCAACCGAAACAACATTGAACAACGAATACATCTTTTACTCGCTGCAATGTTTCGGGACATTCTTTGTGGACAACTTCATTGAATTCTGTTTTGGTGAGAAAGAAAGGCTCGTCATATTGTTGCTTCATAATGGACTCTTTTTCTTTTCCTATCTTGCGGAAAGGAGATACGGGAATAACATCATTACTTTCAAGCTCCACCATAAATGCTTGTAATAATAATAGTTTCTCAGCAATTGTATTCTGGCTTCTTTCCTTTGATGGTATATTCCGCTTATTCATTTCTGCGTACAGTTCTGGAAATTTTTCAACCAGAGTGTATTCTTTGCGTAGAAAATCACGAAAATTTAGAATATGTTCCTTATTGAATTCATTGACCGGCAACCCGTCAATGCCATTGATAATGAGGAATCGAGTCAGTTCCCTTATCACTACATCGTAATGTTTCTTTCTGCCGGGACCTATTACACCTGCATTTAGCCATCCGTCAACATAGCGTTGGAACATACTACACATGGATTCCTCTTCACTGCTGATGTTATATTTTTCAGGATGTAAGTGCTGGTCTATTAAGATTTCCAGTTTTTCACTGGTTAATTCTTTGTTGCTCCCATAAATGGATAAAATTAGATTCTTCCGTTCTTCAATAGATGTGTTAAATGATGTTCTTATGTCTAACTTTATAATACTTTTAGCCTTATATTTTTCAGTCTTGGCATCCCAAAGAGTAGGAGAGACCATAATATCTGATTTGTGGAATAACTGTACATTGCGTCCATCAGATAATCGAAATCTGACATTTACCTCTTTATCTTTCTTCCCAGTTCTTATAAATGCTTTTACTGTAGTCATATATTCTCTGTTATATCGGTTGTGCAAATATACATAAATTGCACAACTCAGTTCAAATATTGCACAACATAATGCAATGGCATGCAATATAATATTTTTATATTACTCTGATTTTTAATATAATGTTATATGTATTGGTTTTATAGTATTTTATATTCCGAATCGCAACGGAATCACAAGGAAAAAACCGCAAATGGCTAAAAAAAGCTTTTGCGGTTTTCTTGTTTTAGAATTAGAAAATGTCCGCATTTTGTCAGCATAGGTTGTAATGGGAAACAAATTGGAGTATTTGGTTTACATTGCAGGCAAGATTTATTTGCGATACCTGGAGAAAAAATTATCAATCCAACGGACTAGATATACTATAATAACTCCGGCTATGACCATACTGATAATACGTACCAACATAATTTATAGAATTAAAGATTTGTTTTTATGGAATAATAATGTGCAAAGATAATTGATTGGTGGAGAAACAAAAACTCTGGAAAGGATATAAAGATAGGAATTAACGCATATTTTCACGGATATAATCTTCTATTGTAAAATCACTCTTATATCTAGATATTTCCGGATTCTTCTCTACAGTCGTAATGCAACGTTTTTCTTTACCAAGTACCAACCGGTTTAGGAAGCTCAGGATGTCATGACGATTATCCTTCATAGGAGAATAGGATAGGGAATGTCCTATACCTTCCGCTATATAGAAATAGTATGCTGTCTCTTTTTCTTTCAGTTGCATACAGATAAAGTTTGAGCCCCATAGCCCCATTTCCTCTTCTACTACTGCCTTAGTAAAAGGAACCGTGCTGTCGGCATCACCATGGAACAACATAAGAGGACAAGGGGACATTATCCATTTTGGAATACCATTGGCACAGATTGCTCCAGAAAAGGAAATGACCCCTGCATAATTGAAATTGGCAGGTAATCTGTCCGCAAAAGCCGTTTGATTGCAAATCTCATACTCTGCTTGAAGGGCAGTTATCGCACCTGCACTTGAACCGCAAGCTATAATTTGTGCAGGATTTATTTGCCATTCTACACTATGCTCAATTATATAATTTGTAGCATCACCAAAATCTTCTACAGCACAAGTGATTGCTTGTTGCAGGGCAGAAGAGAATCCTTGCAAGTCCGAATACTCCGATTTATCTATATCCTTTAATTGGGTACGGTAATCTGTTGATACTACCACATAGCCGGCTCGTGCCAAAAAATGAAAATAAGAAATGTAATCGGGATTATCTCTTCTCCCGCCTTTGAAACCTCCCCCAAATGCAAAAAGAATGACGGGCTTTGATTGTGTCCCTTGTATTTGATCAATCATTACATACTTGTCCAGTTTCAGAGTATCAACCTTTTTGATGGCAAAAATATATGTTTGCTTGTCAATATGCTGTGCATGCACAACAGTAGCTATACTCAATAATGAGCATGCCATCAAGATAAAAATAAAGCGTTTTCCCATATTCAGTTTATTCTATTAATGCTGCGTGGATTATCTGACCTACAAAGATAGAATAAAACTATAACTAAAAAGGGGAAAGATGACATTTAGACATAAAAAAAGGCTATCTATCCCAGACAGCCAATCTTTTTTATTAACCTTAAATCTAATACTATGAAAAACACAGTACAAAGATACGTACTTGCAGGAGATATCCAAATTTTAGCGGGTAATCAGCGGATATTATAACATGGTTTAGTAGAATATTATTTCCGTTAACTATTAACATAAATAATATTCAATTTAACAGAAGAAGGAATTAATATTCCTCATCAGTGATTGCAAACTTTAGTCATGTCCACTGTAAATCCACCATTGGCGGGTATAAATTTTCCTTTTCTTTTAAGAAATTCTATCAGGGTATCTACATCCATATTGTTGGCAGAGCAGGTGAAAAAACGCTGCTGCTCGC
The DNA here is from genome assembly GCF_003603495.1 of Bacteroides sp. AM41-16. Taxonomy (NCBI): domain Bacteria; kingdom Pseudomonadati; phylum Bacteroidota; class Bacteroidia; order Bacteroidales; family Bacteroidaceae; genus Bacteroides; species Bacteroides sp. AM41-16. The sequence continues at coordinate 75,771 of NZ_QTNE01000001.1, read as the reverse complement.
CGAATTTTTGGATAATGGCTTCTCTCAATGATAACTCAGTATAACTATTACCTTCCATCATGTGAAGGACTTCATGTGCATGTAATTGTTCCATAATCTTTTTTTGTGGCAAAGATAATATGATATTCTAAGTATAAGTGTAACATATGTGACAAAGCCCAACACACATATCCGGATATTTGCTTTTACGTAAAATAACACTTGTTACGACTATGCTAAAAACCTCAAAAAAAGTAAAAAGGTTTTGCTTCTATACCATTGTAAACTAACTTTGGGAATCAACTTTTAAATGAATTAAAGCATATGAAAAAATTAATCTTATCTATTGCACTATGTTGTGCAGCTACGAATTTCTTTGCGCAGAATGCTGACCCTGCCCAGTTGGTCAACGATGGTAAGGCTGCTCTTGAAGCTAAAAATTACCAGGAAGCTTACACAAAATTTAGTACTTATCTGACACAAACAAACAACCAAGATTCCGTAATTGCATATAACTGTGGCGTTTGTGCCGATAAGATAAAGAAACCTGCCGAAGCTTTGAAGTATTTTGATATTGCTGTACAGAAAAAGTATAACCTGGCAAATGCTTATATAGGTAAAGCCGGTGCTTTGAAAGATTTGAAGAAAAATGATGAGTATGTTGCCACTTTAAAGGAAGGGCTGGAAGCAAATCCCGGTAATAAGACATTGACTAAATTGTATGCCACTTATTACGTAAATCAAGGTATCATGGCGCAGAAAGCCAAAAAGATGGATGCAGCCGAAGAAGCATTTAAACAAGCCATAGCTATCCAAGCAGATAATGTAAATGCACTTAACAGTCTGGGTTCTTTGTATTATAGTAAGGGTGCCAATACCATGAAAACAGATGTAGAAAAAGCAAAAGTTGAATTCAAGGAAGCCAAAGAATATTTGGATAAACTTATTCCATTGCTCTCTGCGGACAAACCAGCTCAAAAGAAAATGATGGATAATGCAAAAACGATGTTGAACTTCATCGACAGTCAAGTGAAATAAAAGACTCATATATAAAAAAGAGGCAGATATCTGAATTGATATCTGCCTCTTTTTTTGCGTTATGAAATGACTATTTAGTTCTTCTCAGTACAACAGCTGTACGTGCCGGTATGTAAAGCTTCAGCCACTCCTTCTTGTCTTTTTTGTAAAGCGGGTCGTGGATGGTAAAATGTTTGATGGTATCATCCGTCAAACCATTACCGCCATAATCTGGATTATCTGTATTCAAAATAACTTCATAAGTTCCGGCAGGAACCAAGAAACCGTAATCAGTAAAAGACTGCTTAGGGTTGAAGTTGAATACAAAAATCAAGTCCTTGCGCATATAGGCCAATACCTGGTCACCGTCATTATGCCATATTTCTTGGACCGGAGTAGCCTGGAAGTTCTTTATGCTTTTTACAACTCCCAACATGGCAGCATCAAAGTCACCCATATAATGATATGCCAGATTCTTGTTGTCCACCAAATTCCATTGGCGGCGGGCATATTTACAAGACCAACCGTTACCTTCACGGGGGAAGTCAATCCATTCCGGATGTCCGAATTCATTGCCCATAAAGTTAAGATAACCGCCATTGATAGTAGTCGCAGTCAGTAAACGTATCATTTTATGGAGAGAAATGCCTCGATTTACGGTATAGTTCTCGTCTCCTTTCTGCATGTGCCAGTACATATCCGCATCAATCAAGCGGAAAATGATGGTTTTATCGCCCACCAAAGCTTGGTCATGGCTTTCCGCATAGGAGATGGTCTTTTCATCTTTGCGGCGGTTGGTCACTTCCCAGAACATGCTGGATGGCTTCCAGTCTTCATCTATTTTCTCCTTGATTGTCTTAATCCAATAATCGGGAATATTCATGGCCATACGGTAATCAAATCCGTAGCCGCCATCTTCATATTTTGCCGCCAGTCCGGGCATTCCCGATACTTCTTCGGCAATGGTGATGGCTTTGGCATTGACCTGATGGATAAGCCGGTTGGCAAGTGTCAGATAACAAATGGCATTGTCGTCTTGATGTCCGTTGAAGTAATCTCCATAATTACAGAATGCTTCTCCCAAACCATGACTATAATATAACATGGAGGTTACTCCGTCAAAGCGGAAGCCGTCGAAATGATATTCTTCCAGCCAGAATTTACAGTTAGACAGCAGGAAGTGAATAACTTCGTTCTTGCCGTAATCAAAGCAAAGTGAATCCCAAGCTGGATGTTCCCGACGTCCACCGGGATAGAAATATTGATTAGGATCACCGGCAAAGTTACCCAAGCCTTCCACTTCATTCTTCACAGCGTGTGAATGGACAATATCCATGATAACGGCAATCCCCATACTATGGGCTGTATCAATCAACTCCTTCAGTTCTTCCGGAGTACCAAAACGGGAAGAAGCGGCAAAGAAACTGGAAACATGGTATCCGAAGCTACCATAATAGGGATGTTCCTGGATAGCCATAATCTGTATGCAGTTGTAGCCTTCTTTGGCGATACGTGGAAGAATCTTTTCCTGAAATTCCTTATAGCTACCGACCTTTTCCTCCTGCTGAGACATACCGATATGGCATTCATATATCAATAAAGGATCTGTAGATGGCTTGAAAACCCGCTTTTTCATTTTATAGGGTTTCTCCGGAGCCCAAACCTGGGCACTGAATATTTTAGTCTGTTCGTCTTGTACGACACGTGTAGCCCATGCAGGAATGCGTTCACCGCAACCACCGTCCCAATGTACCATCAGCTTGTACAAGTCACCGTGTTTCACGGCATCAGCAGGAAGCTTGATTTCCCAATTACCGTTTGCTTTACGCTTCAAGCTATATTTTTTTTCTTCTTTCCAATCGTTAAAAGTTCCGACCATAAAGATTTGGGTTGCGTTAGGCGCCCATTCACGGAAAACCCAACCATCGTCAGTACGATGCAGGCCGAAATAGAGGTATCCGGATGCAAAATCAGACAAGGTTAGTTTTCCTTTGTTGGTCAATTCCGATTCTTTGTCTATGGCATGTTGATGACGTCCGTTGATGGCATCGGCAAAAGGTTCCAGCCATGGGTCATTCTTGATTAAATTCAATGTTTCCATAAAGAGGATGAGTTTTGGATATTTGATAAATTTACGCTTTAACTTTCACAATTATTTTTTTTACACCGTCAGGGGTAATACCCGGAGCATGCCCGTCCTGAGGGAAAAAGATAGCAAACATTCCGGGCTTCACTGCAATATAGTCCTCCGCCAGTCCTTCAAAAAAAGTGATGTCTTTTTCCGCATTGTAAGGAGCATCAACCGGAAGGCAGTCTTGGGCGGCGGTATAACCCATTATCTCCGTACCGGACAAGGGTATTTGAATGTCAATATAGTCTTTATGGGTTTCCAGTTTGGCATTTTCTTTTTCTTTTGGGTTTGTCTGCGCCACGTTGACCAGCAAGTCCTTTCCTTTCAGTTCGGTCTTGCCGATTTCCAAAGAGTGCAAGTCATGTGATTTTAAAAAATCAATGGCCTGCTCAAACAGAGGATGCAGCAAAGTATATTTTTCTATGTTTTCAAGTCTGTCTATAACCATAATTCAAATGTTTTAAGTTAGTTATATAGGTAAATTATTCAAAGTCGTCTATGGTGTAATTCACAAAATCAGAAAAACGCTTCATCTGCTTGAAGATGTCGTCTGTACGATCCAAAAAGTCTGGAGCAAGAAAGAAGCTGTCCGGCTGGCAGCAGGCAACCGTATACTCTTTACACTGAAGGTATTTCAGATAGGGATAGTCCTTTGGAAATCCTTTTGGAGCTGTTTTTAGAAAATTCTCTCCGATGACGGGAAAGTATTGCTTGAAAGCAGGATCTTCCACTATACTGCGAAATTCATCTATATTGTCGTGTACCGCTTGTCGCAGAGCTCTTAACAAGGGCGGGGGAGGACAATAACTTCCACCGGCCAACAAGCAGTTTCCCGGTTCCAGATGCACGTAATAGCCACAATGGTCGGATTTCTTTCCTTTCGCATTGATATATCCTCCCAGATGTGTCTTGTAGGGAGTTTTATCTTCGGAAAAGCGTGTATCACGATAAATACGGTATGTACAGTCCTTTGCTTCTATACCACGGATGCTTTCATCAAATAAAGAGATACGGGAGATAATTACTGTAAGCAAGTTTTCAAACTCGCTGCGGGCGACTTCATACTGTTCCCGGTGAGAATTGAACCATTCACGATTGTTGTTTGCAGACAGTTCTTTCAAAAATTGAAATATAACAGGGATATTCATATCATATTCTTTCCTTATTATCTGCCAAATTTACGGATAATATTTCTAACATGCTACAAAGAAGGGTAAAAAAAAGCATCGGCTCTGGTAAACCGATGCTCCTTACACATTTATCAATCAAACAGACGCTTCTGTTTTTGATGTACTTACTTATCACAAGCGGGTACGTCTCTTTTAATTAATCTTATATCTAATACTATGAAAAACACATTTATATAACACAACAAATTGGAATTTTGTTCATGCAGATGAGGATAACTTTAGCATAAAAAAATGGGTGGGTCATTTTATTCTGCATCCGGTTTGCACTATCTTTGCAAGAAAATATGTAGAATATGGCCGAATATAAATTTGATGAAGATAGCGTTAAAGCGCTGATAGCTTGGGCAAAGAGCACATCTTTCCCTCAAAGTGTAACATTGTCTGATGCTGAGAACATAGTGGATGTGAAACGTTTTGTGCAAGCTAACCTGAGTGACATAGATGCACATTATCCTGATGATTTTTATAATCCTGCCATCACGCGGCTATATCGGCTGAAGGAATATATGGAAGAGAACAAATAAAGACTTGGCACTGATTATGCGGAAAACCACGAAGCGATTAAGAAATCCGTGTTGTTCTGCATAATCAGTGTCAAATCTAATAAATCACCAGAGTTGTGACTCCGTTATAGCTTTATCTTAAGTATCTTTCCTCCATATCCTTCGACGGCCACATTAGTAGCCTTATAGGGAAGCAGACTTATGTTTTCTTCTTTTCCGCTGAGCAGCTCCGTAGCTTTGTACTGGTCCATCTGCGGTATTTGTAGGAAGTCAAAAGCATGGGAAGGAATATTTATGGCAAGGTCTGCCGAGATATGGTCGAAGTTCACGACGAACAGCAGCAGGTCTCTCTCAAATTTGCGCAGGAATGTATATTGCTTATGTTCATTAAAGCGCCATCCGTTGACATTGGCATACATCAAATCGAAGAAAGCCCCCTGAGAGATGGCCTTTTCTTCATTGCAAAGAGTCAGCAGCCGTTTATAAATGCTGTATAGGTGTTTCTGGTCCTCCGTCAGCATCTTGCCGTCGAACTTGCCGCCATTGCGCCAACGGCGGATAGTATCTACACTCCAATAGTCAAAGATGGTTGTACGTCCGTCCCGGCCGCTGAAACCTTCACTATCCATGCCCAGCTCACCAAACTCCTGACCGAAATAAATCATCATCGGATTGGTGTTCATGCAAGCTGACACAATGAGTGCCGGAATCGCCTTGCGTGGGTTACTGGCAAAAAAGTCGGAAGCGATACGTTGCTCGTCATGGTTTTCCAGAAAGTTCAGCATGCGTTTTTCTATACCTCCCAGACTTTGCCAGGAACGGGTGATGGCAGTTGCCGATTCATACCCGCAAGTAACAGCCCGCAAGGTATCATAAAGTCCTACTTTGTCGTATAAATAATCAAACTTGCCACGGAACAAGTAATTCTTGTATTCTCCCGGGTTATAGACTTCGGCTATAAACAGCAGGGAGGGATATTGCTCTTTTACCTGCGGGATTGCCCATTCCCAGAACTCTACGGGAACCATTTCGGCCATATCGCAACGGAAACCGTCTATATTCTTTCCCGCCCAGAACAGCATGATATCCAGCATCTTGGTCCATGTGTCGGGAATGGGGTCGAAATGGCAAGTCCCGCCGTTCTGATAATCCACTCCATAATTCAACTTTATAGTTTCGTACCAATCGGTGATGTTTGGATAAGCGTCAAAACGGTTGTTTCCGGTAGCTTTTGCCGGAAACTCCCTATAAGGTTCGGCGGCTGCACCTTTCATGTCAAATTGGCCATGCAGTTCCGATTTCGGGATATAATAGAAGTTATTATATGGGCTGAACGCATAATTGGTATCATCGTTTGACCCCAGTTGTGAAGTGCCATCCGGCTGGGCATCCGAGTGATATTGACGGGCTACGTGGTTGGGAACAAAATCTATGATAACCTTCAGACCGCTACGGTGAGTGCGCTGCACCAGATTCTCAAACTCTTTCATACGCTCCGGTACGTCCTTGGCGAGATCCGGGTCGACATCATAGTAGTCCTTGATGGCATAGGGAGATCCGGCTTTACCTTTCACTATGGCCGGATGGTCGGGTTGGATATTGTGACGGCGGTAGTCAGTTTGCGTAGCATGCTCGATGATGCCCGTGTACCAGATATGTGTAGCGCCAAGCTTCTTGATTTCTCCCAACGCTTTGGCTGTAAAGTCAGCCATCTTGCCGCATCCATTTTCGGTGATGCTGCCATTATTGATGCAGTGGTTATTGTTGTTTCCGAATAGTCGGGTGAACACTTGATAAATAATCAATTTGTTTTCGTCGTTCATTTCTTTGTTTTCTATGTTATAGAATGGTTATTTTATTCTTTCCAAATGCTGCCTTTGTCAATGAGCAGGCGTTCCAATATATCATTGGTCGTATTATATCCCTGCATGAATATCTCCTCCGCCTTTTCCAGCTCTGTATTGCTGTATCCTTCCAAGTTATAAGGTTCTATCAGCAAATCAGCCTTCTCGCGTTCAGGAAAAGAGTTGGAGCGGAACATAAAATTATAGGAACGTAAGGCAATGCTCACAATGTTCATTTTATACTTGGTCGCCATCAGAGGGCTGACATTCACGGCAATCACTTTTTCGCATATACGGCGGAGGGTAGAGACAGGCAGGTTCATCAGCAGGCCTCCGTCCACGTAATGGGTGCCGTCTATATTGACCGGGGCAAACAATACCGGCATGCAACACGAAGCTGCTACGCGTTCGGCGATGTCCCCTTTATGGAAATGTACCAGACGTCCGTGGTCCAGGTCAGTAGCTGTAATAATCAGAGGGATTTGCAGTTCTTCCAGTTTCTTGGATTTCAGATTGCTTTTCAGGAAATCGATGAATTCTCCCAATTCAAACAATCCGACTTTGGGAATCACCAGTTTGGTCAGGTCCTGAAACTTGTGCCCGGCAAAGTAGTCAAGAACTTTATGCGGTTCATTGCCGTCGGCGTAGAATACCCCGGCCAAGGCTCCGGCGCTGACTCCGGAAAGTATATTGGGCTTTATGTCATGTTCCAATAAGGATTGCATGGCACCCAAATGGGCAAAGCCTTTGATGAAACCGCCGCTTAAGGCAAAACCTATTGGATATTTTTTAGTGAACCAGTTGTTCGTTACTACTTCCATGTTGAAAATATGATATATTGTTCGGCACGAAATTAATGATTTTATTGTAGGGAGAAAGGAAAATAGCGGAAAAAAGTTCAAAGTATTAAGAGAAAAGTCTTCTCTATTAAGGAGAAAGTTTTTCTTAGTTAGGGAAAAAGTTTTTATCAGTTAAGAAAAAACTTTGTTTATGGTTTGCGGATGTCTATCCCAAGCCTTGGGATAGACATCCGCAAACTGGGGATATGTATCCGCAGTGTGCGAACAAAGTTTTAGGATTAAGGGATACTGTTTGAGAATATACGTTTATTTCTTTGCGATTGCTTTCAGCAGTGCATATCCTCCAAACCACTGAATCAGCATGCCCGGAATGCCCATACGGAAATCTTGCACTGCCAAAAAGAAATTACCGCACAGTGCCCATTCAAAGGCCGTACCGATAATTTGATAGGAGAGGATTACACCCAGCAATGCCAATAAAGAGATATTCTTGGCATAGCGTGCAGCAAGAGCGGCGGTTCCGGCCAGCAGACCGGACTTTATAAGTATGGCCGGCAACACGGCTGCTGCAGGCATGGCAAAAAGCAGATGATTGATGACCGGAGACAAGAGAGCCGTCAGCAGACCTACCTTGAAACCATATTTATAAGCAGCTATCAGTGTAAAGAAATAGATGGGAAGCAACGTCGGACCGCCTGCTGGGACCAGATGGCAGAGTTGCGGCAAGGCGATGTTTCCTGCCACGAACAGCAGGGCGAATAGATAGGTCTTTACGTTGCCGAAAGGCAAAGAATAAAGTTTTGCAGATGTTTCCATTTGTATAATATTATGCATTAGTTGATAAATCTATTTTTATTATGACTGTTTAAAACTGAAAAGGTTTAATCAAATCTTCACCAATTCATATTCCATGGTTCCCAATCCTATTTTCTCGGCATGGCGCAATCCGGCAAGCCAGTCCGTGTCGGGGTGCATCAAGTGGAACTTGTCGCATCCACACAAGTCGTCGTGCTCGTGTGCCGTGGCAAGGCAATTGTTACCGTGCAGTATCGGGGCTTGGATGACCATATCTGCACATGCCTTGTCCAGTGCAACCGGGTCTGCCGAAGCCAGAATGCCGAGGTCGGGCACGATGGCGGCATCGTTGTGGTTCCAGCAGTCGCATTCGGGAGATACGTTCATGATGAAGCTGATGTGGAAATGGGGCTTGCCCATAACGACAGCGAGGGCATATTCCGCAATCTTGTAGTTCAGGCGCTCGGAAGTATCTTCGGCTCCCATCACGGCACCGTCGTGCTGGCAGAGGGCTACGCACTGTCCGCAACCTACGCATTTGGCGTAGTCTATTTCTGCCTTGCGGCTGGCATTGAGGTGCACAGCGTCGTGTGCGCAATGCTTCACGCAGATGTTGCAGCCGATGCAGCTTGCTTCATCAATCTTGGGTTGCGAGGCGCAATGCAGTTCCAGCTTTCCGCCTACGCTGGCACATCCCATGCCCAGATTCTTCAAGGCGCCGCCAAAACCGGCTTGTTCGTGCCCCTTGAAGTGGTTCATACTGATTACAATATCGGCATCGGCTATCGCTGTGCCGATTTTGGGTGCCGGACAATATTCCCCGTTCAGAGGGATTTCGCGGTAGTCCGTTCCCTTCAGTCCGTCGCCGATAATGACCTGGCACTGGGCCGAGATAGGGTTAAAGCCATTCTCCATCGCACTTTGCAAGTGGTCTACAGCATTGGCACGACGACCGGAATACAGCGTGTTGCAGTCCGTCAAGAAAGGTTTGGCTCCCAGGCTGCGGAGCAGGGTTGCCATTCGAGCTGCATAATTGGGACGCAAGTATGCCAGGTTTCCGGGTTCGCCGAAATGGATTTTAATGGCAGCAAAGCTATCTTTCAAAGGAAGTTGCTCGATGCCTGCCCTTTTCAGCAAGCGTTCCATTTTATCCAAAAGATTGGATGTAGGGGAGGTACGCAAATCAGAGTAGTATACTTTTGCTTTTTCCATGTGTTTTTACCTATTTATAGTGATAGTATCTGCAAAAATAACGGATTATTTCCATATTAATAGGTATATGGCTAAAAAAAGTAGGGAAATCCCTTTTGACAAATAGGGGGATAATAAGAGGTCTATCCATGTTTCTGCCTACCTTTGTGGCAACTAAAAACTCGATAAGATGAAAACAATCAGACTAATTATTGCGGGACTGGTAATGACGATGGGATTCAGCAGTTGTTCCAGTTTGTTTTATGATGCTAAGGTAGATGTGTTGAACAGTATCCAGAAGGGGATGAGCAGGCAGGAGGTCACCAAGATATTGGGAACTCCAGAGTATCGCCGCTTCGACCGGGATATAGAAGAATGGGAATATTCCAGAGTGCTGTCCGGTAAAAGTAATATCAGCCGAACTCAGATTGTCGTGACTTTTGAAGGTGGGAGAGTCGTTGCAATGGACTCATTCTCCGGAGAGCCACGTACGTTGCCGGTTGTTCCCAGTGAAGTAGTGATAGATTCTCCAGCTCCGGTTTATGTCAGGGGGATGCACCCCGAAGACTTCCGGCATTTTTATGAAAAAGTGAAGTCCCGCCCTTTCAAGGATGATCAAATCGAAATGATGAGAACTGTTGCCCGAAACAACAGTCTGAACTGTGTGCAATGTGCCAGTTTGATGGCACTATATACTTTTGATGACGACAAGATGAAAGTCCTCAACATATTCGCTCCCAATATCGTAGATCCGGAAAACTACGAAGCGATTTTAGACGTCATTGATTCACTGTTCAAGAAAGACGATGCCAAGAAAATTCTGGGCATACGCTATTAAGAAGCAGGCATGTCGAAACGCATTGTCCGTTGGTGCCAAACACATGATGTATCGGAGGCTGACAGATAATGCGTTTAAGGTAAACAGATAATGCGTTTCGACGAGCTCTTATTCCGATAAAGGAAAGTGCCATAACGGACCGTTCCCGTGCCCTATATCCATGTTTTTCCCCCGGTTTATCGCAGTACCGATATACTCTTTAGCCTTGCAGACCGCTTCATCGAGTTTGCTGCTACCGGCAAGAAATGTAGCTATGGCAGAGGAAAGGGTACACCCCGTGCCGTGCAGGTTACGGCTCTCTATTTTGGGATTGGAATAGAGGATGCATCCGGATGGCAGGACGTCAGCCCCGGCAGAAGGTTGCCGGCAATAAAGCACGTCGCACATGTCATTGCCCTCCAGATGTCCGCCTTTGACGAGAACAGCGGTATTGTATCTGCAGGATAATTCCTGTGCCGCTTGCTGCATCTCCACAGTGCCGGCAATGGTTCGCCCCCAAAGCAGGCTTGCTTCATTCAGGTTGGGAGTAATGAGGGTGCATAGCGGAAACAGTTCCGTCTTAATGACTTGTATGGTTTCTTCGGTCATCAGCCGCCGTCCGCTGGTCGATATCATGACGGGGTCATAGACTATACACTCCGGAGTATATGTCTGAAGACAATCGACAATGGTGGTCACAATACCGGCATCATATACCATACCTATCTTGACGGCATCCGGCCTTAAATCATCCATAACAGAGGTGATTTGTGCCTTAACCATATCCACAGGTATCGGATAAACCGATTGTACTCCCAGTGTGTTTTGTGCAGTAACAGCCGTGATGACGGAAGCGGCATAACCTCCCAAAGCGGAAATGGTCTTTATGTCTGCTTGTATGCCTGCACCGCCCGAACAGTCGGAACCGGCAATGGAAAGGATAATAGGGGGAAGCATGAAATAATTAAAAATTAGAAATTAAAAATTAAAGGGGTGAGAGGAAAGCTGTTTCAGGTGGAGGAAGTGGGGGATGAAAGCTTCCTTCGCTTGCTGCCAGACATCTCCCAGCAGTACGGCACCTCCGAAACCTAAAGCGGCTATTTCCGGAAGATGTTCCAAGGTGATGCCACCCAATGCCATCACCTTTGAGTCGATAATACCAGCTTGCTGCGCCTTCTGCAAGGTATCGCAGGAGTAAGCGGAAGAATAGCCTTCTTTGGATATACTGTCATAAATGGGGCTGAGGAACACATAGTTACAATCTGATTTATGTTTCAACACTTCTTCAAGAGAGTGACAAGAGCGACTGACATGTCCCTTATATCCGGACGGTATCTGCGGATTGCGCCCGTTCAGATGAATTCCTTTCAGACCGAAAACGGATGCCAGCTGGAATTGCTCATGCGTGACAATGCGTGGCATATATTCCATCGGTAGCTGTTGAAGAAAATTCCCCATCTCCTCTGCCGAAGCTCCCGGCTTGCGCAGGTGGAGCATTTCCAAACCGTTTTGGAATAAGGAGGTAACTGCCTCTGCTTCTCCTTCAAAGAATTGCGGCGTGGTAATGACTATCAGTTTCATATCTTTATGGATGTTTGCCTATAGTGAGAGAATATACGACTGCATGGTCCTTAAATCAATCGTCCATAGCTTTCCAGCCAAGGGTTCACCGTAGCCGCAAATCAGTTTCAACACTTCATTGGCTTCTACGCTACCCACAATGGCAGGGGTTACGCCGATAACCGATTTGTCCGGAGATGGCATGAGCAGTGTCCCTTCTTCATCCGGATAGAGGTCACGATAGTTTTTAGCACTCTCACCGTAGCAGAAGACGGACACTTGGCCTTCAAAGCCTTGAATGGCACCATAAACGTAGGGCTTGCCCCAAGCGTTGCATACGTCATTCAGCAAGTAGCGGGTAGCGAAGTTGTCGCACCCGTCTACCACTATATCGTAGTTCCTTATCAGTTCTCCGGCATTCTTCTTGTCCAGACGGAAGGGGTATACTTCCACGTTTACATCGCTGTTCAAACCCTGCACTCTACGGGCGCCACATAGAGGTTTAGGCTGCCCAAGGTCAGCTTCAGCATACAGAACCTGACGTTGAAGATTACTGATGCTGACCTGGTCATCGTCCACCAATCCCAGCGTTCCGACTCCTGCTCCCGCCAGATAGAGGGCAATGGGAGAACCCAATCCTCCCACACCGACTATCAACACCTTGGCATTACGCAGTTTCTCTTGTCCGGCTTCGCCTATTTCAGGGAGGGACGTTTGTCTGGCATATCGGTTCATTTGTTCATTATTATTAAGGTTCTGTATTCGGCCACTCATCTCTTGAAAGCCTTCAAATCAAAACTCGCATCCCAATCTTTCCACACTGGTTCGCGCCCCAGGCGTTTCAATGCTTTGTCCACTTCCACAGCCTTGCGCTCGTCGCTGACATGAAACTGTTCCAGTGTTTGCGGATAGCTGTAATATCCTCCCGGTTCGGTCTTGCTTTCGGCGCTCATGGTTGTCACACCGAGTGTTGCCATATGGTCGCGTATATCGGCAGGCTCGCGGGTGGAGTAGGAGATGTCTACATCATGGTCGAAGATGCGCATGGCGAAAGTGACTTGTGCCAGTTCGCGGTCGCTCATGATGACATTGGGCTGGAAGCCGCCGTTCTCCGAAGGACGCATACGGGGGAAGTTGACGCTGTATTTCGTTTGCCAATAATGTTTCTGGAGATAGCGCAGGTGATAAGCCATCATGGTGATGTCTGTCCGCCATTCTTTCTCCAGACCGATGAGCACTCCCATGCCGATGGAATGGACGCCTGCCTGCCCCATGCGGTCGAAACCATTGACACGCCATTCGAATTTGGACTTCATGCCACGGGGGTGGTAGATGTTGTAATTCGACTTGTGGTAGGTTTCTTGAAAACAAATCACGCCATTCATGCCGTGTTCTTTCAGCGTTGCATACTCTTCCGTTTTTAAGGGCATCACTTCTATTTTCAGATTGCTGAAGTAGGGTTTTGCCAGGTCCAGTGCACGGGCTATGTAGGGCACGCCTGCTTTGGCCGGATTTTCTCCCGTTACCAACAGCAAATTCTCGAAAGGTGCCAGCTTCTTGATGGCCTTGTATTCGTTCACGATTTCTTCTTCCGTCAGTATGGTACGCGGCATGGGGTTGCTGATATGGAAACCGCAATACACGCAAGAGTTGGTGCAGGAATTCGTGATGTAAAGAGGCACGAACATGGAGATGGTTTTCCCGAATCGTGCCTCGGTGTATTTCTTGCTCAATCGTGCCATCGTCTCCAGATAGGGGGCAGCGGCGGGTGAGATGAGGGCCATGAAGTCCTCTACATTACAATGTTCTTTGGAGAGGGCACGGCGTACATCCGCATCTGTCTTGGCATGGATGCGTGCCGTGGTTTCCTCCCAGGATATATGTTCTAATTCGTCTGAAAACATAGTGCTCTATCAATTCCCATTTATTTCTTTTTTAATTCTCTCGACAACCGCATCGCACAGAAGTTCGGTCCGCACATCGTGCAATACTCCCCATCCACATGCTTCCCTGCATGAAAATAGCTGAACGCACGTTCCGGGTCGAGCGACAAGTCAAACTGGTCTTTCCAGCGGAATTCATAACGTGCTTTGCTCAGTGCATTGTCACGCACTTGTGCTCCGGGATGCCCTTTTGCCAGGTCGGCGGCATGGGCGGCTATCTTATAGGTGATGACACCTACACGCACATCCTCCTTATCGGGCAGTGCCAGATGCTCTTTGGGAGTGACATAGCAGAGCATCGCCGTACCCAGCCAGCCTATCTGCGCCGCACCGATGGCGGACGTGATATGGTCGTATCCCGGTGCGATGTCCGTCACGATGGGGCCGAGCGTATAGAAAGGCGCATCGTGGCATTTTTCTATCTGGCGCTCCATATTCTCCTTAATCTTGTGCATGGGCACGTGGCCGGGACCTTCGATGAAAGCCTGCACATTCTTGTCCCAGGCACGCAGCACAAGCTCGCCCATCGTGTCGAGTTCTGCAAACTGCGCTTCATCGTTGGCATCGTGCGTAGACCCCGGACGCAGCCCGTCTCCCAAAGAGATGGCAACGTCATACTGTGCCAGAATGTCGCAAATGTCATCAAAGTGTTCGTAAAGGAAACTCTCGCGGTCGTGCACCAGGCACCATTTGCTCATGATGCTGCCGCCACGGCTCACGATGCCGCACAACCTTTTCTCGGCCAGATGCACATTGTGGCGGCGTATGCCGGCATGGATGGTGAAGTAGTCCACTCCCTGCTCGCATTGTTCAATCAAGGTATCGCGGTAGATTTCCCAGGTGAGGTCTTCCACCTTGCCGTTCACTTTCTCCAATGCCTGGTAGATGGGGACAGTGCCCACGGGAACGGGACAGTTGCGGATAATCCATTCGCGCGTTTCGTGTATGTTCTCGCCCGTGGAGAGGTCCATCAGCGTGTCGCCGCCCCATTTGCAGCTCCACAATGCTTTCTCTACCTCTTCTTCGATGCCCGAGGTGGTGGCGGAGTTTCCGATATTGGTATTTATCTTCACCAGGAAGTTACGGCCTATAATCATCGGCTCTGCTTCGGGATGGTTGATGTTGGCAGGAAGCAGGGCGCGTCCGGCAGCAATCTCCTGGCGTACAAATTCCGGTGTGATGTGCGTCTCTATTCCCAGCTCCGCGCAGTTCATGTTCTCGCGAATCGCCACATACTCCATTTCAGGCGTGATGATGCCTTGTTTGGCATAGTACATCTGTGTGCAGCATTTTCCTTGAAGGGCGCGGTAGGGCAGGGTGATATGCTCAAAGCGCAGAGAGTCGAGCGACCGGTCGTCGCGGCGCATGCGCCCGTACTCCGACGTTATTTCGGAAAGCTGCTCCACATCGCCGCGTTTCAGTATCCACGGCTCGCGCAGACGGGGCAGCCCTTTCTTCAAATCCACTTCGACGGCAGGGTCGCTGAACGGTCCGCTGGTATCATACACATACACTTCCGGATTCGGAGTAAGTACCTTTTCTCCATCAACGAAGTTCGTACTGGGCACTTGCTCCACCTTGCGCATAGCTACGCGCAATTCGGGAAACAAGGTGCCCGGCAAATATACTTTCTCGGAACGGGGGAATTTTATCTTCTGGTTCATTTTTCTTTAGGTTTTGTTATGTAGAGATTTACGATTAGACAATTTACGATTTACGATTGGAGTTTGTATTGTTAAACAACCTCTCTCAACCGGTAGGTTTATGATTGCATGAGTAACTTCAATCGTAAATCGTCTAATCGTAAATCTCCCTGTTTTATCATTTTTCATTCAAGAAAGCCGTCAGCGGTGAGCTGGCTTCCGCAACAAAATTATCTGCCTGTATGCCCAGACCTGCTTCGTATGCCATGCGTCCTGCCTCTACAGCCTGCTTGAACGCTACCGCCATGGTCACGGGGTCGCCCGCCACTGCAATGGCTGTATTCACCAGGCAAGCCGAAGCGCCCATTTCCATAGCCTCTGCCGCATGGCTCGGGGCACCGATACCGGCATCCACCACTACGGGGATATTGGCTTGCTCGATGATTATTCTCAGGAAATCCCTTGTCTGCAGTCCTTTGTTTGTACCGATAGGAGCACCCAGCGGCATGACGGTGGCGGCACCGGCTTCTTCCAGCCTCTTGCACAGTGTGGGGTCGGCCTGGCAATAGGGCAGTACCACAAATCCTAACTTGACCAGTTCTTCTGTGGCTTTCAGCGTCTCTACAGAATCGGGCAACAGATAGCGGGGGTCGGGGTGTATCTCCAGTTTCAGCCAGTTCGTGCCGAAAGCTTCACGCGCCATCTGTGCAGCAAAAACAGCTTCTTCGGCATTGCGCACGCCGGAGGTGTTGGGCAGAAGCTGGATACCGGGATGCTGTATGTGTACCAGCATATTGTCTTCCTTGTTGTCCAGTTCAATGCGTTTCATGGCTACCGTCACCATTTCTGTGCCGGATGCCAGGATAGACTGCTCCATCACTTCATCGGAATTGAACTTTCCGGTTCCTAAAAACAGACGGGAGTTGAACTCACGTTCCGCAATCACTAATTTTTCCATATCAGTCGTCATATATTAATTCTTTATTTTTCATTCTCCATTAAAGAAATGATTCTTTTCATTTCATCTGCCGGACTATCGGCATGCAGTACCGTGCCCGAAAGGGCAATCCCGCTTACCCCCGTCTGCATAACGGCTGGAATATCCGCTATGGTTATTCCACCGATGGCTACTATCGGAAGGTGTATATCCTTCTCCTGCATCCGGTGGATGATAGCTGTATATCCTTCCAGTCCCAATATCGGACTCAGATTCTTCTTGGTAGTGGTGTAGCGGAAGGGGCCGCAGCCTATGTAGTCGGCACCGGCTTTGTAGTGTTGCAGTACATCCTCAAAAGTATTGGCGGTACCGCCTATAATGTACTCCGCGCCCAGAATCCGGCGTGCGTCGGCTATGGGCATGTCTTTCTTTCCAAGATGTACGCCGTCGGCATGCAGTTTTCGCGCCAGTTCCACATGGTCGTCAATGATGAAGGTGGCACCGTATTGCCGGCAAAGGGCCTGCACTTCCAAAGCTACGGGTTCTATCGTTTCCACCGGGGTGTCTTTCATGCGCAGTTGCACCCAGCGGCAACCGCCCTCAAGAGCCATGCGTGCAGCATCCAGATACGAATATCGTTCCGTATAGTGCGTGATGAACTGCATTCCTCCGTTTTTCAGTCTCTCGTCCTTCATCTTCCTCACCCTCCGCAAGCTGCTTTGATAATGATGATAGGCATGTATTCCCTCAGGATGCATTTTGTCCATTCCGTGCGAAGTACAATACGGTTGTCTACGGCCACGGCAATGCCTTGCATCGGTAGGGCAAGTTCCTCGATAAGTTGTGAAAGGGTAGTGGCGCCGGTTTTCACTTCCTTGTTGTTGACCAATACTTTCATTTTTCTGTTCATTAAGAAATAAAACAAATGGAAGTAAATACAAAGAAGCGTCTTTACGGCAAGTTCAGTGAAGAAAGAAATATCCAATTCCTACGGCAGTACTAACTGCATCAGGTTCGAGGGTATAATCTCAGCCCGTCGGGGCACCCCTTTGTCTTTACGGCAACAAAGGTAAGGGAAAATCGGAAATAAAAAACAAAAGAACGTACTTTTTATTTCAGTGATTACTTTTTGTTTACTCGCGCCCCTTTGTGGCACGTATCTTTTTCAGCGTATTCCGAACAGTGGTTCTGACTCCAGTTGAATAAAAATCAAGCTCTGTATTTTCCAGTATCAGTTGCAATTCCTGCAGCAGTTCCGGCTCCTTCCTGCAAAGCAGATAGGCTATTCTGATGGAAAGGGCTTGCACTCCTATGCTTTCTTGCGGAGATAGCATGTGGTCCAGGCAGTAATTCAGCAAATCGACGGAGATTGGAGTAGGGATGGGAATATTATACAGTATAGATAATAAGAGACGTTTGGAACCGTCGTGCGTGCAGTCTATCAGCCGTTGAATGATTTCATCGTACAGTAGGATGAACCAGCCGGGATGGATTTCGCTCAATTTCTCGCATACCCATATTGCCCGCCATGACACCGTCTGTTTTTCATCGTATGTCAATCGGTATATATCTTCAAAATACTCGGGGCAGAGGCATACCTCTTGTACCAGAGAGTCTATCGATAACTTATGAATAGGTACTGCCAAGGTATTTCTGAACTCCGTAATCTTTTCCATATATCCCATTTTGTTGTGAGTGGCAAATATAAAGGAAATGGCCTATTAAAACAAGAAAGGCTGTCTATTTGAAGAAAGACAGCCTTGAAAATATTCTATTTAAGGAATTATGCAATCCCGTGAGCCGTAGCTTCCGGTGCAATCTTCTTGATAAGACCTTGCAGCACTGCACCAGGACCGCACTCTGTGAAGTCCGTAGCACCATCGGCAACCATGTTCTTCACTGTTTGCGTCCAACGTACCGATGCTGTCAGCTGAGCCACCAGGTTCTTCTTGATTTCTACCGGGTCAGTATGAGGCATAGCGTCTACATTCTGATATACGGGGCACTTCGGAGCATGGATTTCTGTTGCATTGATGGCTGCTTCCAGTTCAACTTTGGCAGGGTTCATCAGCGGAGAGTGGAACGCACCGCCTACCTTCAACGGCAGAGCACGCTTTGCACCTGCAGCCTTCATCAGTTCGCAAGCCTTGTTGATACCTTCTATGGAACCGGAAATTACAATCTGTCCCGGGCAGTTATAGTTGGCTGCCACGCAAACTTCACCTTCAGCACTTACTTGAGCGCAGATTTCCTCAACCTTTTCATCCGGCAGGGCAATAATGGCTGCCATAGTGGAGGGCTGTGCCTCACAAGCCTTTTGCATAGCCATGGCACGGGCATACACCAGTTTCAGACCATCTTCAAAGCTCAGTGCACCGGCAGCAACCAAGGCAGAGAACTCGCCCAATGAGTGACCGGCGGTCATCTCCGGCTTAAAGTCATCGCCCATGCAGAGGGCGGAAATAACGGAATGAAGGAATACGGCAGGTTGGGTAACTTTAGTCTGGCGCAGGTCTTCATCTGTTCCGTTGAACATAATATCAGTAATACGATACCCGAGGATATCATTTGCTTTCTCAAAAAGTTCCTTGGCTAATGCCGAATTTTCGTACAGGTCCTTTCCCATGCCAACGAATTGGGCACCTTGACCCGGAAATACAAATGCTTTCATATTTACTCGTTTTTTAGTGTTTAAATAAAAAGTGCTGCAAAGGTAGAGGTTTTTCTGATATTCACCGCACAAACGGATGTTTTTTGTGCAATGCCCTTACTTTAAGGAGGGAAGCTAAAATACAATATGTATGCTTGGGCCTTCTGTGGTATCCGGAGGCTGAAATACTTATAAATGAAACACTTTCTCCTTATTGTACTTCCTACAATTAGACCTCTTGTATATTCTTGTAAATTACATATTGTATTCCATACGATAACAACTGAAAATGATATTGTATAAAGTAAGATATGTATTCAGTTGAAAAATAATGCTTTATAACATTATAAAAATAATCTTTTCCTTTATTGCAAATTAGAAAAACCTATTTATATTTGCAGCGCTTAACGAGATATATTATGCAAAACATAGAACAAAAAACGCCGTTGGCAAACAATCATATCTCTGTGGACTGTGTAGTGATTGGTTTTGACGGAGAACAGCTAAAGGTTCTGCTGATTAAGCGTGCAGGAGAGGAAGAAGGAGAAATCTTTCATGATATGAAGCTTCCCGGAAGTTTGATTTACATGGATGAGGATTTGGATGAAGCTGCCAAACGGGTGTTGAATGAATTGACGGGTCTGAAGAACGTCAATCTGATGCAATTCAAGGCATTCGGCTCAAAAAACCGTACGAAAGACCCCAGAGATGTACATTGGCTGGAACGTGCCATGCAGTCCAGGGTGGAGCGTATTGTCACCATAGCCTATCTTTCCCTGGTGAAGATAGACCGCGCATTGAACCGTGATTTGGACAATTATCAAGCCAGTTGGGTAGCCATGCCGGATATAAAGGCTCTGGCATTCGACCACAACCTGATTATCAAGGAAGCCATTACCTATGTCCGCCAGTACGTCGAGTTCAACCCGTCTTCACTGTTCGACTTGTTGCCGCGTAAGTTCACCGCATCCCAGCTTCGCACTTTGTACGAACTGGTGTATGACAAGCAGTACGACGTACGCAATTTCCATAAAAAAATTGCCTTGATGGAGTATGTCGTCCCCCTGGAAGAAAAACAGCAGGGCGTGGCCCACCGGGCGGCACGTTACTACCGTTTCGACAAAAAGATATACAATAAAATCCGACGGTAGCCGGATTGTAAATTCTTCATATCACTTTCATTTTAATATTGATAGAAATGTATTTATTAGGTTATGACATCGGCAGCTCGTCTGTAAAAGCGAGTCTGGTAAATGCGGAAAGCGGCAAGTGTGTATCGTCTGCCTTCTTCCCCAAGACTGAAGCGGAAATTATCGCAGTGAAGCCCGGCTGGGCAGAGCAAGACCCCGGAAATTGGTGGGAAAATTTGAAACTGGCCACACAAGCTGTATTGGCAGAATCCGGAGTAAACGCAGAAGACATCAAGGCGATTGGTATCTCTTATCAGATGCATGGCTTGGTATGTGTAGATAAAAACCAGCAGGTGTTGCGTCCTGCCATTATCTGGTGCGACTCCAGAGCCGTGCCCTACGGACAAAAGGCTTTCGAAACATTGGGAGAGGAGACTTGCCTTTCACATTTGCTGAATTCTCCGGGCAACTTCACGGCCTCCAAACTGGCTTGGATTAAGGAGAATGAGCCTTCCGTTTACGAAAAGATTCATAAGATAATGCTGCCGGGCGACTATATCGCCATGAAGTTGAGCGGTACCATCTGTACCACGGTGTCCGGTTTGTCCGAAGGGATGTTCTGGGATTTCAAGAACAACCGGGTTGCTGATTTTCTGATGGAGTATTATGGATTCGACTCCTCTCTGATTGCCGACATCAAACCGACTTTCTCCGAGCAGGGACGCGTCAATGCTGCTGCAGCCGCAGAGCTGGGTCTGAAAGAAGGTACGCCTATCACTTACCGTGCCGGCGACCAGCCCAACAATGCCCTTTCCCTGAATGTATTCAATCCGGGTGAAATTGCTTCTACCGCCGGAACGTCCGGTGTGGTATACGGCGTGAACGGTGAGGTGAACTACGACCCCAAGTCACGTGTCAACACCTTTGCACACGTCAACCATGCTGCCGGGCAAACCCGTCTGGGTGTTCTGCTGTGCATCAATGGTACGGGCATCCTCAATTCATGGGTAAAACGCACCGTTGCTCCCGAAGGCATCTCTTACAACGATATGAATCTGCTGGCCGCACAAGCCCCCATCGGCAGTGCCGGTATCAGTATCCTGCCCTTTGGAAACGGTGCGGAGCGTATGCTGGAGAACAAGGAAATAGGCTGCTCCATTCATGGCATCAACTTCAACCAGCACGGCAAACAGCATATCGTCCGTGCAGCACAGGAAGGCATCGTTTTCTCCTTTAAATATGGAATCGACATCATGGAACAAATGGGCATTCCCGTGCAGAAAATTCATGCAGGCAAGGCTAATATGTTCCTCAGCCCGCTGTTCCGCGAGACATTGGCCGGTGTGACGGGAGCTGTCATCGAACTGTATGATACCGACGGCTCTGTAGGTGCCGCCAAAGGCGCCGGAATCGGTGTGGGCATATACAAGGACAACAACGAAGCATTTGCCACGCTTGAGAAGCTCGAGGTGATAGAGCCGAAAGTGGCAGACCGCCAGGCTTATGCCGACGCATATGCGCGCTG
The DNA here is from genome assembly GCF_003603495.1 of Bacteroides sp. AM41-16. Taxonomy (NCBI): domain Bacteria; kingdom Pseudomonadati; phylum Bacteroidota; class Bacteroidia; order Bacteroidales; family Bacteroidaceae; genus Bacteroides; species Bacteroides sp. AM41-16. The sequence continues at coordinate 54,116 of NZ_QTNE01000001.1, read as the reverse complement.
GAAACACTGGGTAATGTGCTAATGTGCACATTAAAACGTTAGCACGTTAAAACAATAAATTAATAATTAACCCCGTGATGAATGTGTCTGTCATTGGCACATTCTCACATTAAAACATTAAATTCTTATGGCAACAAAAGAGTATTTTCCCGGAATAGGAAAGATTAAATTCGAAGGTAAAGAGAGCAAGAACCCGATGGCATTCCGTTATTACGATGCCGATAAAGTAATCATGGGTAAGAAAATGAGCGAATGGCTGAAGTTCGCCATGGCATGGTGGCACACTCTTTGCGCAGAAGGTGGTGACCAATTCGGTGGCGGAACAAAGAAATTCCCCTGGAACGGTGAGGCTGACAAGGTTCAGGCTGCCAAGAACAAAATGGACGCCGGCTTTGAATTCATGCAGAAAATGGGTATCGAATACTACTGCTTCCACGATGTAGACCTCTGCGAAGAAGCCGAGACCATTGAAGAATACGAAGCCAACTTGAAGGAAATCGTAGCGTATGCCAAGCAGAAACAAGCAGAAACCGGCATCAAACTGTTGTGGGGTACTGCCAACGTATTCGGCCATGCCCGCTACATGAATGGTGCAGCCACCAATCCCGATTTCGATGTTGTGGCACGTGCCGCCATCCAAATCAAAAACGCCATCGACGCTACTATCGAACTGGGAGGTTCAAACTATGTATTCTGGGGCGGTCGCGAAGGCTACATGTCATTGCTGAATACAGACCAGAAGCGTGAGAAAGAGCACCTCGCACAGATGTTGACCATCGCCCGCGACTATGCACGTGCCCGCGGCTTCAAAGGTACCTTCTTGATTGAACCGAAACCGATGGAACCTACAAAACACCAGTATGATGTAGACACCGAAACCGTTATCGGCTTCTTGAAGGCTCACAATCTGGACAAAGATTTCAAGGTGAACATCGAAGTGAACCACGCTACTTTGGCGGGCCACACCTTCGAGCACGAACTCGCAGTAGCCGTAGACAACGGTATGCTCGGCTCCATCGACGCCAACCGTGGTGACTACCAGAACGGCTGGGATACAGACCAGTTCCCCATTGACAACTTCGAACTGACCCAGGCAATGATGCAAATCATCCGTAACGGAGGCTTTGGCAATGGCGGTACAAACTTCGATGCCAAGACCCGTCGCAACTCCACCGACCTGGAAGACATTTTCATTGCCCACATCGCCGGTATGGACGTGATGGCACGTGCACTGGAAAGTGCAGCCAAACTGCTTGAAGAGTCTCCTTACAAGAAGATGCTGGCCGACCGCTATGCTTCCTTCGACAGTGGTAAAGGCAAGGAATTTGAAGATGGCAAACTGACGCTAGAGGATTTGGTAGCTTACGCAAAAGCCAACGGTGAGCCGAAACAGACCAGCGGCAAGCAGGAATTGTATGAGGCAATCGTGAATATGTACTGCTAATAATGATCAATGTTTAGTGATTAGTGGTTAATAAGTTGCGCATGAGGTGTTTCAATATTAATCATTAATCGCTAATCATTAATCGCTAATCATTAACCATTAATCATTAATATCATGAATTATACAGAAAAAGGCAGTAAACTCTACCTCTTCTCTATTGTGCTGGTAGCCGTCATCGGGGGCTTGCTTTTCGGCTACGATACAGCAGTCATATCCGGTGCCGATAAAGGGCTTCAGGCATTTTTTATGGGTGCCTCCGATTTTGTCTACACAGATACGATTCACGGCATTACCTCTTCCAGTGCACTTATCGGATGTATCATCGGTAGTGCTCTTTCGGGATTCTTCGCATCCAATCTGGGACGTAAGAATTCTCTTTTCATAGCCGGCGTCTTGTTCTTTCTGTCGGCATTGGGCTCCTACTACCCGGAATTCCTTTTCTTCGACTATGGTGTTCCTTCCTATTCCTTGCTCGTGGCATTCAATTTCTACCGTGTATTGGGAGGAATCGGCGTAGGTTTGGCATCGGCCATCTGCCCGATGTATATTGCGGAAATTGCGCCGAGCAACATTCGCGGGACTCTGGTATCATGGAATCAGTTTGCCATTATCTTCGGCCAGTTGGTGGTTTACTTCGTGAATTTCCTTATTCTGGGCGAGAATTCAAATCCGGTGATAAAGGCCATTGAAGGAGTCAACCAGATTCTGAATCCCGAAGCGGCAGCATGGACCACAGAGATAGGATGGCGTCTGATGTTTGTCAGTGAGGCTGTTCCTGCAGGAGTCTTTGCGTTGCTCGTACTGTTTGTTCCCGAAACGCCACGCTATCTTGCCATGAGTGGCAAGGATGATAAGGCACTCCAGGTGTTAAGCCGTATCAACGGCTTGGCTCAGGCAAAGGTTATTCTGTCTCAAATCAAAGCCACGGCAGAGGAAAAGACGGAAAAGCTTTTCACTTATGGCTGGATGGTTATCTTTATCGGTATCATGCTGAGTGTATTCCAGCAAGCGGTAGGTATCAACGCCGTACTCTATTTCGCACCGCGTATCTTCGAAACGATGGGAATGGGCAACCCGATGGTTCAAACCGTCATCATGGGTATCATCAATATTCTGTTCACGTTGCTGGCTGTCTTTACAGTCGAGAAATGGGGACGTAAACCGCTGCTCATCTCGGGGTCTATCGGCATGGCGATAGGTGCTTTCGGAGTAGCTCTTTGCAACGTTGTGGCAGGGCTTCCTCCCATGTTGGCTGTTGTCAGCATCATGGTCTACAGTGCTTCGTTCATGTTCAGCTGGGGCCCCATCTGCTGGGTACTGATTGCTGAAATCTTCCCGAATACCATCCGTGGCGCTGCAGTAGCCATTGCCGTAGCCTTCCAATGGATATTCAATTTCATTGTATCTTCCACCTTCGTACCTATGTACAATATGAGTTTGGGAGATATGGGAGACAAGTTCGGGCACATGTTTGCTTATGGCTTATACGGAATCATCTGTGTGGTGGCTGCTCTGTTTGTCTGGAAGCTTGTTCCCGAAACGAAAGGCAAGACACTGGAAGACATGACCAAGCTGTGGAAGAATAGAAGAGACAACGGATAAGACCGTCATTGAAACTGTCCATATAAGACGGGAAAGAGGAGGCCTGATGAATGCCTCCTCTTTTTGTTATCAATTCCGTATCTTTTCCCTTATCCGTTCAAGATGGGAAAGAAAAATCTTCGGAGGGGAAGATAACATGTAAGGATAAACCGTACCTTTGCACTGTTTTTAATCAGGAATAGCAAGAAAGTTATGGATTCAATGAAAATCAATAAGGTGCAGATACGTAATCTGCAGATTGAAGATTATGACCAGTTAGCACAATCGTTTACGCGCGTTTATTCAGACGGAAGCGATGTGTTCTGGACGCACAAACAAATAGAAAAACTGATACGCATCTTCCCCGAGGGGCAGATTGTGACGGTGGTTGACGAGAAAATCGTGGGCTGTGCGCTTTCCATCATAGTGAACTACGATGATGTGAAGAACGACCACACTTACGCCCAGGTTACGGGCAAGGAGACTTTCAACACCCACAATCCGAAAGGCAACATACTTTATGGCATCGAAGTCTTTATCCATCCCCAATACCGTGGCCTGCGTCTGGCACGCCGTATGTATGAATACCGCAAGGAACTTTGCGAGACATTGAACCTGAAGGCAATCATGTTTGGCGGACGTATCCCCAACTACTACAAATATGCCGATCAAATCCGCCCCAAGGAGTACATAGATAAGGTGAAGCAAAAGGAAATCTTCGACCCGGTGCTGACCTTTCAGCTCTCTAACGACTTCCACGTGCGCAAGGTGATGCGCAACTACCTTCCCAATGATGAGGAGTCCAAGCACTACGCCTGCCTGCTGCAATGGGACAATATCTACTATCAGGCTCCCACACAAGACTATGTAAACCCCAAAACCACTGTCCGCGTAGGCTTGGTACAATGGCAGATGCGTACCTACAAGACACTGGATGACCTTTTTGAGCAAGTGGAATTTTTTGTGGATGCCGTGAGCGACTACAAGAGTGACTTTGTTCTTTTTCCCGAATACTTCAACGCACCGTTGATGGCAAAATTCAACAACGAGGGCGAGTCGCAGGCTATCCGCGGGCTGGCGGCCTATACCGAGGAAATCAAGGAGCGTTTCGTCAAGCTCGCCATCAGCTATAACATCAACATTATTACGGGCAGTATGCCGCTTATCAAGGAAGACGGGCTGCTATACAACGTAGGATTCCTCTGCCGACGTGACGGAAGTTATGAAATGTACGAAAAGATACATGTCACTCCCGACGAGATAAAGTCCTGGGGACTGAGCGGAGGCAAGTCCATCCAAACTTTCGATACGGACTGTGCTAAGATAGGCGTGCTGATATGCTACGATGTAGAGTTCCCCGAACTGAGCCGCATCATGGCGGACCAAGGCATGCAGATACTCTTTGTTCCTTTCCTTACCGATACGCAGAATGCTTACAGCCGCGTAAAGGTGTGCGCCCATGCTCGTGCCATCGAAAACGAGTGCTTTGTAGTGATAGCCGGCAGTGTAGGCAATCTTCCCCGCGTGCACAACATGGACATCCAGTATGCCCAGTCCGGTGTGTTCACTCCCTGCGACTTCGCTTTCCCCACAGACGGCAAGCGTGCGGAAGCCACTCCGAATACCGAAATGATTCTTGTGTCGGATGTGGATCTGGACTTGCTGAATGAACTGCATACCTACGGCAGTGTACGCAACCTGAAAGACCGGAGAGGCGATTTGTACGAGGTGAAGATGAAAAGATGACTTTCCCGAATGCCACACTCGGTTGCCTCCAATACCACACCTTATTCTCCGAAATGCCACACTTCATCGTCCGGAATGCCATAGGTTTCGGACAACGGAGTGTGGCATTTCAGCTGCTGAAGTGTGGCATCCGGGACGATGAAGTATGGCATTTCGGATGGTAATTCCATAGTTTATCCGTATCTTTACAAAACTTTTATTCTAAAAAACAGAAACAATGGCCAAGAAAGCTCTCTCTGCTCCCGAAATACCTCTCTGCATCAATGTGTTGCGATTACTTAACTACCGTCTGGCTCCCGACGAGCTGATTCTGTTCGACTGGCTTACAGTAAAACAGATTTCTTTTAAATACAAGCCTTTCCATTACTCCCAGGCGCGTGTAGAGGAAGAAACCCGTATCCGCCGTACCCGGCAGGAAGTCATCATTAAGCAATTCTCGGCCTTGGGCTTCTTGAAAACCGACATAAAGGTCAATTCCGTCACCCGTGGACGTGTCCGCTATTACTCCGTGGACTTCAGTGTACTTGCCGACGTGGATGTCCTGGTAGAAATCATCATGCCCCAAACCACGCTCTTCCGTGACTTCATCCTCTACTTTGCCTACCACGCCACTATGCAGAAGAAGAGCAAGGAAGAACAACTGAAGCCTGCCTCCGCCATAAATCACGAGGCTGCCGCCCGAATCTATCAACTGCTGAGCCAAGTCTATGACGAGCGCCGCCAATACTATAATGATGGGGGACTGACCGGAGATGTGAAGCCTGAACGCTCGAAATCTGCCATGCAATTGCAGCATAACAAACCCATAGAACGTAAACTGGCAAAGTTGGCAGACTACTACAACGATAACAGCATCAAAAACGCCTTTCTTGCCTATGTGGACGAAATCCTGACCCAAAAGAAAGAACCCGAAAACCTGATGTATTACTTTCTCTCTTTCGATGAGACATCGGATTGTTTCGGAGTGGTGAATCATTACCTTAATTATTTCACCTTGCATTATAGTTACAGCAGCAACAGTTGAAGTCTATCCGCTGATGATGCTGTTATTATTTCTTTTAATATAATACTTTATTATTCTTTCCCATGCTGTTCTCTGCACGCTTATTGCTGATTGCGGCAATAGCATTCGCAGAATTCTACATACCATTTGTTGAACTCAGCAAAATAGCCCTCTCATTTGTTGTTTTCAACGTAGTTTTCAGGGGGTAGGTTTTGGCAAATTCTGCGTTTTTTGTCGTTTTTTGCTTAGGGAACCCTGCATTGCCCCAAACGACATCTACAGATGCACTTCTATGTACTAATTCGGGAAAAGAGAAAAGAGGGACAGTGTTGAGTGAGCGAATATTTTTTAAAATCGTACCTGCATATTTTTTTGTTCTTAAAAAGTCTCTTGTATTTAAGTTTTTTGTAAATTTGCACCCTTAAAATGGAGAAGGTAGCTTTTGACGTACCAAATGCCTATCAAGAGTATCTTCAATCGTAAATTGTAAATTGTCAAATAGTAAATATCAAGATGGGTAAGAAGTTTGCCGAATATTCGAAGCTCGACCTTTCCGAAGTGAACGGAAAAGTGTTGAAGAAATGGGACGAAAACCAGGTTTTCGCCAAGAGTATGACAGAACGTGAAGGTTGTCCTTCTTTCGTATTTTTCGAAGGACCTCCCTCGGCCAATGGTATGCCGGGCATTCACCACGTAATGGCTCGCTCCATTAAGGACATTTTCTGCCGTTACAAAACGATGAAGGGGTTCCAAGTAAAGCGTAAGGCCGGATGGGATACTCATGGACTGCCCGTGGAACTGGGTGTGGAAAAAGCACTCGGCATTACGAAAGAGGATATTGGCAAGACTATTTCCGTAGCAGAATACAATGCTGCCTGCCGCAAGGACGTCATGAAGTTCACCAAGGAATGGGAAGACTTGACGCACAAGATGGGCTACTGGGTGGACATGACGGACCCGTATATCACCTACGACAACCGCTACATCGAAACCTTGTGGTGGCTGCTGAAACAGCTCTATAAGAAAGGACTCCTTTATAAAGGGTATACCATACAACCTTATTCTCCTGCTGCCGGAACCGGACTCAGCTCGCACGAGTTGAACCAGCCCGGATGTTACCGTGACGTAAAAGACACGACCATGGTGGCACAGTTCAAGATGAAGCATCCGAAACCGGAAATGGCAGAGTGGGGAACTCCTTACTTCCTGGCATGGACCACTACTCCGTGGACGTTGCCCAGCAACACTGCGCTCTGCGTCGGTCCCAAGATAGACTACGTGGCCGTACAGACTTACAACGGATATAGCGGTGAGAAGATGACTGTTGTCTTGGCAAAAGCACTGCTCTACACTCACTTCAACAAAAAAGCGGAAGACATTGCATTAGAGGATTATAAGCCGGGTGATAAGCTGATACCTTTCAAGATAGTAGGTGAGTACAAAGGCCCCGATTTGGTAGGTATGGAGTACGAACAGCTCATCCCTTGGGTGAAACCGATAGACGTTGCCGAAGACGGTAGCTGGACTCCCAGCGACAAAGGTTTCCGTGTAATTTCTGGTGACTATGTGACGACTGAAGACGGTACGGGTATCGTACACATTGCCCCGACCTTTGGTGCGGACGATGCTTTTGTGGCACGCGCTGCAGGTATACCGTCCTTGTTCATGATAAACAAGAAGGGTGAGACCCGCCCGATGGTAGACCTCACCGGTAAGTTCTTCTTGATTGACGAACTGGACGAGGAGTTTGTAAAGGCATGTGTCAATGCAGACCTTTACAAAGACTATCAGGGCAAGTGGGTAAAGAATGCCTATGACCCTCAATTCACCGTAGACGGCAAGTATGATGAGCAGGCTGCACAAGCTGCCGAATCATTGGATATCGAACTCTGCATGATGATGAAAGCCGCCCGCCAGGCATTCAAGATAGAAAAGCATGTACACAATTATCCGCACTGCTGGCGTACGGACAAACCCGTATTGTACTATCCGCTGGATAGCTGGTTTATCCGCAGCACCGCTTGCAAGGAACGTATGATAGAGTTGAACAAGACCATCAACTGGAAGCCGGAAAGCACCGGTACGGGACGTTTCGGCAAGTGGCTGGAAAACCTGAATGACTGGAACCTCAGCCGTTCACGCTACTGGGGTACTCCGCTGCCCATCTGGCGTACAGAGGACAATAGCGAGGAAAAGTGTATCGAGTCTGTAGAAGAACTTTACAACGAAATAGAGAAATCCGTAGCTGCCGGCTTGATGCAGTCCAATCCTTACAAGGAGAAGGGCTTCCAGCCGGGTGTATATACCAAAGAGAATTATGACAAGATAGACTTGCACCGTCCTTACGTGGACGATGTCATCCTTGTTTCCAAAGACGGCAAGCCGATGAAACGCGAAACGGACTTGATTGACGTTTGGTTCGATTCCGGTGCCATGCCTTATGCACAGATACACTATCCGTTCGAGAATAAGGAACTGCTGGATAGCCACCAGGTATATCCTGCCGATTTCATCGCCGAAGGGGTGGACCAGACACGCGGTTGGTTCTTCACGTTGCACGCCATCGCTACAATGGTGTTCGACAGTATTTCTTATAAGGCTGTCATTTCCAACGGCTTGGTGCTCGACAAAAATGGTAACAAGATGTCCAAGCGTCTGGGCAATGCCGTAGACCCCTTCTCGACCATCGAGAAATACGGGTCCGACCCGTTGCGCTGGTACATGATCACCAACTCTTCTCCGTGGGACAATCTTAAGTTCGACGTGGATGGAGTGGAAGAGGTGCGCCGCAAGTTCTTCGGAACACTCTATAACACCTATTCATTCTTCGCCCTCTATGCCAATGTAGACGAATTTGACTACAAAGAAGCCGATGTGCCCATGGCAGAACGCCCTGAGATAGACCGTTGGATTCTCTCTGTACTGAATACGTTGGTGAAGAACGTGGATACCTGCTACAATGAATACGAGCCCACGAAAGCAGGACGTCTCATTTCTGAGTTTGTGAACGACAATCTCTCCAACTGGTACGTTCGTCTGAACCGCAAACGTTTCTGGGGTGGCGGTATGACGCAGGACAAGCTTTCTGCATTCCAGACACTCTATACCTGCTTGGAAACTGTAGCCAAGCTGATGGCGCCCATTGCTCCGTTCTATGCCGACATGCTGTATACGGACCTGATTGCAGCTACGGGACGCGACAATGTGGTTTCCGTACACCTTGCCAAGTTCCCCGAATATAAGGAGGAAATGATAGACAAGGAATTGGAAGTCCGCATGCAGATGGCACAAGACGTCACTTCCATGGTATTGGCATTGCGCCGCAAGGTGAACATCAAAGTCCGCCAACCGCTTCAGTGCATCATGATACCGGTAGTGGATGAAGAACAGCGTGCACACATCGAGGCTGTGAAAGCACTTATCATGAACGAGGTGAATGTGAAAGAAATCCAGTTTGTGGACGGTGCTGCCGGTGTACTGGTAAAGAAAGTGAAATGCGACTTCAAGAAGCTGGGACCGAAATTCGGTAAGCAGATGAAAGCCGTGGCTGCTGCTGTGGCGGAAATGTCCCAGGAAGCCATTGCCGAGCTGGAGAAGAAAGGCTCTTATACGTTCAATCTGGACGGTGCAGAAGCCGTGATTGAAACGGCAGATGTGGAAATCTTCAGTGAGGATATTCCGGGATGGCTGGTTGCCAACGAGGGCAAACTGACCGTGGCTCTGGAAGTTACCGTTACCGAAGAGCTGCGCCGTGAGGGTATTGCACGCGAGCTGGTAAACCGCATTCAGAATATCCGCAAGTCGAGCGGTTTTGAGATAACAGATAAAATAAAGATTACATTATCAAAAAATCCTCAAACAGATGATGCGGTAAATGAATATAATGACTATATTCGCAACCAAGTTTTAGGAACTTCACTGACGCTGGCAGACAACGTAGAAAATGGTACAGAACTGAACTTCGACGATTTCTCGCTGTACGTGAGCGTAGTGAAAGAATAATTAAATACTAACCCTGATTAACACGTAAAAGTTATGGCAGAAAAGACAAGATACTCAGATGCTGAATTGGAAGAATTCCGCGCTATCATTATGGAGAAGTTAGAGTTGGCACAACGTGACTATGAACTGTTAAAGGCCAGCCTGACGGGTGCAGACGGTAATGACACCGACGATACATCTCCTACGTACAAAGTACTGGAAGAAGGTGCCAACACCTTATCCAAGGAAGAAACCACACGTCTGGCCCAACGCCAGTTGAAGTTCATCCAAGGATTGCAGGCTGCTTTGGTGCGCATTGAGAACAAAACATATGGCATTTGCCGCGAAACCGGCAAACTGATACCGGCAGAGCGCCTTCGTGCAGTGCCCCATGCCACTTTGAGCATCGAAGCTAAAAACAACGGCAAGAAATAAAAATGGGTAAATTCTTTACGAAGGGCCGGATAGCCTGCCTTATTATATTTTCGGTATTGGTTATAGACCAGATTATCAAGATTTGGATAAAGACCCACATGTACTGGCATGAGAGTATCCGGATTACGGATTGGTTCTATATATACTTTACCGAGAATAGTGGTATGGCTTTCGGTATGGAAATATTCGCCAAACTGTTCCTGACCTTGTTCCGCATTGCTGCAGTCACGGTCATTGGCTGGTTTCTGTACAAGTTCGTGAAGCAAGGCATGAAGACCGGATTTATCGTCTGTGTGTCTTTGGTCTTGACGGGAGCCTTGGGAAACATTGTCGACAGTGTGTTCTATGGCGTGCTGTTCAACGAAAGCACCCATTCGCAGATAGCCTCCTTCATGCCTGAAGGAGGGGGATATGCCCCGTGGTTCCATGGCAAGGTGGTGGATATGTTCTATTTCCCCATCATTGATACAAACTGGCCCGCATGGATGCCGTTTGTCGGTGGAGAACATTTCATTTTCTTCAGCCCGATATTCAATTTTGCGGATGCAGCAATCAGTTGCGGTATCATTGCTTTGCTGTTGTTCTACGGCAAGGACTTCAATGATGCCTATCATGCTGCCATAAAGAAATCATGAAAGGAATAAATCGAATTCAATGGTGTAGCGTAGTCCTTCTGGCGTTCAGTCTGACGGCTTGTAAGGTGAAAAGACCTGAGACCGTCCTTCCGGATGCCAAGATGGAAAACGTGCTTTATGATTATCACATAGCCAAAGCTATGGGTGAAGAAGTGCCGTATAACGAAAGTTATAAGCGGGTGCTATACATTGAATCGGTTTTCAAGAAATATGGCATTACTCAGGCCGATTTTGACTCTTCTATGGTCTGGTTTGCCCGTAACCCGGAAGTACTTACCAAAATCTACGAGAAAGTGAATGTACGGTTGAAAGCCGAGAGAGACGGTATCAACCACTTGATTGCCCTGCGTGACAACAAGCCGAAAGAATCACTTCCCGGAGACAGTATCGACGTGTGGATATGGCAGCATATCTATCAGTTGACGGGTATGCCCCTGGACAACAAGATAACGTTTACGTTGCCATCAGACACCAATTTCCACGACCGTGACACGCTGCGCTGGAGCGTGCGCTTCCGTTTCCACAACGGTGCACCGGACAGCATACATGCTCCGTTGATGGCGATGCAGGTTCTTTACGAAAAGAATGACAGTGTCATCAGTGCCATTCGGAAAGTACAAGACACAGGTGTGGAAACGCTCACCTTGTTTGCCGATACTTTAGGAGAAATCAAGGAAATACGCGGGTTCATCTATTATCCGCAGCAGGAGACTCCACAGCCTTTGCTGGCAGACCGTATCTCACTGATGCGCTATCACGCCACGGACAGCTTGGTCATTGCCCCAAAGGACAGCCTTCAGCAGGCGACAGACTCCCTTCGCAAAGACAGTATCGGAAAACCTGAGAAATTGAAACCTCTGGAAATTCAGGAGCAGGAAAATACCACGACTCCCAGAACCATACGTCCCCGTCCGAAAGCATGAAACGCTACGCTTCCCATTTTCTGTTTCTTCCCGGGCATGGCTATCTGAAACAATATGTGGTGGAGATAGGTGAAGGACAATGTGTATCACGTATCTTCCCATTGACAGAAGAGGTGGAGAATACGGAATGGCTACCGGGAGTTATAGCTTTGCTTACGGAGGTGGAAACAGACTATCCTCATTTTGATACGTGCTGCAATATACTGACGGCAATCCCTCCGGTTATCGAGGAAGAATTGCCTTATTTGATTCCCTGGTTGTTTTTTCCTTTTGATTTTACTACAATGCAGCCTGGCGCCGGAACTCAGCGCAAACTACTGCTGTGGCAATAGCCACGTTCAATGACTCCGAGGTCTCACGGCTGGCGGGATAATTCGGTATGTATAGTTTGCGGTTGATGAGTGCCTCCACTTCTTTTCCGATGCCATTTCCTTCATTACCCATCACAATCAGCCCATTTTTCGAAAGCGGTTGTCCGTACATATTCTCTCCGTCCAGGAAAGTGCCGTAAACGGGAATATCCTTCAGTGAGCGGATGAACTCGGGTAGGGGAGTATAATGCAGTCTGACGCGTGCGATACCTCCCATCGTGGCCTGCACAGTTTTGGGATTATAGATATCCACCGTGTTGGGCGAACAGAAAATATGCTCTATCCCGAACCAATCAGCAAGGCGGACAATCGTTCCCAGGTTACCGGGGTCTTGCACATCATCCAAAGCCAGACAGAGGGAGTGGCTGATGACGGAAATATCCGTCTCCTCATCCGGCTGCCGGAACACAGCCAGCACTTGTTGGGGAGTTTTCAGCAGGCTGGCACGCGAAAGTTCCTCCTCCGATACTTCCGTGACATCCGTTACGGTGGAGAGAGGGCGGTTCCGGGAAAGCCATTCTGAAGTTGCCAGCAAGAACTGACAAGGAAAATGTCCCAACAAATCCCCTACGAGTTTAGGTCCTTCTGCCAGAAATACCTTGTCGGCCTTCCGGTTCTTTTTCTGCTCCAACGAGTGGATATATTTAATGCGATTTTTACTTAATGCCATAGGACACACATGTTATCATTTGACAAAAATACGTGATTATTTCAATATAATCAAAAACTCTGCACTCTTCCGGCGTTTTTTATTTCGGGAACAAAAAAATACAAGTATATTTGTAGCTGTTTATGCGCAATTAATGACTCGGTATGAATAAAGGTTTCCGCTACGCGATACTTACTACTATCGTACTTTTGTTGGCTTCCTGTTCTTCTACCAAATATGTGCCGGACGGCTCGTATTTGCTGGATGAAGTGCGCATACATACTGATAATAAGGAAGTAAAACCATCCAATCTCTCCATGTACATCCGCCAGAATCCCAATGCGAAGTGGTTCAGCCTGATAAAGACCCAGTTGTATGTCTACAACTGGTCCGGACGGGACTCTACACGCTGGATAAACCGTACATTGAGGAAATTAGGTGATGCCCCGGTCATATACAGTGAGGAGGAAACCAACCGGACCAGGGAAGAGATTACTAAGGCTGTGCAGAATATGGGCTATATGGGTGCTCTGGTGGAACCGGTACGCCAAGTCAAGAAGAAAAAGATGAAGTTGGTCTATAAGGTGACGACCGGCAAGCCCTATAAAGTGCGTACCTTGAAATATGATATCCGGGACAGTAAAATAAAGGAATACATGCGGCAGGATTCCGCAGTAACCCTATTGTCCGAAGGCATGTATTTTGATGTCAATGTACTGGATGCAGAACGCCAGCGTATTACAAACAAACTGCTTCAGAATGGATATTACAAGTTCAACAAAGAGTACATATCCTATACCGCAGATACCGTCCGTAATTCTTATCTGGTAGATTTGACGTTGCACTTGGCTCCATACAGGCAGCACAACGAGGATACACCGCAGAATCACCGGCAATACACTATCAATAAAGTGAGTTTCATTACCGACTATAATGTGTTGCAGGCATCTGCCTTGAACAGCATTGAGGTGAATGATTCATTGCACTACAAAGGATTCCCCATCTACTACAAAGACAAGCTTTATCTGCGTCCCAAAGTGCTGACCAACAATCTGCGCATCATTCCGGGAACTCTCTACAACGAGCAGAACGTGCAGCGTACCTACTCCAACTACGGACGCCTGCAAGCCCTGAAATATACCAATATCCGTTTTTTCGAAGTGCAGCAGAGTGACAGTGCAAAGCTCAACGCTTATGTGATGCTGACCAGAGGCAAGCATCAGTCCGTATCTTTTGAGGTGGAAGGCACAAACTCTGCCGGCGATTTGGGAGCTGCCGCTTCGGTGGCTTTTCAGCACCGCAACATGTTCAAAGGTTCCGAAACATTCATGTTCAAGCTACGTGGGGCATACGAGGCTGTGTCCGGTCTGCAAAGCGGATTGAACCAGAACTACATAGAACTGGGTGCGGAAGCGACCATCAACTTCCCGCGTTTCATGTTCCCGTTTCTTTCCGGCGATTTCAAGCGGAAGATAAGGGCTACTACCGAGTTCGGATTGCAATACAACTACCAGATACGACCGGAGTTTACGCGTATTGTGGCTTCTGCCGGATGGAGCTACAAATGGGGGGTACAACAACGGCGTTCACAGCATCGCATTGATTTGCTGGATATTAACTATTTGTATATGCCCAGTATAGATTCAACTTTTAGAAAAAAATATCTGGAGAAGGACGAGAACTATATCCTTAAATACAATTACGAAGACCGTTTTATTGTCCGCACCGGCTACAGCTATATCTACAACAGCGCCGGAAGGGCTTTGATGAATAACTCCGGTATCGGAAATTCCTATACCATCCGCCTCAATTTTGAATTGGCGGGTAACTTGTTGTATGCTGTGGCAAAGCTCGGAGGAATGAAGAAGAATGCATTGGGGGAATACACTTTGTTGAACATTCCTTTTGCCCAATACCTGAAAGGCGATTTTGACTTTGCCAAGAATCTAGTCATTGACAACCGCAATTCATTGGCATTTCATTTTGGTGCCGGTATTGCCATTCCATACGGCAATGCAACAATGCTTCCATTTGAGAAGCGCTACTTCTCCGGCGGCGCCAACAGTGTGCGCGGATGGTCTGTACGTGATTTGGGGCCCGGTTCTTTCCCCGGCGATAATAACTTCATGAACCAGTCGGGAGACATCAAGCTGGATGCCAGCATTGAATACCGCACACGGTTGTTCTGGAAATTCAGAGGAGCCCTCTTTGTAGATGCCGGGAATATCTGGACAATACGGGATTATAAAGACCAGCCGGGAGGTCAGTTTAAATTTGACAAGTTCTATAAGCAGATTGCCGTGGCATATGGTTTGGGATTGCGTCTTGACCTGGATTTCTTTGTATTGCGTTTCGACGGAGGTATGAAGGCCATCAATCCGGCTTATGAAAAGAAAAAAGACCGTTATCCCATTATTCATCCTAAATTCAGCCGCGATTTTGCTTTCCACTTTGCTGTGGGATATCCGTTCTAATGAAAGTTGAAAATGGAAAGTGAGAAATGCTTATTGGGCATCTATGTACCAGCCACTTTCCATTTTCAATTTTCCATTAATTAAAAGCGTAGTACGTGCCAATCATCGTCGCCTGACGTGCTGCTGCCACACCTTGGGCATCCAGCGTCACTGTCATTTCCTCACCGTTCGGAAGGGTCATTTGTGCAGTGCCGTCATTGTTCATTTGCAGCAATTCTGTGCTGACACCATCGGCAACAACATTCCAAGTATTCAACTCTTTGTTGTAAATGAGCTCCATAGAAGCAGTCTCACCTTCCTTGGTGATAGAATAACCGTTTTCAAGTGTCTCTACCAGATAGTCACCGTTTTCGCCTTTTACTTTCTTTACATCACCAATGCTGGCCATAGGGTTTGAACCACTCCAGAATTCGATGGAGTTGATGACCAACGCATCGGCCAGATAGCAAACGCCATATACCGGGATAATATTGAATGCCAAATAAACCAGTTCGTTTACAAACTTGGTACCAATACCTTGATTCCAGCTGACCAGTTTACTATGCAGTCCAAAAGAACCGATACAAGAACTGAAAAGAAACGAGCCGCAAATCATTACGGTCGCAGCCATCTTCAAATTGAACTTTTTCATAATCACTCTTTTTTATTTTACTGTGTTTAATTAGCTTTATAGCTCATCGAGTTATTTTAAGCATCCGCAAATATAGGATTTTTTACGAAAAAACATCCTATTTGAGCTTAAAATCTGTTTTCAGTAAAACGGAAGTGTCTATTTATGAGCTTTTTGAGAAAGAGCCTTTCCGATCCAACGGTCAACAGCAAACTTGCCCGGACCTATGATATACATCAATATGAACACTACCAGGTATACAAAAGCCAACTCTTTCGTGGCAAACGGGTCATTGCCGTGAATTACAAAAAAGGCAACAACCATTGTAAACATCATTGGTATCATAGCCAAACGATAGAGAAAACCTATAATGAATGCCATGGAACATGCCAATTCACCGAAGATAGCCAGTCCTAAAGACAGCGGGCTGCCTACACCCAATGGGTCTGGGAAAACGGCCGACAGCTCTTGAAAGTTAGTCCACTTCTGGATGCCGTGGTTCATTAATAATATACCGAATACAATTCTTGCAATCAATAGTATAGCAGATGTTGCCGTTCCGTCCGGTTTGACAGGAAATAAAAGTCGTTTTAACATATTCATTCGTTTTTAAGTTCGTATATGAACTATAACAAATATTACTCAATAAAAGTTTACTCCCGCTTCAAGGGTTTGATGATAATCCGTAAAGACGGGTCATAGGTAAAGTAACTCCACATCCAGTCTACGAAGATGAAAAGACGGTTCTTTACACCCACAATACTCATCAAATGGATGAATAGCCACACAGCCCATGCCGGAAAACCGCCAAAACGCAGTTTCTTAAGCTCGACTACGGCATGATTGCGGCCAATGGTCGCCATGGAGCCTTTGTTTTGATATATAAACGGCTGCAACGGCAGGCCTGTTTCTGCACGCTGCAAGTTCCTTATCAAGTTGCGGGCCTGCTGGATGGCTGGTTGCACCACTTGCGGGTGTCCTTTGGGATACTCCTCAGAAATCATAAGGGCCGTATCCCCGATAGCGAAAATATTGGGATATTGAGAAAGACGGTTATAAGTGTCCACCTTCAAGCGGTTTCCCGGTCCATAGGCATCGGCAGGCAATCCTTGAAGGCTGTTTGCCTTGACACCGGCCACCCAGAATACATTTTTGGTATCGATGGCAGTCCCGTCATTCAATGCCAATTGATAATTCTCGTATCCCATCACCCGTTGGTTCAATTTGATTTCCACATCACGCTTCTTCAGATAATCGGCCACTTCTTTGGAAGACTCTTCTGAAAAAGCAGACAAGAGCCGGGAAGAGCCATCCAACAAGATGATACGCATCTCATTGATATTCAAGTCCGGATAGTCTTGAGGAAGGACAAACTTCCTCATCTCGGCCAAAGCACCAGCCAACTCTATTCCCGTAGCTCCACCGCCTACAATGGCAAAGGTCATCAGACGCCTGCGCTCTTCTTTATTACCGGTGTTCTGGGCTTGTTCAAAACTATCCAATATCTGGTTTCGGTTGAACAAGGCTTCCGAAGTATTCTTTAGTGCCATGGTCTGTTTCTCCAGCCCGTCGTTTCCAAAATAATTTGTGTTGCAGCCGGTGGCAATGACCAAATAGTCGTATGCCAGCGTGCCGATGGAAGTCTCCAGCAGATTGTGTTCCGGGAAGACTTGCTGTGCTTCACAAATACGTATATGGAAATGCTCTCTTTTTTTGAAGATTTTTCGGTATGGGAATGATATGGCACTCGGTTCAATACCTGCTGTGGCCACTTGATAGAGTAACGGTTGGAAGATGTGATGGTTATTCTTATCCAGTAAAACTATCTGAAACTTGTTGCTTTTCAATTTTCGTGCCAGCTTTAATCCGCCAAAGCCGCCGCCTACGATTACTAGTCGTTTCTGTCCCTCTTTATCGGGAATGTCCATTGCTGTTTTCATAATTCAATATCATGTTGTTCTTTGTAATATTAAAATAACAGTATAAATCGAGGAAAGTTCTATAAATGATGTAGTTAAAAAGAGTGAACCCCACATGCAATGTAGAAATGAACATTAAAAGAGAAAAATTGGAAACAAAAAGAACAGTAACATTGTTGTAATGAAGAACATAAAAACTAACTTTGCCACGGAAGTTTTCTACAAGTAAATGGACACTAAATTGACAAAATGGATATTACCAATATTGATGCTGATTACAGAAACGGCTGTTCATGCACAAACACACCTTGCAGAAGCAAAAAACTCTGTGGACTCAATTTCTACGTATCCGATAGACTCGCTTCCCAAGAAACGCAGTTTTTTCGGAAAAATTTTGAATTACTTCAACGATGCCAACAAAGAAAAGAAAAACAAGAAATTTGATTTCAGCATTATAGGCGGGCCTCATTATTCCAGTGACACCAAATTTGGAATCGGACTGGTGGCGGCAGGACTCTACCGTACCGACCGGAACGATAGTATTCTCCCTCCGTCCAATGTCTCTCTGTATGGGGATGTCTCCACAGTGGGATTCTATTTGCTGGGAGTACGTGGAAACCATCTGTTTCCCCAAGACAAATACCGGTTGAACTACAATCTGTATTTCTATTCTTTCCCAAGCCTTTACTGGGGACAAGGATATGACAATGGAGCCAATGATGACAATGAGAGTGAATACGATCGCTTTCAGGCGCAGGTTAAGGTGGACTTCATGTTCCGGATGGCACGTAACTTTTATATCGGTCCGATGACAACATTTGATTACGTGTATGGACATGACTTTGAAAAACCGGAATTATGGAAAGGAATGAAAGCGCGTAGCACCAACGTGAGCTTGGGGTTTTCCTTGTTGTATGATTCACGCGATTTTCTGACAAATGCCTATAAAGGATATTACCTACGGATAGACCAGCGCTTCAGTCCGGCCTTTTTGGGAAATAAATATGCATTCAGCAATACGGAACTGACGACCAGCTATTACCAGTCCGTGTGGAAGGGTGGGGTGTTGGCAGGCCAGTTCCATACTCTGCTGAACTACGGAAATCCGCCCTGGGGACTGATGGCAACATTGGGAAGTTCCTATTCTATGCGTGGCTATTATGAGGGGCGCTACCGTGACAAGTGTGCAATGGATGCCCAGCTGGAACTACGCCAACATGTATGGAAGCGAAATGGAGTTGCCGTATGGGTAGGGGCGGGAACCATATTCCCGAATTTCTCGGAATTGGAGGCCAGGCATATTCTTCCTAATTATGGTTTCGGCTACCGCTGGGAGTTCAAAAAGAGAGTAAACGTACGTTTGGATTTAGGTTTTGGCAAACACCAGACCGGATTTATATTCAATATCAATGAAGCTTTTTAGAGACATAAAAAAATGGTTCGACAATCAGGAACATTTGTTCTATCTGTTTCTGGTCATTCTGATAGTGCCCAATGTAGTGCTATGCTTTACAGAACCCATATCATGGACGGCAAAGATATGTAATATCCTGCTACCCCTTTCTATATATTATGCTGTAATGGCTTGGTCGAGAAACTGTGGCAGGACATTCTGGCTGCTATTTCCGTTCATCTTCTTCGGAGCCTTCCAGCTTGTATTGCTGTATCTTTTCGGTCAGTCCATTATCGCAGTGGATATGTTTCTGAATCTGGTGACAACCAATTCGAGCGAGGCGCTGGAACTGCTGGACAATCTGATACCTGCCATCGTTATTGTGGTAGTGCTCTATATACCTGCATTAATTCTGGCAACCATATCCATTGTACACAAACGCAGACTGTCCGAAGCATTCATCCGGCAAGCTCGCCGTCGCACTCTGTATGTGTTGTCTGCCGGAATATTATCCTTAGGCACTGCTTATTTGACAGATGACCGGTATGAGCCGAAATCCGAACTGTATCCTGCCAACGTATGCTACAACATAGCACTTGCTTTTCAACGGACGGCCCAGACGCGGAATTATCACAAGACCTCTAAAGATTTTACCTTTCATGCTAGAAGTACTCATCAGGCTGATGAAAGGGAAGTATATGTAATGGTGGTGGGAGAAACCTCACGGGCATGCAACTGGGCTTTGTACGGCTACGAACGGGAGACTAACCCGGGACTGTCGGGCATTGGCGGACTGACAGCTTTCAGCCATGTGCTGACAGAATCAAACACCACCCACAAGAGTGTTCCGATGTTGCTGTCGCCGGTCAGTGCTTCCAGTTTTGATTCCATCTATTATCAGAAAGGGATTATCACAGCATTCAAGGAAGCCGGTTACCAGACCGCCTTTTTCTCGAACCAGCGCTATAATCACTCATTTATAGACTTCTTCGGCAAAGAAGCCGACACGTATGATTTCATTAAAGAAGATGTAGGGGATTCCAATTACAACCCCTCTGATAACGAACTGTTGAAACTGGTAGCAAAAGAACTGGGCAAAGGAGTTTCCAGGCAATTTATAGTTCTCCACACTTACGGTTCTCATTTTAATTATAAAGAGCGCTATCCGGCAGAGCAGGCTTTCTTCCTGCCGGACATGCCCGTTGATGCGGAAGTGAAATACAAAGACAACCTGATTAATGCCTATGACAATTCTATCCGCTACACGGATAATTTTCTGGTTCGTCTGATAGATATGCTTCAAGAACAACATGTCAATTCTGCCCTGATATACACTTCAGACCATGGAGAAGATATTTTCGATGACAACCGGCATCTCTTTCTGCATGCTTCACCGGTACCTTCCTATTATCAGATACATGTGCCATTCTTTATTTGGATGTCCGACAACTACCGGCAGAGATACCCATCGTTATTGGAGGCCGCACAAGCCAATAGGCAGAAGAATGTATCTTCCAGTGCCTCATTCTTCCAGACAATGCTGGAAATAGGTGGAGTGGAGACCCCATACCGGAATGACTCTTTATCTGTCACCAGCGCTCTGTTTATCGAAAGACCCAGAGTCTATCTGAACGACCACAATGAAGCCCGCACACTGGATGATGTCGGTATGCTCAAGGAAGACTTCAAGATGCTGGAAGAGAAAGGCATCAGGTAATCAGGGAAAGAGAGCAGGCTGTTGCTATTTTGCCCTGATTCTTGATATAAAATTCTGAATCACCGGATACATCTCCTCTACCGTATTCAGCTCCATGCAAGCCGTCTCCAACGGGCACCAGCCGGTCTTGTCACGGTTAATGATATGGGGAACCTCTTGGGCAAAAGTCGTTTCAATTCCTGCTTCGCACAGCAATGCCAGCGCAGGAGTGCTGATTATATCGGCATAGACCGTTTTAAAGCCTCCCAGTACCATCAAAGCAGCGGCACCTTTCCCTATAACCTTATCGGCAATGGCAGCCCCCTTCATAAATGCAGAATCTGCCTGGTACAAATCATACAAATCCGCTACTCCCCGTTGGGTGAAAGTACGGACTTCCTCCCGGTTCTTCATAACACAAGAGTATCCTCCCTTGTGCAGTATGTCAATGATACTCTCCATTTTATAAAGTCTCTTGTTTCAACTGTTCTACAAATTTGTCAATACGATGCAGTTCTTTGGGAATATCAATCGTTTGCGGGCAATGCGGAGAACACTGGTTGCACCCGGTACAATGGTCGGCCTGCCTCAGTTTGGGTACACTTCGGTCATATCCTACGAGAAAAGCACGGCGTGCTTTCCGATAATTCTCATCCTGGCTGCTTTCCGGCACATTTCCTTCATTGACACATTTATTGTAATGTATCAAGATGGCAGGAATGTCAATTCCATACGGGCAAGGCATGCAGTACTTGCAGTCGTTGCAAGGTATGGTGGGGTACTCCATCATCAAATCTGCCGTATCATACAGATACTGAGTTTCCTCTTCTGTGAGTGGTACCAATGGAGAGTAAGTACGGATGTTATCCTGCAAATGTTCCATATAAGTCATGCCGCTCAGCACTGTCAGTACATCCTGGGGAGAACCGGCATAACGGAATGCCCAAGACGCCACACTGCGTTCGGGTTCGCGCTGCTTCAGCCGTGCCACAATATGGTCGGGGACATTGGAGAGCCGCCCACCCAGCAGAGGCTCCATAATGACAGCAGGGATCTTACGCTTGGCCAGCTCGTCATACAGATACTCTGCCTTGAAGTTGCTGCCCGAAGCATGTTTCCAGTCCACATAATTTAACTGTATTTGTACAAAGTCCCAATGAACTTCACCACGGTCATGCATCTGCAAGGCATAGTCATAGACTTCGATATCTCCGTGGAACGACCATCCCAAACGGCGGATGCGTCCTGCTTCACGCTCCTTGACAAGAAAATCAATCATACCGTTGTCTATGTAGCGTTTGCGGAATTGCTCCATGCCACCGCCACCAATCATGTGTAGCAAATAGTAGTCTATATAGTCCACCTGCATATCCTCGAACGACTTACGGTACATGGCGATGGAACCCTCGCGAGTCCAGGTATCAGGATGAAAATTGGATAGTTTGGTGGCAAGATAGAACGATTCGCGTGGATGGCGTTTCAGAGCTATTCCCGTAGACTTCTCACTCCATCCTTGTACATACATCGGAGACGTATCGAAATAATTCACGCCATGGGCAATGGCATAATCCACCAGTTCGTTTACAGCATCCTGGTCTATCATTTCCCCTTTTCCATCCGGAGCAGGAACGGTAGGCCAGCGCATACAGCCATATCCTAAAATAGAAACTTTGTCACTCCCCAAACCAGGAAAACTACGATAGGTCATTTTATCCGTCGGAATGGGGCCCAATACTTTACTGCCTTCACTGCTTCCTTCCTTAGAACCACATCCATAGAGGGCAGCAGTAGATGTGGCGGTTGTAATTCCCACTATCTTCAAGAAATCACGACGGTTCATATTGTTTTTATGATGTTCTTCCATACTTATAGAAATTCTACTTTGTTATATAATTCGATGTCTTTCATGTCCTTCCACATAGATGGCACTGAACGGACGGGCCGGACAAAGATTCTCACATGCCCCGCAGCCGATACAACGCTCTACATTGATTACCGGAATCTTTGGAGAATCCTTGTCTTCAGGTATACTCGGCACCATTTGTATGGCTCCCGTCGGACAATGGCGTGCACAGTTGCCACACTGCACACCATCCGTCAGTGGTATGCAATTTTTCTTTACCCACACGGCATGCCCTATCTGAACGGATGATTTATCAGCTTTGGTTATCGGACGGATAGCCCCTGCAGGACATACCTCCGAACATTTTGTACATTCCGGTCTGCAATAGCCGCGTTCGTATGACATTTCCGGTTGCATCAATTTCCTTAAGTCTGCAGAAGGACGAAGAACCTGATTGGGACATGCCGACACACAGAGCTGGCAGGCCGTGCAGTGTTGCGCCATATTGCGGGCACTCAATGAGCCGGGAGGAGTGAGGGGAGTGCTTCGCTCAGGAATCTTCTTATCTTCAATGGCTGCCAGTCCTCCGTCTACTTTCTTTTCCTGCGCTTTTAAAACAGAAGTGGCTGCAACCAGAGCCGTTGCTGTGAAAAAACTGCGGCGGGTTTCGTTTATCTGTTCCGAATCTGCCTTGCCCGCAGCAGGTTTACCGAAAGGATGATACTTGTAGGAAATGGCTCCATGCTTGCACTTCTCAATGCAGTTCATGCAAACCACACACCGGCTTGCATCAATCTGATGCTCCTTAAAGTTGATGCAGGCTGCCTTGCAGTTGCGTGAACAAAGACTGCATTGGTTGCACTTTTCCGAATCTATTGTGATGCGGAAAAGCGAATAACGTGAAAGGAAGCCCAAGACCGTTCCTACCGGGCAAATCGTATTACAATAGGTTCGTCCGTTGCGTCCGGCCAGAACAACAAGCACAGCCAAAGTAGCGGCAGCAATAATAAAAGTCGGCAGGCTCTTCAACCATACATCCGTTTCATAAAAGGCATAACTGTCTGCCCGTTCAGCCAGATAAGCAAGCAGATTGTTGCCCCATTGCCATATAGGTTGAAAAAGATTATTGGCAATACGTCCGTATGCACTATAGGGTGCAAGTAGAGCAGCCAATGAACCAATTCCGGCAATCAAAGCAATGATAAACACACCCAATACGCCATAGCGTAGCCAAGATAAGGCCGGAGAATAAGAGTAAGGAAGCTTCCTGCGTTTTTTAGGTTGCCGGCCCAGCCATGCCAGTATATCCTGAAATACCCCTAAGGGGCAAATCACAGAACAATAGATACGCCCGCATACCAAAGTGAGAATTACAAGAAACAATATCACTCCCACATTTAGCGCCAATACAGCCGGCAAAAACTGGATTTTGGCCAACCAGCCGAACCACCCATGCAACGTTCCCGTAAAATCAAGGAACAACAAGGTGATGAGTACAAAGCAAATCATTGCAAAAGTCAGTCTAATCTTCCGTAACATGATAATCCTTTATTTTGAGTTCCTAAACTATATCAGCGATATGAGTACAAAACAACTGCCGAAATAGTGAAATTTTATTTATGCAAAAATACATAAAAAAAGAAAGGTATCATCATTCAATG
The DNA here is from genome assembly GCF_003603495.1 of Bacteroides sp. AM41-16. Lineage (NCBI taxonomy): Bacteria > Pseudomonadati > Bacteroidota > Bacteroidia > Bacteroidales > Bacteroidaceae > Bacteroides > Bacteroides sp. AM41-16. Next base: position 29,752 of record NZ_QTNE01000001.1, on the reverse strand, counting down.
GAATTAAAAACGAAAGAAAGAAGGACAAATACAAAATGCTCCCATTTGCAGTATTAATTAAGTTCCCCTCCTCGTTACGGCCGGATAAAAGCCAATCTCTTATTTTCTTCTGCAAACAGAATAGCCGTATTGACTAATGCCAAATGCGAATAAGCTTGTGGAAAATTCCCCAGTTGTTCCTTCGTATTAAAATCAATATCCTCACTGAATAACCCCAAATGATTGGAATATGTCAGAACATCATCAAACAAACAACGGGCTTCTTCCTTTTCTCCGATAACAAAAAGCGCACGTATCAGCCAAAAAGTGCAAATGGTAAAAGCCGAAGAAGGAAGCCCGAAATCATCTTCGCTGTTATACCGGTACATCAATCCCTTATGCAAAAGAGCTTTTTTCACAGCCTTCACTGTCTTATGGTATCGGATATCGTCTGCTGCAATAAAACCGTAAGGTTCCATCAACAGCAAAGAGGAATCCATTGCCATATTATCATAAGTCTGCGAGAAACTTTGAAGTTCTTCCTTCCATCCATATGTCATTACATCCTGCCATACCTTGTCAGCTTCCTTTTGCCAACGTTCACTATAACCGTATTTATTGAGCATGGAAGCTATCTTTGCACCACGGTCCAAAGCCACCCAACACATCACTTTGGATGAAACAAAATGGCGGCTTTCTCCTCTGATTTCCCATATCCCCTTATCTGGTTTCTTCCAATCTTCCATTACCGTGGAAAGAATGCTCTTTACCATTTCCCACATATCCTCTATTTCGTCTAATGTACCGGGCATCAGCCGATAGTACTGGTAAATCAAATCCATCAGATAACCGAACGAGTCATTCTGCTTTTGATGGTAAGCATCATTACCTATCCGTACTGGTTTGGAATTCTTATATCCGGACAAATGCTCCAGAATAATCTCGGTCAGCTGCCTTTCTCCCCGAATGCCGTACATTATCTGATAGGATTCGTGCTTGGATACGAAAGTGGACTGTATGAACTTCATAAAACGTCTTGCTGCTCCTATATGGCCTATCTGGAACAAAGTTTCGATAGACATGGAGGCATCCCTCAACCAACAGAACCGATAATCCCAATTACGTACTTCGCCGACGGATTCGGGCAAACTGGTAGTAAGGGCGGCCAGTACGGCTCCGTTATAGTAAGACATCAGTTTCAAAACCAGCATGCTTCTTTCTATCACATCATTATAGAGAGAATATTTCTTAGTACGGTTGGTCCAATTAAGCCAATAAACCAAAGTACGGCAATATTCAATTTTTTCCCGTTCAATGTCCACCGGAATGACCTTTTCATTGTATGACAAAAGAAAGAACTCATCTTTTTCCAATATAATTTCTTTTTTCTGTTCGATGTTCTGCAAAGGAAGGGAAGAATACAAATATTGTCTATCTTTATTATCAGAAGAACAATAGCTTTCTATAAATTCAGAAGTGACATTATGAATCACTTTACCTTGCGCATAATTGGGAGCAGGGACATAGTTTACTTTGAAACGGGGCTTACCTTTTATCCACCTCACATATCGATACAATTCTGCCGGAAGATAATGGGCATTTTCGTAGGAACGGTAATAAGGCATGTAATCAAGTACGACAAATTCTCCCTCTTTCGAAGAAAAAGAAGTAGACAATATGTTAGTGTGAGGAACGTAAGATTGTGAGATATGATAGTCTTCTGTAACGTCAAATCCAAAACTTCCTCCTCTTTCCCGATCAAGTAGTGATGCAAAGATAGACGGAGAATCAAAATCGGGAAAACACAACCAGTCTATGCTGCCTTTTTCGGATATAAGTGCGGCAGTCCGACAATTGCCTACTACCCCATAATTTAAATTACTCATTTTTACTATTTTGTTTTTAACAAGTCTCTGAAAAAATCGAATATCCCTTTCAAGCTCGTTTTGACATTCTCGCCAATGGGTTGTTTCATGTCTTTCTTGTTCGCCAGAATTTGAAGAAAAGGCAGGACTTCCGTTTGTGATGGCATATTATAGCTTGCTGCCTCCGACACATATCCCACCTTGATTGTCACTGCATTCACCGGCAAAGCTTTGAACATATCTTCATCCGTAGTATCATCTCCCATAGCTATGATAAAGTCATAATGTTTCTTTTCCAACTGGCGTCTCACTTCGGAACCTTTATTATAATCGGGAGACTTAATCTCCACTACTTTATCTCCTTGTATGATTTGCAGCTTTTGCTGTATACAGATGTTAACCAGCACATTGATAAGTTGCTGTGCCCGCAAAGCTCCTAACCATGCATCACTTTCCCGGTAATGCCATGCCAAAGCCGTTTCCTTGACTTCAAGGTGGGAACGAGGCGTCTTTTCGACAAAAAGCTTCAAGATGGACACCAATCCGGAACTCCATTCCGCTTTGTTTATGTTTTTGTGCCAGATGCCATTTTCCTTATAGAAAGCGCCATGTTCCGCAGCCATTGCAATAGGTAAATTTCCCAACCATTTTTCTAAAGTAAAATGGTCGCGACCACTATTCACAACAACATGGTTGGCCGGGTCGGAAACCAGCTTCTGCAATGTGGCAATGAGTTCAGGGGTGGGTTTAGCATTTTCCGGTCGTGTCTTGAGCGACGCCAACGTTCCGTCATAATCCAGCAAGATAAGCCGTTGCTTAGCCTGGTTATATTTCATTTTGATGGCACCAATAATACCGGCGGATATCCTTTTCTTACGAAGCTGTTCATTCTTACGGCACGTATCGCTCCATTCACTTACAAAATCTGCCGCCCACTTATTAACCGTTTGTACGGAAATAATTTTCTGCATGTGTTGCAAGCGTTTCAGTTGTTCCTGTTCGGGCATCTCCAAAGCCCGACAAATGGCCTGCTTTATCTCCTCAGTGTCATTGGGGTTAATCAACAATGCATCCGTCATCTCAATAGCTGCACCTGCCATTTCACTCAAAATCAAAACACCCGGATTATTATTTTTCGAGGCTACATATTCCTTGGCAACCAAATTCATGCCATCACGAAGTGGAGTTACCAAAGCTACATCAGCTATATAGTACATTGCCACCAGTTCTTCAAATGAAAAACCGTGATAGAAATAGCAAACCGGAGTCCAGTCCATCGTAGAATACTGTCCGTTTATAGAACCTATTTCTTCGTCAATCTTGGTTTTTAGCTCAGCATAACTATCTACATGGTCACGTGATGGAACAATGACCATTGCCAATGTAACTTTTCCACAATATTCAGGATGACATTCTAAAAAGGCAGCAAATCCCCATAAACGGTGCAGAATGCCTTTGCTATAATCCAAGCGGTCTACAGAAAGAATCAACTTATGATTCCCGAAAAATTTCCGTGTACGGTCTATCGCCCGCCGTACTTCCGGTCTGGAAGAAGCATTGTGATACAGTCCGTAGTTGATTCCCATAGGAAGAGCATCGATCCTAACTACTCTATTCCCGAGTTGTGCTTCGTCCAGTTTAAAGTCAATACGCAATACCCGTTCGACAGCACTGATAAAATGCCGCATATAGTCATGAGTATGGAAAGCTATAAAGTCAGCACCCAATAATCCTTTCAGGATTTCTGCACGCTCCGGTAATATCCGGAAAAGTTCATAGGAAGGGAAAGGGATATGATGGAAATATCCGATATTCAAATCCGGGTAAACCTTCCGAAGCATTCCGGGAAGCAGCATTAGCTGATAGTCTTGAATCCACACCTTGTCACCTGGACGTATCACGCGGCAAATGGCATCGCAGAACAACTGGTTCACTTCCTGATACGATTGCCAGAAAGAGTTCCGATACAGCGTATAAACAAAAAAGTAGTGACATAATGGCCAAATAGTACTATTACTATAGCCTTCATAATAATTCTTTATCTGTATTTCGGACAAGAATACTGGGTGGAAATTTATTCCTTCCAATCTAGAAGTGATTTCCTCTTTACTTTCTTCGTTGTCAACGCATATTCCAGGCCATCCAATCCAATGTTTTTCGTAGGAAATCTGAAGTGAGTCCAAACCGGTAGCCAGTCCGCCTTCACTTCGTGAAAATACGAACGTTTCATCCTCTTTGGTAACCTTAACGGGTAATCTGTTTGATATAATATAAAGTTTCATGTATGAGTTAACACAAGAAATATGCCAATTCATACAATATTTTATTTATTGCTTAAAATCAGTATTTTAGAAAAAGATAAAGAGAAAAACAAACATTCAAAAATGAAAAAGAATGTTCCATTTCGATATGGTCCTACTATTACCAATTATCACTGAAAATGTCTTTCTTCACCAATGCTTCAATTCTTTGCTTATAGCAATTTATCCCTTCTGCTATATTTTTACTAGCTTCCGAGGTCCCCATTCCATAGACTACAAGAGGAGTTTGCCATATCATTCCAGCATGTACAGCACTTGCTTGATAAGGTCTTAACAACTCATCCACCGTAAAACGATTTCTTCCTCCGCTTCTATAAGCATCATGTTCAGAGCCGGCAGTAGTGACCACCATCAATGTCTTACCAGCCACAGCAGGAGTTTTTGCCAGATAAGTAAATACTTCATCCAACCATCTCTTCAATAAAGAAGGAGCCGACATCCAATAGAACGGAAACTGAAATACAAGCGCAGATGCATGCGATATGATAGTGCTCCATATCTCTGCATTAAAAGCATCTTCCATACGCATCTCATATAAATTGTATATGGCTACCTCTCCCATGTCACTAATAGCATCCATCAATGCCTTGTTAGCTCGCGACTCTTTTATATTGGGATGTGTCAGAAGAACTACTACTTGCTTTGAATCTTTATCCATATTGTTTTTCTTTTAGTTTAAAATCATTGATGTGTGTACAAATATACAAAATATAGATATACGAGTAGGAGGAAATAAAAGTTTTCTTCCTACTTTCATTTTCTGACATATATTTTCGAATGTGACGGAAGAGGCAGAAAGCGGGTGAGGGCAAAGGTATAAAAACAAACTTCTGAAGAATTTATTATGCGGACTAACGAAAAATAATGTATCATCCCCATATAGATTTACTAGTGATTCCGTATGAGGAGCTTATACCCATCAAAGCATGTTCTTGTTAAGACAAATTAAAAAAGGAACAACAGTAGTTGTTCCTTTTTTAAGTACACCCTCAGGGATTCGAACCCTGGACCCACTGATTAAGAGTCAGTTGCTCTACCAACTGAGCTAAGAGTGCATTCCTTATTTCTTGTTTGCGGGTGCAAAAGTAGTCCTTTTATTTTATTCGTGCAAACAAAACGGTGTATTTTTTGCGATGAAATGGGATTTTTTATTCAAACTCGTATAAATCAGAAGGAGTAGTACGCTTCAAAGCACACAACTGTACATCCTTTCCTACGATAATTCCTTTTTCCCTTAATTTCCATTCCACTGTTTTATATGCCAATTCAGGATGATTGTTGTCCTTGCTCAAATGACAAAGCCAAATATACTGTAAATGTTCCGTCATATTTTCCGAAAGAAATTCAGCAGTAGCAATATTACTCATGTGTCCGGTGCGGCTGGTAATCCGTTCTTTCAGGTATTGGGGGTAGGTACCCATGCGTAACATTTCCTCATCGTAGTTGGCTTCCAATATCAGATAATTGGCCTTTCTGATATATTCTGCGGCCGTAGGAGTAATTTCACCAAGGTCTGTAAGAAAGGCAAACACTTTTCCGTCTATCTCAATGCAATAGCCCACATTGTCCGTGCCATCATGAGGTACCTCGAAAGATTCGATATGAAAATCTTCCAACTGCATGGGTTGCTGCTTTTCCAGGTAACGGACAGACGAATATAACTTTTCTGTCATGCAATAGCTCCGGTTGATGCCCTCATGAATCCGGGCGGTTGTATAAATAGGAATATTCAGTTTTTCACCCAATCCGCCTACTGCTTTGATATGGTCCGCATGGTCGTGCGTAACAAATACCGCACGTATCATTTCCATGCTGATACCTGCTTCTTTCAGTCCTTTTTTTATCGTCCGTACTGCAATGCCGGCGTCGATGAGTATTCCATATTTTTCTGTGCCTATATAATAACAGTTGCCGCTGCTTCCACTGGCAAGGCTTATAAATTTTACTTTCATCCTAATCTCCTTAATTACAAAAAAGCCGTCGCTTTTAAAAAAAGTGACGGCAAATATACAAAAAGTATGCAATATATAAACCTTATGCCTTCTTCTTTTTGTCGATGAATTCGGTAGTTTTGGCAAAAACGAATAACGCTATCGCTGCAACCAATCCTATAGCAGCGAAATAATACCAGATATAATGTGCATTGACACTGGCTGCTTCCCACGCTTCGCGGGTTTCAAACAAGACTGGATCAGGACAATATTTTGTCAGAAGTACCCCCGCAATACCGAACCCGAAAATAGAAGAGAGGAATGAATGAAGATGACTGAAACCGAGGTACATACCTTCTTCGCCCTTGGGGGCCTGCAAAGAGAAGTACTCCAGATAACGCGGTGAGATAAAACATTCTGCCAAAGCTTGCACAACAATGCCAAGCACCATCATCAAAGTAATATTGCTCATGCCGGAAATAATATCGTTGCCCAGCAAATTACCGCATGCCATCAGCAATGCCGATACCGGAATAAGAAACATGCCTATATTCATAGAAGTAATAGCTGTGCGCTTTGCCATCCACCGGGTGATAAAACTTACACAGCAAACCACTACAAACGGGTTTACATTGGCTATCCACCCCGGTTTGGCTGTTTCACCCGCCATACGGATGACATATTTGGGCATAGTTGCATAGAGCTGTTGCTGCACCATCCAAAAGCCGGTTACGATGAGGATAAGAATCAACAAACGCCAATTAGTGATAATACGCAGAAAACCTTGTCCAATTTCACGCATGCTTTTCCCTTCACCTGCTGTATGTGCCGATTTATACAATAAGATGACAGCCAATAATGCCAGCACCGTCATGGCAGCCGAGAAGTAATTGATATAAATATAAGCTTGCTCACCGATAACATTCCGTAGAGGGTCGACCACCGTTTTTCCGGTAAAAGCTCCTATATTCACCATCATATAGAAGATGGAATAGCCGCGAGCACGGGTAGCCTCTGTTGTTTCCTTAGCCACCGATCCCGATATGATAGACTTGATGAACGAACCTCCTACCATGATAACAAACAATACGGGGACAATCATCCAGCGGTCATTACTATCCGGCAATCCTGAAAAACGGGTTGTCTCGCCATACTCCACCAGACCGGCTGCTTCCAGTAGGGTGGGAAGCAATCCCAAGCCCAAATACCCGATGGAAAGCAGTGAGAAAGCAATAATCATCGACTTTCGGAAACCTATCTTATCGGCATATGCGCCCGTAAAGATAGGCAACAAATAGAGCCCTCCCGAAAACAGACCGGAAATCATGCTTGACTCAAAATCATTGAAACCTAAAATATTGGAAAGATAAATGGTAAGAACAATAAATACAGCATAATATGCCATGCGTTCGAACAGTTCTACTGTACTGCTTACCCAAAAAGCTCTGCTGAAGCCTTTGGAAGCGGGTTGGGGTGATGTCATCATCCTTTTGTACGATTAAAATTTATGTATTAAATGAAAAAATAAGTGCAAAAATAGGAAATTAATATCGTGTTTGCAAGATATTAATTTTCTGCAAACACAATATTAATAAGTTGCAGACAAGATATTAACTTCCCATTTATCACTATTTATCTTTTCATTTATATAGAATACTCCGTATCTTTGGACGCTTTTATAAAACGACCATTCATGAAAGATAAAATCGAATTTATAGCTTTTGACGCTGATGACACACTGTGGGAAAGCGAACTTTATATTCAGGAGTTCGAGCACAAATTCTGTAACCTTTTAAGGCAATATCTGCCTGCTTCATCCATATCACAAAGGTTTTTTGAAACAGAAATGAAGAATCTGCATATGTATGGCTATGGGCTGAAGAGCATAATGCTCAGTATGACTGAAACCATCTGCAAAGTGACAGACGGAAACGGGAATATGCATCTTATAGAAGAAGTAATAGGATGGGGACAAGAGCTTCTGCAGAAACCGGTTACACTACTGGAAGGCGTGAAGGAGACCATATCGTCACTTCATGGGAAATATAAATTGGTGTTGGCCACTAAGGGGGACTTGTTCGACCAGAAAAGAAAAATAGAGGCTTCCGGACTGCGAGAATATTTCCATCATATCGAAATTATGAGTGACAAGAAAATCGATGATTACCAGAGGCTGATTGATACATTGGGCTGTCCGCCTGAAAAACTCCTGATGATAGGTAATTCTGTAAAATCAGACATACTTCCGGTATTGGAACTTGGGGGATACGCTGCCCATGTACCATACCACGTGACTTGGGCATACGAGCAACATGAAGGGGAAATACGACATCCCAATTTTATACGATTGGATAGTATCAAAGAAATATTAGATAAGCTATAAGTTATGGGTGAAACTGCATAACTTATAGCTTACTATTGCTTTTTAGAATTGGAAGAAATTCTTAGCGTTATAATAGCTGATATCTTCAATCATCTGGTTTACGCGTTCCATCTCGGAAATAGGAATTTCACCATTTTCTACATCACGGCCTACAAGATTACACAATGTACGGCGGAAATATTCATGGCGCGGATAGGAGAGGAAGGAACGGGAATCGGTCAGCATACCAACAAATCGGCTCAATAAGCTCAGTACAGAAAGGGCATTCATCTGCTTTTCCATACCATCCTTCTGGTCAAGGAACCACCAACCGGAACCGAATTGAATCTTACCGGCAACCGTACCATCCTGGAAGTTACCCAGCATAGTAGCAATGACTTCGTTGGCGCATGGATTCAAATTATAAAGAATAGTCTTGGTCAGCTTACCATTGGAGTTTAAGCGGTCGAGAAATTTAGCCATAGCTTTTGCTGTAGTAAATTCGCCAATGGAATCAAAACCGGTATCAGGACCTAACAGTTTGAACATCTTACTATTGTTGTTGCGAATAGCACCATAATGGAACTGTTGTGTCCAACCTTTCTCCCAATCCATTTCGCCGAACACAACCAGCATGGCCGACTTGAATTTCAGAATTTCCTCCTTCGTCAATCCAGTACCGCCATATACCTTGTTAAAGATAGCCTTAACTTCCGCTCCTGTATAATCCTCGGCATAGAATTCTTCAATTCCGTGGTCAGACAGTTTACATCCTTGTTCCGCGAAAAAATCGTGACGCTTACGCAAGGCAGCAACCATATCGTCAAAGCTGGAAATAGCCACATCGCTCACTTCGGCCAACTTTTCTACATATGCGCGAAAATCGGCAGGAATTTCCACCGCCATTGCTTTATCCGGACGCCAAGTAGGCAACATCTTGATTTCAAAGCCGCTCTCACGTGTCTTGATATGATATTCCAAGGAATCAATAGGATCATCTGTAGTACAAACCACTTCCACGTGATAACGGCGCATCATGCCACGGGCGGAATATTCAGGCTGTTTCAGCTTCTCATTACATTCATCATAAATTTCACGGGCCGTATGAGGATTGAGAATTTTATCGATTCCAAAAGCGGTCTTCAATTCAAGGTGGGTCCAGTGGTACAACGGATTACGGAAAGTATAAGGTACCGTTTCGGCCCACTTTTCAAACTTTTCCCAATCTGTAGTATCCTTACCGGTACAGAAACGTTCGTCCACACCATTGGTACGCATGGCACGCCACTTGTAGTGGTCACCTCCCAACCAAATCTCAGTCAGTGACTTAAACTGATAGTCTTCCGCCACCATTTGAGGAATCAAGTGACAATGATAGTCGATAATCGGCATTTTAGCCGCATGCTCGTGGTACAACTTCTGTGATGTTTCCGTTTGCAACAGAAAGTTTCCGTCCATAAAGTTTTTCATCTTCTTGTGTTTTAAGTATCTAAAAATATTACTTTCTATTTATTACACCTATATAGTATTGATTGTAAAGCTAATAGATCGTATAATTGTTTTTAGTTTTATTAACCGTTATCGAACACAAAAGTAGAAATTTTACTTGGAGAAACAAAATAATTCGTATCTTTGCGGCGAATATTTATAATATTTAAGCTTCAGACGTCTCACCTTTACCGCCTTAGGCAGCATACCTCAAGATGGAAAACAAGAACTATACCATTAAAGACATAGCACGCATGGCCGGCGTCTCTGCCGGCACTGTAGACCGCGTACTGCACAACCGCGGAGACGTATCCGTTTCCAGTAGGGAAAAAGTCCAGAAAGTACTCGACGAGATAGATTATCATCCCAATATGTTTGCCATCGGGCTGGCGGCTAAAAAGCGCTATCATATTGTCTGCATTATACCTTATTATATAGAACATGATTATTGGCATGCTGTAGCAGCGGGAATTGACCGTGCCGCACAAGAATTACGGCCGTTCAATGTTGGGGTTAGCTATCTGTACTATCGGCATGCGGACAAATCCTCCTATAAAGAAGCATGTGCTGTGCTCCGGGAGGAAAATGCCGACGCCGTACTTGTTGCCCCGAATTTCCGAGAGGAGACCATAAAACTCACTACTTATTTGGAGGAAGCGGATATTCCCTATGCATTCATAGACTTCAATATTGAACAGACGCATGCCTTGTGTTATATCGGACAAGATTCCAAAACCAGCGGATACATTGCTGCCAAGATTCTGATGCGTAGCTATGAAAAAGGGCAGGAGCTTGTGTTATTCCTGAGCAATCAGAAAAACAATCCGGCAGAAATCCAGATGCAACGCCGCCTCGAGGGGTTCATGCAATACCTTTCCGAGGAACATAAGGATTTGACTATCCATGACATTGTGTTGCACAAGGAAGATACTGACGGCAACAGACGGATGTTGGATGCTTTTTTTAAAGAACATCCCCAAGCCGTACTGGGAGCTGTTTTTAATTCCCGTGTTTATCAGGTGGCAAATTATCTGCACGAAAAGGGGCAGAAGCTGGCAGGACTTGTGGGATATGACCTTTTACACAAAAATACAGAGTTCCTGAAAACCGGTGAAGTAACCTTTCTCATCGGTCAACGCCCAGGCCTGCAAGGCTATTGTGGCGTGAAGACTTTATGCAACCACGTGGTATTTAAAAGACCGGTCACTGCAGTGAAATACATGCCCATCGACATATTGATGAAGGAAAACATAGACTTTTACTTTGAGTTTGAATAATCAAAAAATTACATATCAACCATTTAAATCATTTTTTAAATGAAAGCATTAAACAAAGAAACTGCTCCCAAAGCACAACGCCCGGAACGCATTATCCAGTTTGGCGAAGGTAATTTCCTTCGCGCATTTGTGGATTGGATTATTTATAACATGAATCAAAAGACCGATTTTAACAGCAATGTGGTAGTAGTCCAACCCATCGATAAAGGTATGGTTGACATGCTGAATGCCCAGGATGACCTTTATCATGTAAATCTGCAAGGTCTGGATAAAGGAGAAACCATCAACAGTCTGACTATGATAGATGTAATCAGCCGTGCCTTAAACCCCTATACTCAAAACGATGAGTTCATGAAATTGGCCGAACAACCGGAAATGCGTTTTGTCATTTCCAACACGACGGAAGCAGGTATAGCCTTTGACCCTGCTTGTAAGCTGACAGATACACCGGCGTCTTCTTATCCGGGCAAACTGACACAGCTGTTGTATCACCGCTTCAAGACATTCAACGGCGACAAGAGCAAAGGACTGATTATCTTCCCTTGCGAACTCATCTTCCTGAATGGCCACAAGTTGAAGGAGACAATCTATCAATACATTGAATTATGGCAATTGGGTGATGAGTTCAGAGCTTGGTTTGAGGAAGCCTGCGGTGTGTATGCAACACTGGTGGACCGTATCGTTCCAGGATTCCCCCACAAAGACATTGCCGCTATAAAAGAAAAGATACAGTACGATGACAATCTGGTAGTGCAGGCTGAAATTTTCCATTTATGGGTCATCGAGGCTCCGCAAGAAGTCGCCGAAGAATTCCCTGCCGACAAAGCCGGACTGAATGTATTGTTTGTTCCTTCCGAAAAACCTTACCACGAAAGAAAAGTAACCTTGCTGAATGGACCTCATACCGTATTGTCTCCAGTAGCCTATCTGTCGGAGGTAAATATTGTACGCGATGCCTGCCAGCATCCTATAATCGGACAATACATCCATAAAGTGATGTTTGACGAGCTGATGGAAACGTTGAACCTGCCGAAAAACGAATTGAAAAAGTTTGCAGAAGATGTATTGGAGCGCTTCAACAATCCGTTTGTTGACCATGCCGTAACCAGTATTATGCTGAACTCTTTCCCTAAATACCAAACCCGTGACCTTCCTGGCCTGAAAACCTACTTGAAACGTAAAGGAGAACTGCCGAAAGGTCTGGTATTGGGACTGGCTGCCATCATCACGTACTACAAAGGAGGTACCCGCGCAGACGGCACAGAAATCATCCCGAATGATGCTCCCGAAATCATGCAGTTATTGAAAGACCTTTGGGCAACGGGGGACACCCGCAAAGTGGCAGAAGGCGTATTGGCAGCCAAAGACCTTATCTGGGGGGAACACGGAGACTTGAATACCGTTCCAGGATTGACAGACATGATTACCTGCTTCTTAAAATCCATCCAAGAAAAAGGCATGCAGGAAACAGTAAAAGGTATTCTTTAATTCCTATGATTTTAAACAAGCAGACCGTACAAAAGGAGTTTTTATACGGTCTGCTTTATTTATACCACATTTGATGGGAAATAATTAAGTCACAGTTTTCTTTTTTGTCTAAAGGCTTTCCTGCTCTGCTGCCCGCAATATAAAAGTAGTGGCACCAATAGTTACAATGGCTCCATCCTCAATGCGAATACGGTCTTTGTCACCCAAAATTTCATTATTAAGGAAAGTTCCCGTCAGGCTGGGAGCATCGCGTAAGGTATAAATCAACACTCCCTGCTTATTACGCTTTACATTAATGATACAGTGACGCCGGTCCATACTCATATCCGAAGTCTCAATCGGCACATCGATAACATTCCCCACGCAACGCCGGCCTATGATATTGTCACCTTCTTGCAATGGAAGTACCTGCTTAAAACCAAACACGTTCTCAATGACCGTGATGCTGCCAAAAGCCTCTTTAAACTCCGCTTCATCCGGACGTTCTTCCTTTTGAGGGGCTTTCATCTTTGATTTACCTAAACGGATACTGAACTGCTTCTTACACTGGTCACATACAAAGACCAGTGATTGGCCTTCGGTATACTTGGTTTCATCGAATGTTAAGTAATTCTCACATTTGGGACAACGGATACGCTTCATGATAGTTAAAAATTAAAGAATTAAAAAATAAAGCAAGGGTAGATTACTTTCTACTTCTTTAATACCCAAGCGTTCTTATACGTTTCATTCTGGCGAACTCTGTTCAATGCCTGATATGCTTTTGTTTCTGTACCACAAGACTCAATGCTGACACGCATTTTACCATCTCCAACAATTGCTTTTGCATGAGGGTAACCTTTTTCAATCAGTTGCTTTGCCATTGCTTCGGCATCCTTCTCAGTACCTACACTGGCAATGATGACGTGGTATTTCTGTGTAGAGACAAGTGACGGGGCGACAGTCCCTGCTGTGGTCTTTTGAATTTCACTCTTTGTTGTTACAGATGTTGAAGAGGACACTTCTGCCGCCTGCTGCTTAGGCTGAGAAACAACCGGAGCATTCTGCGCGTTAGCTTGGCCCACCTTAACCTCTCTTACGGCAACCGGAACCACCTTTTTCTTTGCCTTCTGCCCCGTGTTTTTTTGAGCCGACGCTTTCGGAGTGTCGGCCTTCCGGCTAACAACAATCGGATTAATGGCAAGGGATTCCTTTTCTATCATCTCAAAAAGTTCATTCGGAAGTAATTGCGCATAATTTCCTTCAACCACTTCCGTATTCTCTATCGGTGTAGACAAAAAGAAAAACAAGGCAACCACTGCAATCATGGCAACCGCATTCGACAAATAGGAACGGTTGAATTTAATCTCAAACCTTCGCTTTTTGTCTTCCGGCACAACTGGAACAGAATAACGGATGGTCTTTTCCATGTACGGTTTCTTCAGTTCCGCCAGTTCCTGCATTTCAAAACTATCCAACCCATATAAGTAAGGAGTGGTTATCTTGTGGTCATAGGGAACAAAGTCATAAATACCATGAATGGAGTAACGCAATTCGCCAATGTTGGGCAAATCCACCTTACCTTCTTCATGGAGAGCAGTGAATATATGCGCCACTTCTTTTTCTACAATCCGCGTAGCATCAGAAAAATCAGTATCATAGACAGCCATATAGGATTGTACAAGTAAGCCGTCATTCATCTTCAGTTGAGGATTGAAACCGATAATACGGGTAGGGGGCAGAAAAACATTCTCTTCCGCTACTCTCATTGCCGGAGTATAATGAGCTACAAATCCTCCCAAACCGGGAACAATGACACAATCGTTCTCCAATAACAATACTTCTATGTGCTGTGCTAATTCAATCATGCTACAAAAGTAGCGGAAATATCGGATATACGCTAGTTTCAGAGCATTTTTCTTATCAACAAATTATGAACATTGCACATTGAAAATGTATTTGAAAAAGGTTTTTTGGCAAGAGAAGGAATTTTTACCGGAAAAATTTCTACTTTTGTACCGTTTAACTATACTCGTCAAGAATAGAAAGACAATTGCCCTCGCAAGAGTATACAAACCTAAACACTTAACAAAAGACTATTATGCGTATTATTTTCTGTCTGATGGTTTTCTTGTTCATAGGAAAGAACACGATGCTGGCACAGCAGCTGTCCTCATTCGTAGAATATGGAGCAGCCCTGCATACCGGTGACAATACTCCTCTTTGGCAGGTCAGCAACCAGCAAGGACTCACTTCGCTCGACAACAATACTTACATACGTGGAGGAATATCCTACAAACACCAACTTGGAAAATGGAAGTTTGAAGAAGCACTGGATTTGGTTGCAGCAGCCGGATTCAGCATGACCTCCTTCATTGTACAGCAGGCTTACGTAGACATCCGTTACAAGTGGTTTGGATTCTTTGCCGGAAGCCGGGAACAGAATTCTCCATTGCTGAATCAAGAGCTGAGCAGTGGCGGCATGACCTGGTCGGGTAATGCGCGTCCCATCCCACAAGTACAGATAGGCATACCCGAGTATGTACAGTTGCTACCCCGTTTAGGCCTGAAAGGAGAAATCTCGTACGGATGGTTTACAGATAACAAATACCAGCGGGAGCAAGTCGGAGAAAAATACTGGTACACCAAGAGTATCAAATACCATCATAAAGAAGGGTTCCTGCGTATCGGTATACCCAAAGGAAAATGGCAACTGGAACTCGGAATGACCCTCGACACCCAATTCGGAGGATACAAGATTGGAGGTTCCGAATCGGGAGACTTGGGCAACGGATGGAAGGATTACGTACGCGTATTCTTCCCCGGCCACGGGCGTGAGGACGGACCGGTAGGTGAACATCTGGCTTTCCAAGGCAATTTTCTGGGTAGCGAATATATCAAAATGACTTATCGTCCTAAGGAAGATTTCTCCATCAGCGCCTATCTGGACAATCATTTTGATGACTTCTCCGCCATGGCCAAACTCAACGGTTGGGATGGCTTATGGGGTGTGGAATATAAATCCAACCATAGACAAGCCATCAACGGAATCGTTATCGAATATCTCCAGACTACCAATATGAGCGGTCCACTGCACGGTTTGCAAAATTCTGTAGTAGGTAAGACCGGAGGAGCCGACAACTACTACAACAACGGTTACTACCCAGGATGGGCACATTGGGGTATGGCGATAGCCAATCCGTTGATAGCATCGCCTATCTATAATAAGGATGGCGATATGAGTTTCAAGTACAATCGCGTTAAGGCCCTGCATCTGGGATGGAGCGGCGACATCAGCAGTGAGTGGAGATATGTGGCAAAATTGTCCCACAACAGAACTTGGGGAACTCCTCATCGTCCAATACCCGATATATTAGAAAATTTTTCTACTTTTGCATCGTTTTACTATATTCCCCGTAAATGGAAGGGCTGGTGCTTCAACGCGTCCCTTGCATTGGATATGGGAGAGATATATGGAGACAATTTTGGATTCCAACTGAAAGTACATAAAACATTTTAAGAAAATGAACTACATACAAACAGAGATTGACGGCGTATGGCTGATTGAGCCGAAAGTATTCCATGATGCCCGCGGATACTTTATGGAAGCATTTAAGGAAGAAGAGTTCCGTGCACATGTCGGAAACGTTCACTTCATCCAGGACAATGAGTCCAAATCCTCTTTCGGTGTATTACGTGGTCTTCATTACCAGAAGGGTGATTGCAGCCAGGCCAAACTGGTACGTGTCATTAAGGGAAAAGTGCTGGACGTGGCTGTCGACTTAAGAAAATCTTCTCCCACTTTCGGAAAGTATGTCAGTGTGGAGCTAAGTGAGGAGAACAAAAGACAATTCTTCATTCCGCGTGGTTTTGCCCACGGTTTTCTGGTGCTGAGCGATGAAGCTGTCTTTACATACAAGGTAGACAACGTATACGCACCACAATCCGAGGCATCCATCCGTTTTGACGACGAAGCCATCGGTATTGAATGGCCCGTTGCTACGGAACAGCTTCTATTATCAGATAAAGACGGACATGCCGTATCGTTCAAGGATGCGGTCTATTATGAATAAAATATGAAAATAGCCATTGTCGGTACAGGATACGTCGGTTTGGTAACCGGAACCTGCTTTGCGGAAATCGGTGTCAACGTTATTTGCGTAGACACGAACAGTGAAAAGATAGAGTCACTGAAAAAGGGTGTTATTCCTATCTATGAAAATGGACTGGAAGAAATGGTTAGCCGGAATGTGAAAGCAGGACGCCTGCAATTCACCACGTCTCTGGAGAGTTGTCTGAATGAGGTGGAAGTGGTATTCAGTGCCGTAGGTACACCACCCGATGAGGATGGAAGTGCCGACTTGAGCTATGTGCTGGAAGTTGCCCGCACCATTGGACGCAATATGCAGAAATATGTGTTGGTGGTAACCAAAAGTACCGTTCCCGTAGGTACTGCCAGAAAAGTGCGGGCTACCATTCAAGAAGAACTTGATAAGAGAGGGATGAACATTGACTTCGATGTCGCTTCGAATCCCGAGTTTCTGAAAGAAGGTAATGCTATCAACGATTTTATGAGTCCCGACCGTGTAGTGGTGGGAGTAGAGTCCGAACGAGCCAAGAAGATAATGAGCAAGCTCTACAAACCATTCCTGCTGAACAACTTCCGTGTCATCTTTATGGACATCCCTTCTGCAGAAATGACAAAGTATGCAGCTAACTCCATGCTTGCCACCCGCATCAGCTTCATGAACGACATTGCCAATTTGTGCGAATTAGTGGGAGCGGATGTAAACATGGTGCGCAGTGGTATCGGTTCGGATACCCGTATCGGACGCAAGTTCCTCTATCCGGGGATAGGTTACGGCGGTTCATGCTTCCCTAAGGATGTAAAGGCACTGATTAAAACGGCTGAACTGAGCGGCTACAAGATGCGTGTACTCCATGCAGTAGAGGAGGTGAACGAGAAACAGAAGAGTATCTTATTCGAAAAGTTGCAGAAGCATTTCAATAATGATTTGGAGGGAAAGACCATTGCCATTTGGGGGCTGGCCTTTAAACCCGAAACAGATGACATGCGTGAAGCCCCGGCTCTGGTATTGATTGACGAGTTGCTGAAGGCCGGTTGTAAAGTACGTGCCTACGACCCGGCTGCCATGAACGAATGCCGACGCCGCATAGGAGAAAGTATTTATTATGCGACAGATATGTATGATGCCGCACTGGACGCAGATGCACTGATGCTGGTGACCGAATGGAAAGAATTCCGCCTGCCTTCATGGGCAGTCATCAAGAAAACTATGGAACAGCCGTTGGTATTGGACGGACGTAACATTTACGACAAGAAAGATATGGAAGAACAAGGTTTCACATATCATTGCATCGGAAAATAAAGTTGCAGAAAAAAGAAAAGAAATAAATAGGGACGTTATGACAATAAAAAGAAGTGCGATTCTCATTGTACTTGTTGTCTCATTGGCATCATGCAGCAACAGACAAAACGGGGAGGCTTCCGTCAAGGAAGACCTTACTGCAAAACAACTGTTGCAAGGCATCTGGGTGAACGATGAAACAGAAATGCCGTTGATGCGCATCGAAGGGGATACGGTATATTATGCTAACCCGCAAAGCGCTCCCGTATCTTTCAAGGTCGTTCACGATACAATCTACATATACAGCAATAAACCGGTGGCCTATAAGATAGACCGTCAAACGGAATACAGCTTCTGGTTCCACTCGCTGGCCGACGAAGTAATTAAACTGCATAAATCAGAGAATGCGGAAGATTCTTTGGTTTTCACCAGCCGGGAAGTAGAGGTCATTTCCACTACTCCGGAAGTGATAAAGAAAGACAGTATCGTAATATACAAGAATACAAGGTATAGGGGATATGTATATATCAACCCCTCAAAGATGAAGGTTTTCAAGACTTCCTATTCTGAAAATGGAATCAGTGTGGACAATGTGTATTATGATAATGTAATCCATATCTGTGTATACGAAGGGAAGAAGATACTTTACGGCCAGGACATCACTAAAAAGATGTTTGCGGATATATTCCCTGCCGAAATGCTGGACCAGGCCATTCTTGCCGATATGAATTTCATGGGTGTGGATAGTAAGGGGTACCATTATCAGGCAACCCTCGGCATACCCGAAAGTTCCGTATACAATTTGGTAAATATGATTATTGGTTTTGACAATACAATGAACATAGAAAAAGCGGAATAAATCCGCTTTTTCTATTTCTTTTCTTCACCACAATGTTTATTTCTTCTCGCCGCCATTCTGTGGACGTTTGGCTCTGGGCTTTCCACCTTTACTGTTGTTACGGCCGTTCTTGTTTCCTCCTGGCTTACGTCCGTTTCCATGGCCGCCCCGTCTTCCTCCTCCGTCAAATGCTCTCGGCTTGTATTCGGGTGCTTCACCCAGCTCTTCGGGAACCGGTATTTTATAGATGTCCCTATCCAGGAATTTTTCGATATTCTTAAAGCTACCTTGCTCCTTTTCGGAAACGAAGGTGATGGCTACGCCGTCATTATTGGCACGCGCCGTACGTCCGATACGGTGCACATAATCTTCACTGTCGTGGGGAACGTCATAGTTTATCACCAGACGGATGTCATCGATATCAATACCTCTCGCAACGATATCTGTAGCTACCAGGATATTGATACGTCCTGTCTTGAATTCGTACATCACTTCTTCGCGCTGTGCCTGCTCTAAATCGGAGTGCATTTCACCAACGTTCAGTTTCATCTGCTTCAAGGCTTTGGTCACTTCCTTCACTTTCAGTTTGGAAGAAGCAAAAATGATGACGCGTTCCGGCGTCTCCTCTGCAAAGAGGCTACGGATGATGCCCAGCTTCTGATTCTCGTAGCAGACATAGGCTGCCTGCACAATCTTTTCCGCTGGTTTGGAAACCGCCAACTTCACTTCGGCGGGATTGTTCAGAATGTTGCCAGCCAACTGTTGTATCTTGGCAGGCATGGTAGCAGAGAACATAATGGTCTGCCGCTCTTTAGGGAGAAACTTGACAATCTGCATAATGTCATCATAGAATCCCATATCCAGCATCCGGTCTGCTTCATCCAAAATAAAATAAGAGACACGCGAAAGGTCTACATAGCCAAGACTGAGGTGGGCTATCAGACGTCCCGGAGTGGCAATGACAACATCTGCACCCAATGTCAAACCTCTTTTCTGCTGTTCGAACAGAACTCCGTCATTACCGCCATACACTGCCACACTGGAAACCGGCATGAAGTAGGAGAAGCCCTCCATCTGCTGGTCTATCTGTTGTGCCAACTCACGGGTAGGAGCCATGACAATGCAATTGATAGCATCGGCAGGGTGTCCACCTTCTGAAAGCTTGTTCAATATAGGCAACAAATATGCAGCTGTTTTTCCCGTTCCGGTTTGTGCCACCGCTATTAAATCTCGGCCTTCAAGTATAACGGGAATTGATTGTTCTTGTATGGGGGTGCACTCTTCAAAGCGCATGGCATCCAGTGCCTCCAGCACATTGCCATTCAAATGTAGTTCTGAAAACTTCATGTATCTCTTTTAAATTTGAGCACAAAGATAGGACTTTTTTTTGAATGTACTAATGAATTAATGGATATCAATGTATGAATCCTTGAAACCTAAGAAGTAAAGTACCCCGTCCAAACCAATGGTGTTGATGGATTGCTTGGCATTGGCAACTACTTTGGGCTTTGCATGGAAAGCGATTCCAAGGCCGGCAATTCCCAGCATGGGCAGGTCGTTGGCACCGTCGCCTACAGCAATAGTCTGCGCAATATCCACTTTCTCCACCTGAGCTATCAAACGCAGCAACTCTGCCTTACGCTTACCGTCGACTACATCACCGAGATAGCGGCCGGTCAGTTTGCCATCCTCTATTTCCAGCTCGTTGGCATACACATAGTCTATACCGTACTTCTTCTGGAGGTACTGCCCGAAGTAGGTAAACCCTCCCGAAAGAATAGCTATCTTGTAACCGTATTTCTTCAAAACATACATCAGGCGATCCACACCTTCCGTAATGGGAAGATTTTCTGCAATTTCCTGCATCACGGACTCATCCAATCCTTTCAGCAAAGCCACTCGTTCGCGAAAGCTCTCAATGAAATCTATCTCACCACGCATGGCACGTTCGGTAATGGCCTTCACCTGGTCGCCCACACCCGCACGTATGGCCAATTCATCAATTACTTCTGTTTCAATCAGCGTAGAGTCCATATCGAAGCAAATGAGGCGGCGCATCCGGCGGTACATATTGTCCAACTGGAAAGAGAAATCCATTTCCAGTTCGGTTGCCAGTTTCATCAACTGCTCTTGCATGGCAATACGGTCTTTCGGAGTGCCACGAACGGAAAATTCGATGCAGGCGCGTGTACGCGATTCGCATTCGTCCAGCGGGATACGCCCTGTAAGGCGCTTGATGGCATCGATATTCATGCCTTGCTCTGCAAGAATACGGGTAACGGCAGATATTTGACGGGCAGACAACTTACGCCCCAATAAAGTAAGAATATAGCGGTTCTTTCCCTGCATATTCACCCAATCCTCGTACTCTTTGGTAGTAATGGGGTAGAAACGGACAGTCACTCCCAGGGAGGAAGCCTTGAAAAGCAGTTCCTTCATAATGAACCCCGAGTGTTGTTCTTCCGTCTTGCACAAAATGCCCAACGAAAGAGTATTGTGAATATCTGCCTGGCCAATATCCAGAATGGTAGCATCGTATTTAGCCAGAATTTCCGTTACGGAAGCTGTCAGTCCCGGACGGTCTTCACCCGTAATACGTATCAGGATGAGTTCAGTGTTCAATGGTTGCATAAGTCATCTTTTTGATAGAATAATAGGCTACAAAAGTAAGGAAAATTCCCGCTATTTATGCTAAATAACATAAAAATATGACTTTAAAAAGTAAGAAAAATGCTTGTTTATTTGGAAGTTTGTTTAGGAATTAGTTACCTTTGCACCCGATTTCAGAATTAAAAGCTTTGATTATCAGTATCTTTATCACTATTCAAGGCTTTGACAAGACGATGTTCCGGGAAGAAATCACTGTTGAAGGACAGTCCCGGATAGTATTAACCAAAACCGTGCCGCATGAAATATGCAAAATGGATTTTTGTTGTATTACTAATAAGTTCCTTGACTTCTTTTGTAGAAAAAGACAAACCTACCGGAGGTTTGAATGTGGGTGACATGGCCCCGGATTTCAAAATCCAAACCATGTCGGCAGAGCAATCCCAAACCGAACTTTCAGACTTGAAAGGAAAGTATGTATTGCTCAGTTTTTGGGCAAGTTACGACGCGCAGTCCCGGATGCAAAACGCAAGTTTGAGCAATGCGCTTCGCTCTACTGCCCGCAACAATGTGAAGATGGTTTCAGTTTCATTCGATGAGTATCAGTCAATCTTTGAAGAAACCATCCGTAAGGACCAAATAGTTACGCCCACTTGTTTCGTGGAAACTAAAGGCGAATATTCCGGCCTCTTTAAGAAATATCGCTTAGGCCGCGGATTCACTAACTATTTACTGGATGATAATGGTGTAATTATTGCCAAAAACATCTCTGCTGCAGAACTTTCCGCTTACTTGAATTAAGCTTGCTGATGCCCGGTGCATACAACAGCAACTTAAAAAACCTGTAAGACGAAAGTGAGGGTGTTCCCTAGAAACCGACGTCTCTTTCCGGCAAAAAAGGGAACAGAACAAAAGAGGAAAATGAATACAACAAAAAGCCCCTCCCGCACTTGTACAACGCAAAAGTGGGAGGGGCTTCTTATTTTAATGGGCTTCCAAAGACAAACATCCTAAACCTCTGCTTTAGTACGCCAAACCTCAACTTGAGCAAGCTGAAGTAGAGGTTTAGAATGCTTATTTCGGCGCTTTCCTATATAGATAGAATGCAATGAAGGCATACATTATATTCGGTATCCACACAGCGATGACCGGAGGCATGTTGCCGTTCACGGCAAATGTGGAAGCAATGGTCTGAAACAGAATATAAGAGAAACTCAATGCCAAGCCTATACCTAAATGCAATCCCATTCCACCTTTCGTTTTCTTGGAAGACAAAGACACTCCAATCAGCGTCAGGATAAAGGAGGCAAACGACATGGCAATGCGTTTGTGGTACTCTATCTCAAATTCCTTAATGTTGGCAAAGCCGCGTTGCCGCTGCCTGTTGATGTACTCGCTTAGCTGAGGGCTGGTCAACATCTCCTGCTGGTTCTTCATAATCAGGAAGTCGGCAGGCTCCATAAAAAGGGTAGTGTCTATGCGGTCACCCTTCGTGATACTCTCCTTCATGCCATCCATCTGGCGAATCATATAATCCTTGATTTTCCACTTATGCACGGCCGTCGTGTCGTAGGTAATGGAACGGGCTGTAAGGTGGGAGACCAGTTGCTTGTCATTGAACTTGTCCAAAGAAAAGCGATAACCGGTCTTGCTGTAGTCTTCAAAACGTTCGATATAGGCAATTACCCCCGAATCCACTTCCAGCTGGATGTTCCGTGCCGTATTCGCCTTACGGGGTTTGTAGTACTTGTCCTCAAAATTGATACGTGTCACACTGCCTTTGGGAATGACATAGGACCCGAGGCAGAATGTTACTACCGCAATGATTGCTGCAGACACCATGTAAGGACGCAACATACGCTTGAAGCTCATTCCCGTAGAGAACATGGCAATAATTTCCGAGTTCTCCGCCAGTTTGGAAGTAAAGAAGATTACGGCGATAAACACGAACAGCGGACTGAACAGATTGGCAAAGTAGGGGATGAAGTTCAGATAATAATCAAAGACAATAGCATTCCACGGCGCTTCATGAGACATGAAGCGGTCCATCTTCTCGTTGAAGTCGAACACCACCGCAATGGAGATAATCAATGCAATGGCAAAGACATATGTACCCAGGAACTTCTTAATAATGTACCAGTCCAGCCGCTTCAGGAATTTACCTCTCGGCAGCTTTATATTCTTCCATATCCTCCAGTTCATTTTTCTCATAATCTTGTCGATACGCGTTTCACCATCATCGGTTTCCAGGTAGCAAAGTCGCCTGCAATGATATGCTTACGTGCCTCGCCTGCCAGCCACAGATAGAAAGCCAAGTTGTGGATAGATGCTATCTGCATGGCAAGCAGCTCTTGTGCATGGAACAGATGGCGCAAGTATGCCTTGCTGTACATGGTATCTACGTAGGAGGCACCGTCTGCTTCAATGGGAGAGAAATCCATTTCCCATTTTTTGTTGCGCATGTTCATGATGCCGTCCTTGGTAAACAACATGCCGTTGCGTCCGTTGCGGGTAGGCATCACACAGTCGAACATATCGACACCGCGTTCAATGCCTTCCAGGATGTTTACCGGGGTCCCGACTCCCATCAGATAGCGAGGCTTGTCTTTGGGAAGAATACCGTTCACCAGCTCAATCATCTCGTACATCTTGTCTACAGGCTCGCCCACAGCCAGACCGCCAATGGCATTACCGTCAGCACCTTTAGAGGCGACAAACTCTGCCGACTGCTCGCGGAGGTCGCGATAGACGCAACCCTGCACAATGGGGAATAAGGATTGCTGATAACCGTACTTAGGTTCCGTTTCATTGAAACGCTTGATACAGCGGTCCAGCCAGCGATGTGTCAATCCCAGTGATTTTTTGGCATATTCGTAGTCCGAATCCCCCGGAGGACATTCATCAAAGGCCATCATGATGTCTGCACCGATAGTCCGTTCTATATCCATCACCTTCTCCGGCGTAAAGATATGCTTGCTACCATCGATGTGCGAACGGAATTCCGCACCTTCTTCGCGCAACTTGCGGATACCGGACAACGAAAATACCTGGAAGCCGCCACTATCTGTCAGCATAGGACGGTCAAAGCCGTTGAACTTATGCAGTCCACCGGCTTTTTCTATCACTTCCAGTCCCGGACGCAGATAAAGATGATAGGTATTACCCAATATAATCTGCGCCTTTATATCCTCTCTCAGCTCAGGCAGATGCACGCCTTTCACTGTTCCCACTGTACCTACCGGCATAAAGATAGGTGTCTCAATCTGCCCGTGGTCAGTAGTAATCAGTCCGGCACGTGCATTGGTCTTGCTGTCTGTATATTGTAACTCGAATGTCATTCCTCTTTCTTTTCGGTCTTTTCTTTCTTTACGGACAAGTCGATGGCATCGGCTACTTTTTCATCAGTCAGCGCAATGGCAAACACTTCCTTAATATCTTTCACATAGTGGAAAGTCAGTCCTTTCAGATATATATCCTGTATCTCTTCTATATTCTTGCGGTTCTCGTCGCTCAAGATAATCTCCTTGATACCGGCACGCTTGGCAGCCAGTATCTTCTCCTTGATGCCTCCTACCGGAAGTACCTTACCGCGAAGTGTTATCTCTCCCGTCATGGCAAGATTGGCCTTCACCTTTTTCTGGGTGAGGGCAGAAGCGAGGGAGGTAGCCATCGTGATACCGGCAGACGGACCGTCTTTCGGAATGGCGCCTTCGGGCACATGGACATGGATGTTCCAGTTATCAAAAATCTCTTCGTCAAGATTCAGCAGGGAGGCATGCGCCTTGATGTATTCCAATGCCAGCATGGCCGACTCTTTCATTACATCACCCAAATTGCCGGTTAATGTCAAACGTCCACCCTTGCCACGGCTCAAGCTGGTTTCCACGAAAAGTATTTCACCACCTACGGCAGTCCACGCCAGACCGGTCACCACCCCTGCATACTCATTACCCTGATACTTGTCCCGGGTATATTCGGGTGCACCCAGGAATTCATACAAGTCTCCCGGTTTTATTTCGGTCTTCGCAAAATAACCGTCCGTAGCATATTGGCGTGCAGATTTACGGAGTATCTTTCCGATTTTCTTTTCCAGTTCGCGCACGCCGCTCTCACGGGTATAATTCTCTATAATGGCTTCCAGTGTGTTCTTCGGAATCTTGATATCATTCTTTTTCATACCGTTTGCCTCCAATTCCTTCGGAACCAGATGGCGGCGGGCAATCTCAATCTTTTCTTCCGTGATATAGCCGCTTACCTCAATCAGCTCCATACGGTCCAGCAACGGTCCGGGGATGGTATTCAGATTATTGGCAGTAGCGATGAACATCACTTTGGACAAATCATAGTCCACATCCAGAAAGTTATCATGGAATGTAGTATTCTGTTCCGGGTCGAGCACTTCGAGGAGGGCAGAGGAGGGGTCTCCCTGGCGGTCGGCACTCACCTTGTCTATTTCATCCAGAATAAATACCGGATTGGAGGAGCCTGCCTTTATCAGATTCTTGATAATCCGTCCCGGCATGGCACCGATATAGGTTTTACGATGACCGCGAATCTCAGCTTCATCATGCACGCCTCCCAGCGACATACGGATATACTTACGCTTCAAGGCGGCAGCAATGGAACGCCCCAAAGAGGTTTTTCCCACACCCGGAGGGCCATACAGGCAGATGATGGGTGATTTCATATCGCCTTTCAGCTTTAATACAGCAAGATGTTCCAGAATGCGTTCCTTCACCTTCTCCAAACCATAATGGTCTTTGTTCAGTGTCTTTTCTGCATTGACAAGGCTCAGATTATCCGTCGTATAAATGCCCCACGGCAAACTAAGCATCGTCTGCAGATAGTTCAGCTGCACGCTATAGTCGGGAGACTGGGGATGGGTACGTTCCAACTTATCCACCTCTTTCAGGAACGTAGCCTTCACCTCATCATTCCATTTGATGGTCTCCGCCTTCTTACGCATCTCCTCTATTTCCTGCTCTTGACCGCCGCCACCCAGCTCATCCTGAATGGTTTTAATCTGCTGCTGCAGGAAATACTCACGCTGCTGCTGGTCTATATCCTCACGTGCACGCATCTGGATAGACTCTTTGATTTCGGCAAGCTGCACTTCACGATTCAGAATCTCAAGCAGGCGGTAGGTACGCGCCCGCAAAGAGTCGATACGGAGCAGTTCTATCTTTTCGTCTTTCTTGAGTGGCAGGTTCGTACAGATAAAGTCTACCAAAAACATTGGATTGGTAATGTTCTTGATGGCAAATGCCGAATCCTGCGGAAACATATCGGATGACTTGATGTAGCGTACTGTCAAGTCTTTACACGCCTCTACCAATGCATGGAATTCCTTGTCATTCTTCTCCGGAAGTTCTTCATTCAGCGTAGCTATCCGTCCCTTCAGATAAGGAGTCGTATCCGTAATCTCCTTCAGTTCCATACGTTTGGAGCCTTGCAGAATGACTGTAGTTGTCTGGTCTGGCATTTCAAGCACACGTACTATCTTGGCAACTGTACCGATGGTATGTAAATCCTCAAACAGAGGTGTCTCTGTTTCAGCCACCTTTTGGCATACAACAGCTATATAAGAATTTTTCTTTTCTGCTTCACGCACCAATTTGAGGGAAGATTTTCTTCCTACAGATACCGGCATAAACACCCCAGGGAACAATACCATATTTCGGAGAGGCAATATCGGTAAAACCTCTTCTACCTCAATGTCCATCAATTGTTCTTCATTCCCCTCAAAATCAGCAATTACAGAGAAAGCGTTTCCGCTTCTATCTTCGACATCACTCAGGTAATTTCTTTTCTTCATTTCTTTCTTTTTAGTTTATGTCATATTGGCAGGCCAATAAAGCGCCTGCAAAGTTAAGCTATTTCTTCATAAATAAACGTTCTTCACCCTTTAAAAAGACAAAAACAGTGCCAATTTTATGACAAATATGCAGGCTTTGATTATTTTTGAGCCCAATTAAAGAAGATAAACATGCCAAAATCATCTTTTAAGTTTAAACAATTTACCATATTTCATGATAAATGCGCCATGAAGGTCGGCACAGATGGTGTACTACTTGGGGCATGGGCCCCGGCAGACAAAGCAAAGCGTATACTGGACGTTGGAACCGGTACCGGATTAATAGCCTTACAGTTAGCGCAAAGGAATCCGCATGCCCGGATTACTGCAATCGAGATAGATGCGGCTGCAGCCGGACAAGCCACAGAAAATGTATCTCACTCTCCATGGGCCGATAGAGTAGAGATCATATGTCATGATTTCCGAGATTATCAGCCGGAAAACAGATTTGACCTCATCGTTTCCAATCCTCCCTATTTTATAGATGCGTTGAAATGTCCTGACGAACAAAGGTGCACAGCACGGCATGCGGGCAATTTGAATTACGATTTACTGTTTCGTCGTTCGGCATCTTTGCTTGAAGAGCAAGGAGTCGTAAGCATCATTATTCCAGCGGAAGCTGAAAAAACGGTTGTGGATACAGCTTGGAACCATAAGTTGTTTCCATTGCATCGTGTGCAAGTCTTCACCAAGCCCGGAAAACCGTGCAGACGGGTATTGCTGAACTTTGGTTTTGAAGCAAAAGAGTGTAGAGAAGAGAAACTCTGTATTGAGGTGAATCACAATGAGTTTACCCCTGAATATGTAGCTTTAACGAAAGATTTCTATCTGAAAATGTAATTTTAATTGCATAAAACTTGCCTAAATGTTTGGTTGGTATCAGAATTGTTTTTACCTTTGCACTCGCTTTTCAGAAGTAAAGTATTCGGGGTGTAGCGCAGTCCGGTTAGCGCACCTGCTTTGGGAGCAGGGGGTCGTGGGTTCGAATCCCGCTACCCCGACTTAAATGAATAAGTTGTTGATTTTCAACAACTTATTTTTGTATATGGAAGCGTCCAACAAAAATAACTGTCTATTTAACTGTCTATTGAGTTAGTAAATCATCACCCTTAATTCAAAAAAACAGCAAAAATGGCAAGAAAGAAATCTGTATTTATCCTGCCCAAGCTAAAGGATTGTGGCGGAGATCTAACAAAAAAATGGTATGTGGAATATTCCTTGAGGGATCCACAAACCGGGGAGATGAAGCGGTTTCGGCATTATGAGGGCTTTGCGGAACTGGCAACGGAAAGTGCCAGGCGTGCCCATGCCGAGAAAGTGATATCTACAATCAAAAACAAGCTCAACAGTGGGGAGGATCCGTTCGCTGAAAACCATGTTACCTATCAAGACGAGCTTATGTATCAGGCCATGGTCAACAGATGGGGCAATAACAGCAAGGGTGCCGTCAGCATCAGAGTGCACATTTCAGAATTCCTCCAACTGAAAAAAGCCGAACTTGCGCATTCCTCCTATCAGACTTACTGTTCCAAACTGAGGATCTTCTGTGAATGGGTGGAAGCGGGGTGCTTGGCAAACAAGAACGTGCGTGTAATATCAGAAGAACATATACACAATTTTTTTTATCACATAGTCGGAACTGGACATATCAGTCGCAGGACAGTATTGAAATACAAGCAGTTATTGCATACTTTTTTCGATTACTTACTACACAAAAAGCTTGTTGTAGCTAATCCGGTCACCAATATACCTAATCTTGGCGAGAAAAGAGATGAAGCGGCAAGCCCAATTCCAGACAAGATCCGAAATATATTGATTGGCTATATGAGAGAGCACGACCCGCAACTCCTGCTATTATGTCAGCTTGAATACTATTGTGCAATCCGCCCGAAAGAATGCTTGTATCTGCAGATACGTGACATCAATCTGGAGACAGCATCCATTACCATCCGTCAGGATATCAGTAAGAACGGACTGACAGAAACAGTCAATATGCCAAGGCAGCTTTATGAAGTTCTTGATGACCTGCTGAAGATAGGCAACTATCCGGAAGACTGGTATCTTTTCTCTCGAGACGGCCAGCCAGGAAAACACAGACTTGGGAAAAATACCTTCAGATATAGATTTGACAGAATCAGGGATAAACTGGGATTAAGCAAAAGATACAAACTTTACAGCTTCAAACATACCGGTGGAGTAAAACTGGTCAATGCAGGAGTTAATACATGGGAAATACAAAAGCACTTCAGGCATAAATCAATTACTACTACAGAGAGATACTTGCAAAAAAGATTCGGGGTAAAAAGCTCCCTAATACAAGAGGATTTTCCCGATATGTAGATAATAAAGGCACTATAAAATATTTTGTGTAAATGTAAAATACGGGATTCAGTA